>NZAO01000071.1 GCA_002686135.1 Rhodospirillaceae bacterium
CAAGGAAAACAGTTACGAAGTCTCTGTCATTATCGTTATCAAGGCCGAGACCGCAGACGGCATCGCCTTTATTTCCGATTTGACTTATGCCGGTCTTTTTACCATTGAAGGCGTACCCGAAGACTCCCTCGAGCCGGTTCTTATGATTGAATGTCCGCGCCTTCTTTTTCCTTTCATCCGGGCCATTATTGGCCACGCCGCCCGTGACGCTGGGTTCCCACCGCTGATGCTTAATCCTCTTGATTTTGCGGATCTCTACCGGCGGAACAAGGCCGCCGCCCAGCCAGNGGCCGGTAACGCTTAGATTTTTTTCGGTTTTCCCGGGTTTAGGNGTGGGGCCCAGAAGCAGGAATCGCCTTTNTTNGATTCCTCNCTATTGACTCCAAAGAGGGTTTTCCAAAAGCGCGAGCATTTCCTTATGGGCCGCCAGCTCTTCCGTGCTGGGGGCATGGGGGCGTGGCGGTCTTGCCGAAGAAGGGCGCGCGCTGGACTCTTCCTCGCCTCCGGCAAAGGGCGCGTGTTCTTTCCCCCTGGCAACTGCCGCCTCGCCNCCACCAAGGCCCAGGCCATGCTGGCGGCCGCCGATGAGCTCCAGATAGACCTCGGCCAGAAGATGGGAATCGAGAAGGGCGCCATGTTTTTCNCGGNCGCTGAGATCAATTCCGAAGCGGCGGCACAGAGCGTCCAGATTTGCCGGCGCGCCCGGGAACTTGCTGCGTGCGAGAGCCAGTGTATCAATGGCGCGGCCTTCGGGAATTTCCGGCCGTTCGCAGGCCGTCAGTTCGGTATTGAGAAACCCAAGGTCGAAGGCGGCGTTGTGAATAATCAGGGGATCGCTCCCGATAAAAGTCAGGAAATCCTCCGCCACCGCGCTGAAAACGGGATGGCCGGAGAGGAATTCCTCCGACAGGCCGTGAATCTCATAGGCCTGCGACGGCATGTCGCGTTCGGGGTTTATATAAACGTGAAATTCCTCGCCCGTGGAAAGGTGGTTGATGAGCTCGATACAACCGACTTCAACCACGCGGTCGCCATTAACGGGGTCGAGCCCTGTAGTTTCGATATCGAGAACGATTTCACGCATGGGTTAGAGCGGTTCAGGGCTGATGGGGGCCATGTGACCGGGACAAAAGAACCCGGCCGAAGGTGGAGCGGATCGACCCCTCAGAAGCGTTGCGGCGCTTGCCCGACTCGTCCTCCGCAGCAGCGGGGACCCACTCCGCCGAGGCTGCCCCTTAGGCTGCCAAGGCCAGGCTGCCGCCGCGGGGGCTTGCGTCGCGTTGTGTGCCGCGCCCACCCGAATGAACCGATTCGTTTTCATCAAATTGCTCCCATCAGCCCTGAACCGCTCTAAAGATTCCCGAATTCCCAGAGGATCAGTCTGATCGTCCGCTTAAGTTGGCGCAAGGTCCATCCGCGGTCTAGGCCGGTCTCGATCACGAAATCGGCTTGGCGTTTCTTTTCGGCATCCGGCATCTGGCGGGATAACACTGCCGCCAGCCGCTCTCGGGTCATGCCGGGCCGGCGAAGAGCCCGCGATGCCTGGACAAAGGGTGGCGCCGAAACCAGGATCGTGGTGTCAAGACGTTCCTCTGCGCCCGTTTCAAAGAGAAGGGGTATATCGAGAAAGACGAGTTTTTCCCGGCGCATGGCCATGCGAAAAAGATGGGCGTCTTCGCTTTCACGCACCAGCGGATGAAGGATCGTTTCAAGCCGGTCCAGGGCGTCTTCGTTGCCAAAGACAAAATCGCCCAGAGCCACGCGGTCGACGCTGCCATGTTTGATGAGCTTGGGAACGGCTTCGGCAAAGGCCTTCTTTACAAGGGGAACCGCCTTGCCTCCTTTTTCCATCAAATGATGAACAGCCCTGTCGGCTTCATGCACGGGACAGCCAAGGTGGCGCAACACGGCCGCGGCCGCGGATTTTCCCATGCCTATGGACCCGGTAAGCCCGGCGACGATCATGTGGTTTCTCCTTTGCGGAGGTCGGCTTCCAGCATTTCGCGCAACTCGGAGGTGGCTTCGGGCAGGACCCCAAACCACGCTTCGAAGGCGGGCCGAGCCTGATGAATAAGCATTCCCAAACCGTCCACCACCGGATTCCCGCGTGCCTTTGCCGCACCAAGCAGGGGTGTTTCCAGCGGCGCATAGACAATGTCATAGACCACGGCGGCCGCGGGCAAGCGGGCCAGGGCCAGGTCCAGCAGCGGAGAGCCAGCCATCCCCAGGGGGGTGCCGTTGACCAGCAGCGAGACGTCCGCCAGGGAGGTTTCCCGGTCCTCCCATGAAACGGGGATTATGGGGGGGCCAAACATCCGCACCAGATTCTGGGCTTTTGCTTCGGTGCGGTTGACGATCCGTATTTCCTTAACGCCGGTTCCGGCAAGACCGGCGCAGACAGCCCGCGCCGCGCCGCCGGCTCCAAGCACAGCAACGGGGTTGTCGCCCTTCCACTGTGGCGCTTTTTCCCTGAGGTTTTCCATGAATCCGAAGGCGTCCGTATTGTCTCCTTCCACGGGACCGTTGGCATGAAAAACCACGGCATTGACGGCGCCGATGTNCCGCGCCNTTTCCGTCACGNCACCGCCAGCCNANGTGATNGCTTCAAGGGCGGCCTGTTTATGGGGAACGGTAATANTGACCCCGGAAAAACCCNGTTCCGGCAATTGAGAAAACGTCTTGGTNAAATCCCCNGGGGGGACGGCCAGGGCNGTNTATTCACCGNTGATTGCGTNCTGTTTCAGCCAATACCCATGCAGCAGGGGCGACCGNGANTGGGCCACGGGCCACCCCANAACCCCGGCGCGAATGGTTTTTTTCGATGGCGTCATGTCTTCATGATTCCCNGTGAACGCAGGAANTCCAAAAGNGGAAAAAGAGGCAGGCCCAGTATGGTGAAAAAATCTCCCTCCACCGAGAGGAAAAGCTGACTTCCCANCCCCTCAAGCTGATAAAGCCCNGCTCTGCGCAGTTTTTTTTCTCNCANTTCTTTCAGATAGNAATCCATAAAATCCCCGCTCAAGGAGCGCATGGTCAGGTGGGCGTGGTCGCTNTAAGTCCAGACCNTCTTCTCCCCACACAGGACNCAGACCACGCTGGTCAGGCTNTGAGTCTTTCCGCTNAGCCCNTCGAGCTGGCGNCGGGCTTGGGTCCNGCTTTGCGGNTTATCAAATCTTTTGCCCCCGCATTCCAGTATCTGGTCGGCTCCGATCACNANGAAATCGCCGTGTTTTTCCGCGATNTCTGTTGCTTTNGCCCTGGCCAAGGCCAGGGCGAANGCGTCCCCGGCGACCCCTTTGGCGGTCAGTTCTTCCTTGAGNCTTTTTTCGTCCAGCGTGGNGCCGNCCGCCTCGAACGCGAGGCCGGCATCACTAAGTATTTTCCGTCTTGTCTCGCTGGAAGAAGCCAGAATCACCGGGCGCAAAACCGCCATTCCTTAAGAAACGCCCTCCTTATGTCGGGCGTAGAGCTGAAGGACGATAGCTGCTATTTCCTCGATGGATTTCCGGGTTCCGTCAATGACCGGCCAATGATTGCGGGTAAAAATCCGGCGCGCATCACGGACTTCTTCCTGTACCGTTTCTATATCGGCATAGTCGGTTTCGTGATCCTGATTCAGGACATTAAGCCGGTTTTTCCTTACCTGGACCAGATTTTTGGGGTTTTTAGTCAGCCCGATGATCAGGGGTTTTTTGGCCTTGAGAAGTTCCGGCGGCAGGGGGTAACCCGGAACCAGGGGAATATTGGCGGCGCTGATTCCTCGGTTTGCGAGATAGAGACAGGTTGGTGTTTTCGAGGTGCGGGAAACCCCCACAAGAATCACGTCGGCCTTATCGAGACCAGCAACCGATTGTCCGTCGTCATGGGTCAGGACATAGTTCATGGCCTCGAGTCGATGAAAATATTCCGCATCCATAACATGCTGGTGTCCGGGTTTTTCCTGACTCTTCAGGCCGAAAAACTTGCTCATAGCGGCAAAAATAGGGTCGAGGGCCGAGACGCAAGGAACGCCAAGGTTTAGACATGACTTTTCGAGACGATTCTGAAATTTTCTGTTGACTAGCGTATAGAGCACCATGCCGGGATTTTTCTCGATTCCCTTTATGACCTTATTTATATCCTTCTCCGTGCGCACCAGATTCCAGGGGTGTTCATTCGGTTCCACATTAGGAAACTGAGCCAAACAGGCTCGGGTAAGATTGCCTATAGTTTCGCCCGTGGCGTCAGATATAAGGTGAAGGTGCAACGTCTCCATGAAAAACGACGTCTATTAATAACCTGTGAAAATGGGGGAAAAACGGACTAAAAATAGAATTGAGCCAAAACTATCCTCATATGCCAAATTTTCTACCTGTGTTATCTCCATCTGGAAAATATAATATTAAATTTCAATAATATTCTGAATATCCCATCCAACTCTAATTCTTTTCCTCGTGATTCATATATTTAAGGTTTTTCGAATATAGCCCATAGCAACAATTCTTACCATAAAAGGAAATCTAATACCCACAGTCAGCTTGTTTTTTTTAAATTACCGACACCATTCCCCATCTCTTGTGGATAGGCCATAATCCCCAGTTTCCACAGAGATCCACTACTACATCTACTATATTTATATATTTATTATTTGTAACACTCAGTATAGAACAAACCCCATGATCACAAAACAAAACAAACGATCTACTTCCTCTCTTTCCAGTAAACCTATACTCCAAGTTTTTCAGGGGAAACCCCTTAACCCTCCTCCGTTCTGGCTAATGCGCCAAGCTGGACGATATCTTCCCGAATATCAGGAAATACGGAGTGATGGAAAAGGATTTCTCGATTTATGTTTTTCACCCAGTCGTGCCGCTGAGGTTACATTACAACCCATAAAACGTTATAATATGGATGCCGCTATTCTGTTTTCAGATATTCTCGTAGTTCCTCACGCTTTAGGCCAGGGCGTTAATTTCCAGGAAGGTGAAGGACCATTACTGGATGATTTTTCAGGTGTTTCCAGACTTGGAGAATTCAATCTCGACACTTTCCATCAATGTCTCGAACCAGTCTACGAAACCGTTGCTAAGGTCGCGGAGAAACTGGATAAAAATACTGCTCTAATTGGTTTTTGCGGTGCCCCCTGGACAGTAGCGACCTATATGATCGAGGGAAAAAGCAGCCGGGATTTCGCGAACATAAAATCTTTTATCCTGACCCGCCCCGAAGAATTCCAGGACCTATTGAGTCTTCTTGTGGAGGCGTCGGTCCATTATTTGAGGGAACAGATTAAACGCGGAGCGGAAGTTTTGCAGATTTTCGACAGCTGGGCCGGAATTCTCGATGAGCGACAGTTCCGACAATGGGTTATAAAGCCCACAGAAGAAATCGTTCGCCGCCTCCATGAAACATATCCCCATGTCCCGGTTATCGGCTTTCCCAGACAGGCCGGCCCGCTCTATGTGGATTATGTGCAGGAAACCGGCGTAGACGCCGTAAGCCTCGACCAAACCGTCCAGGTTTCCTGGGCGGCGCGGGAAATCCAGCCGCTTTGTGTGGCGCAGGGGAACCTCGACCCGCATTTGCTCGTTGCCGGGGGGGGGGCCATGAGGGATTCCTTGGGCGACATCCTTTCGGCCCTTGGCGGGGCGCCTTTTATTTTTAACCTTGGTCATGGCGTTTTACCCGCGACTCCCCCGGAACACGTTGCCGAGCTGGCCGCACTCATTCGTTCCCGAGTCACTATAGATAATCTGTTTTCCGAGGGGGGCGAGTGAAGAATGGCCCAGAAAAAATTGCGGTGGTGCTCTTTAATCTTGGGGGCCCGGACAATCTTGCTGCGGCCCGGCCCTTTCTCTTCAATCTTTTCAACGACCCCGATATTCTGGGCGTGCCCTGGCCGGCCAGGTTCCTTCTGGCCGGCCTCATCTCGTTTCTGCGGGCGCCCGCGGCGCGGAAAATCTATGTTCATCTGGGGGGCAGCTCGCCGCTCTTGGTCAACACCAAAGCCCAGGCGGAGACGCTGACTCGCCTGTTGAGTGGGGAAGACGGCGACTACAGAGTTTTCATTTCCATGCGCTACTGGGGTCCGCGAAGTGACGAGGTCGCACAACAGATCCGAGGTTTCGACCCCGACCGGGTTGTTCTTCTTCCCCTTTATCCGCAGTTTTCGAAGACAACCACCGGATCATCCCGCAAGGACTGGGCGCGCGCCGCGCGAAAAGCCGGCCTCCACGCACCCACCGTGGCCGTCTGTTGCTATCCCGCGGTTTCGGGGATGGTTGCGGCACAGGCTGCGCGCATAAAGGAGGCCCTGTGTGACCTCGAAAGTGGCGGAAACCGGGAACCCAGGCCACGGGTCCTGTTTTCCGCTCACGGCTTGCCCAAACGCACTGTCGCCAGCGGTGACCCTTATCAGTGGCAGGTAGAACAGACGGCCGCGGCCATCGTGGGGGAACTGAAGGGTGCGCCGGACACACCGCCCTTCGACAGCGTCGTATGTTATCAAAGCCGGGTCGGACCCATGGAATGGATCGGCCCCTCGACCACGGAAGAAATCGCCCGCGCGGGAGAGGATAAGGCTCCCGTCATTGTTCTTCCTGTCGCCTTCGTTTCGGAACACTCGGAAACCCTAGTGGAGCTGGATATTGAATACCGCCGCCTTGCCGAGAAACAGGGCGTGGAAATTTATGTGCGCCTTCCCGCCCTTGCCACCTCCGAACCTTTCATGGGAGCTCTGAAAGAACTGACGATCAAAGCCGCCGGGTCGGACGGCCCGATTTGTTCCTGCGAGGGCCCGAGGCTGTGCCCACAGAGGTTTATCCATTGCCCGCTATAGGGGGGAGACCGAAATTATGACGGCGTTTTTAAGCGAAGCCTACCCGTGGACCAGAGCCCTGCATATCATAGCGGTTATCTCCTGGATGGCGGCGCTTCTATACCTACCCCGGCTTTATGTCTATCATTGCGGGGCCGAGCCCGGCTCCGGGGCCTCGGAAATGCTCAAAACCATGGAGCGGCGGCTGCTGAAAGCCATTATGACTCCAGCCATGGTGGTTTCTCTTCTCACCGGGATTTTTTTGCTATATACGCCCGACATAGTGGACTGGAGCACCACATGGATTTACCTGAAACTGGTGTTTGTGGGGGGGCTGCTTCTGTTTCATGGACTTCTGGCGCGCTGGCGCAGGGGATTCGAGGCCGACGCCAACCGGCGCCCGGCGCGTTTTTACCGAATCGCTAACGAGGTTCCCGCCCTGTTGATGGTCGCCATCGTCATTATGGTGGTAGTGAGACCATTTTGAGGATGCCCTGAACCATAGGGCCGGGGAATCTTCATTTGACTTGATTCCCCCGGTCGGGTAAATCACAGAGACTTCTACCGGACATTTCCGTCCAACATTTCCACCGCCCCTTTTCTTCAGGCTTCTTTCGCAAGCCTTTCCGTCTTTGGCCGTTTCCGGCCCCCAGTTTGCAATCATTCCTCCTTTGCCGCGGTTCTTTGCCGCCCCCAATCCTTTTCCCTGCCCTCCACTTTCTAAAATCGGACCCATGCATCTTCAGGAACTCAAGACCAGACCCCCTGGGGAGCTTCTCGCTTTTGCTGAGGAGCTTGAAATAGAAAACGCGAGCAACCTGCGCAAGCAGGACATGATGTTCGCCATCCTCAAAACACTCGCGGAAAAAGATACGTCCATATACGGGGACGGCGTTCTCGAAACGCTTCAGGACGGTTTCGGTTTTCTGCGCTCTCCGGAGGCCAATTATCTTCCCGGCCCCGGCGATATTTATGTCTCCCCCAATCAGATCAAGCGCTTCGGGCTACGCACCGGCGATACGGTGGAAGGAGAGATTCGTGCACCCAAGAACAGCGAGCGTTATTTCGCGCTTCTTAAGATCAACAAGATCAATTTTGAGGAGCCGGAAAAGGTCAAACACCGCATTAACTTCGATAACTTGACCCCGCTCTATCCCGAAGAACACCTGAAGATGGAGATAGACGACCCCACGATCAAGGACTACACCACGCGCATCCTCGATTTGATTACGCCCATGGGTAAAGGCCAGCGTGCGCTTATCGTATCGCCGCCGCGCGTGGGCAAGACCATGATGTTGCAGAACATCGCCCATGCTATCACCACCAACCATCCCGAGGCCTACCTGATCGTACTCCTCATCGACGAGAGGCCTGAGGAAGTTACCGATATGAAGCGCTCGGTTCGAGGGGAGGTCATCAGCTCCACCTTCGACGAACCAGCATCACGCCATGTACAAGTAGCCGATATGGTGATATCGAGAGCCAAGCGGCTGGTGGAACACAAACGCGACGTGGTGATTCTTCTCGATTCCATCACCCGTCTGGCGCGGGCCTATAACACTGTGGTGCCGAGTTCGGGCAAGGTGCTAACCGGCGGCGTTGATTCCAATGCTCTGCAACGGCCGAAACGCTTCTTCGGCGCGGCGCGCAACATCGAGGAAGGCGGCTCCATGACCATTATCGGCACGGCGCTGATCGATACTGGATCGCGGATGGATGAAGTGATTTTCGAGGAATTCAAGGGAACTGGCAATTCAGAAATTATCCTCGACCGCAAACTCGCCGACAAACGCAGCTTCCCCGCTATCGACATCACCAAATCTGGCACCCGCAAGGAAGAACTGCTTGTGGACAAAGATGTGCTGGCGAAAATGTGGGTGTTGCGCCGGATTCTCATGCCCATGGGCACCACCGACGCTATGGATTTCCTTGTCAGCAAGCTGAAGGAAACCAAAACCAACAGCGATTTCTTCGAATCCATGAACAATTGATCTGATGCGCCGTCATCGGCCCCCGGCTCCGTGTATGGGAACGCTCCTTAAAACGCCGAATGGCCCTCCAGGCACAACAATTGCCGCTTGGTAGCGACGCCATCACCGCCGCTAAAACCGCCCAGCGCGCCATGCTTCCCGACCACCCGGTGACAGGGAATGAAAATTGGGAGAGGGTTTTTCCCCGCCGCCGCTCCCACCGCGCGCGCCGCCGTTCCCAGCTCCTGGGCGAGAGAGCCATAGCTCCGGGTTTTGCCAAAGGGAATCTTGGTGATGACCCGCCATACGGATTCCTGGAATTCGGTTCCCCGGGGCTTGAGGGGAAGATCAAACATGCGGCGTTTTCCCTGGGAATACTCTTCTATTTGTCGTGCCGCGCTTTTCAGTAACGGACTGAAAAAGGCGTCAGTGGGTTGTTTGGCCCCCCCGGAATACCAGGTCACGGTGGCAATGAAACCGTTCTGCTCCTCGATGGCGAGCGTTCCCAGCGGCAACTCAAGAACAATCGGGTTCATGACGGCATTTTTTCGGGACAAGTTTTCAGTTTCTCGGCGTCGGCACCCGGGGGCGGGCAGCCCTAGAGGCTACACACATAAACCGAGGCTTTTCCACCTTCCATTTTCTTTCCGCGCACTCGATGGAACTCCGGTCGCCCGCCGCTTTTCCCATAAACGCTCAACACCATATTGGGCAGGGCCGCTCCGGCCCCTTTGTTAGTTTGGACAAGGGGCGGAATGTCTCAAGTTTTTAATTTCAGGGAACACCTCTATATGCTTGTTCATATAGAAATCGTGCCGCCCTATGTTGGCCAAATCGGCCCCGGCGCTGTAGAAAGACCTTTCTGAAATGACGACCCAAACCATATATGCACCGTGCAGCGGCCTGGGACAGTCCGCCATCGCCGTAATCCGCTTGTCCGGGGACCAGACAGGGCGGGTGGTGTCCACTCTTCTCCGGGGCGCCCTGCCCCCTTCCCGCCAGGCCAGCCTGCGGCGCCTGTGCGATCCCGCCACGGGAGAGGAAATCGACCGTGGTCTGGTGCTCTGGTTTCCCGCACCCGGAAGCTTCACCGGCGAGGACATGGCGGAGCTCCATCTTCATGGCGGCCGCGCCGTGGTCACGCGGGTTCTGGAGACGCTCTCCCGCCAGCCGCGGATACGCTTGGCCGAGCCCGGCGAGTTTACCCGCCGCGCCTTCGAAAACGGAAAGTTCGACCTGACTTCGGCAGAAGGAATCGCCGATCTCGTGGCCTCCGAGACCGAGGCCCAGCGCGCCCAGGCCCTGGGCCAGATGGAAGGGGCGCTGGGCAAACAATACGATTCCTGGCGCGCCCGGCTGGTTTCGGCCCTGGCCCATATGGAGGCCGGGGTAGATTTTTCCGATGAAGACGTACCCTTTGGTCTGACAGCTGGGAAGTTCAACGATATTTTGTGTGTCCAGCATGAGATCATACAACATCTAGATGATAACCGTGGCGGGGAGCGCTTGCGCGAGGGGATTTGCGTCGCCATTCTAGGCCCACCCAATGTGGGGAAGTCGAGCCTGCTCAACGCCCTTGCGCAAAAAGACGCGGCCATTGTGGCGGCTACCGCTGGCACCACCCGGGACGCAATCGAGGTCCACCTGGACCTCGGCGGATATCCGGTGACCTTGGTGGATACGGCGGGTCTGCGCCCTACCGATAACGAGGTGGAAAACGAAGGTGTGCGCCGCGCCACCGAAAAAGCCAGCCGCGCCGACCTCAAACTGTTGGTGGTGTCCCCAGATGTGGCACTGAAGCATTGCAGCGAAGCCATGCGTTTCTGCGAAGGGGAAACGCTGCTTCTTATGAACAAAGCCGATTTGCTTCCCGATTTTCCCGATTTTGAATCCCGGCTGAAACAACAAAACCAAGAAATCCCGGAAAGCCTGTCCGTGAGCGTGAAAACCGGCGCCGGTCTTCGCCAACTCTTCGAATGTCTTGAAGGCCGGTTCCAGGCATGGTTTTCCCAGCTTTCGGCGGAAACGCCAAGCGTCACCCGGCACCGCCACCGTGATGCGCTGCAGGAATGTCACGCCGCCCTGACCCGCGCTCTCACGGCCCTGGGTGCGGGGGCGGTGGNAAAAAATAACGTTCTGGTNGCNGGGGATAATTANANGCNGCCAGCGACNTCCGCTGTTGGGGGACNTGCCGTGGCCATAGAGCTNGTGGCCGAAGANCTGCGTCTGGCCACNCGGTNTCTCGGGCGGATTACNGGCTCCGTGGACGTGGAAGANCTTCTGGACGTGATTTTCAGTGACTTCTGNATCGGCAAATAGGCCCCCATGTGCCACAACCCAACAGGAACAGACCCCCGCGNAGGTATTTCACGTGAAACAATAGTCCCAGCCGCCTGTTTTTCTGAAAGCGCTTCNTCATGACTACTGCGGAGACAGATTTTGACGTGATTGTAGTGGGCGGCGGCCATGCCGGCTGCGAGNCGGCGGCGGCGGCGGCCCGCATGGGNGCGCGGACGGTTCTCGTGACCCAGCGCCTGGACACTATTGGTGAAATGTCCTGCAACCCCTCCNTCGGCGGACTCGGCAAAGGGCATTTGGTAAAGGAAGTGGACGCCCTTGANGGACTTATGGGACGGGCCATCGACTGCGCCGGAATCCAGTTCCGCATTCTCAACCGCAGCAAGGGGCCCGCGGTACAGGGACCCAGAGCCCAGGCCGATAGAAAGCTCTATCGCCGAGCCATGGCGGACCTGCTTGCCGCCCAGCCCGGTCTTCATCTTCGCCAGGGCTCGGTGGAAGATCTCCGGGTCNAAGACGCCGCCGCCCCTCCCCGTGTCACCGGCGTCATTCTGGAAGACGAATCGGTCTTGTCCGGGGCCGCTGTGGTGCTGACCACTGGCACCTTCCTACGTGGCATGATTCATATAGGCGACAAACAGATCCCGGCCGGCCGCAATGGCGACGCGCCGGCGCATGGCCTTTCCAGGCGGCTCGAACAGGCCGGGTTTCAACTCGGCCGATTCAAAACCGGCACCCCACCACGGCTTGATGGCCGCACCATCCGGTGGCGGGAGCTTCAGGTTCAGGAGGGCGACGATCCACCGCGCCCCTTCTCCACCATGACCCGCGTCATCACCACGCCGCAACTTCCGTGCCATGTCACCACCACCACGGAACAGACCCATGAGGTGATTCGCCACAGCCTCCATAAATCGCCTCTCTATTCGGGCCGGATCGAAAGCAGCGGACCACGATATTGCCCCTCCATCGAAGACAAAGTGGTGCGCTTTGCCGAGAAAGCCGGGCACAGGATTTTTCTCGAACCCGAGGGGCTCGATGACCACACGGTCTATCCCAACGGTATTTCCACCTCCCTTCCCGAGGAAACGCAGGAGCTTCTGTTGCACACCATTCCCGGCCTCGAGGAGGTGCGCATGGTACAGCCGGGATATGCCATCGAATACGATTTCGTGGACCCCAGGGAGCTGCGCCCATCCCTCGAAACCAGACGCTTGCCAGGTCTCTTTCTGGCCGGACAGATCAACGGCTCCACCGGCTACGAAGAGGCCGCCGCCCAGGGGGTGGTGGCGGGGGTGAACGCGGCGCTTTACACGGGCGGCGCGGCCCCGTTTTTGCTCGACCGATGTCAGGCCTACATAGGCGTCATGATTGATGATCTGGTCACCCGGGGCACGCCTGAGCCATATCGCATGTTTACCTCGCGGGCCGAATACCGGCTTCGTCTGCGCGCCGACAACGCCGACCTGCGGCTCACGCCCTTGGGCGCTGCGGCGGGCTGTGTAGGAAGTAAGCGCGCCCATCTCTGCGAGGAAAAAGCTTCGGCCCTGAAAACAACGCGTGAAATGCTCGACAGCCTTCAGGCCACGCCTGGCGAGCTGGCCCCTTTGGGTCTGGAGGTGGGCCGCGACGGAAAGAAACGCAGCGCTCTCCAGTGGCTGGCCACGCCCGGCATCACCTTAGGGCGGCTGGCGGTTTTTTGGCCCGATCTGAAGAAAATTTTACCAGAGGTAGCGGAACAGATTGAAATCGACATCACCTATGACGCCTATCTAAAAAGACAAGATGCCGACATCCAGGCTTTTCGTCGCGATGAAGCCCTGTGCCTCGATCCCGGCCTCGATTTTGATGCCATCGGCAGCCTGACCACCGAGGCGCGGGAAAAACTCAACGCCGTGCGTCCCGAGACTCTGGGCGCGGCGGCCCGCATTCCAGGCCTCACCCCTGCGGCGATTACAGCCCTGCTACGTCACGTACAGCGCCGGAAAGATGGGAATCCCCTGCCGGCCGTGGATTCTTAAGCCTCCCCGTAAGTTCGCCGCCGTTTGCCTTTCGAGGCCCGCGCTTTCTCTTTTCCACCATACTAGATATTGTATATATACAGGGTGTACCCAACTAAATAGATTCTCTCCGCGGCCATAGGGCTCTAAAAGACCATCAAGGGCAGGCGCCTCTTTCATGGAACGGCAACCCACCATGTCTCCGGAAGGCTTTCGCGAGGCCTTTCCTGTTTCACGTGAAACATTGGGACGGCTGTGCCGCTATGGGGCGCTTCTTGAAAAATGGCAGAAAAAGATCAATCTGGTAGGCACGGGGACCATTTGCGACCTGTGGCGGCGGCATATGCTGGATTCGGCGCAACTTATGGCTCCCATTCTTGCCCTGAAGAAGGGAAATCCCGTGATCCTCGACTTGGGGAGCGGGGCCGGCTTTCCGGGCATGGTGCTCGCCATCTTGGATGCTGGCGAGGTCCATCTGGTGGAAAGCAACCGGCGCAAATGCGCCTTCCTGAGGGAGGTGGCGCGGGAAACGGAAACCGCCCTCACTATCCACGAATCACGGATCGAGGACCTTGCTCCCTCTATGATTCCCGAACCTGCGGATATCATCACGGCCCGGGCCCTGGCGCATTTGGACAGAATTCTTGACCACGCCGAACCCTTTCTGAAGGACGAAACGGTCTGTTTGTTTCTCAAGGGCCGCCGGGCAAGGGGAGAATTGACCAAAGCGGAAAAAAAGTGGACTATGCGGGCGGAAAACATCAACAGTCTCAGCTCTCCTTCCGCGACCATTCTGAGACTCGATCATCTGGCCCGGAGGCCTTCGGGAAATAAGCAATGAATAAGGGGTAGAAACATGGCACGCCCGATGACGCAAATCATGGCTATCGTCAATCAAAAGGGCGGGGTAGGCAAGACCACCACCGCCATCAACCTGGCCACGGCCATGGCCGCCGCCGGTAAGCAGGTTCTGGTCGTTGATCTCGATCCTCAGGGTAATGCCAGCACCGGGCTCGGCATCGAAGATAAGGATAGACAGCTCAGCAGCTACGATCTTCTGATCCGCGAAGAGCCACTGGAGCGGGTGACCAAGGCGTCTTTCGTGCCGGGCCTGGACATTGTTCCTTCCAATATCGACCTCTCGGGCGCCGAGATTGAAATGGTGGACCTTCCCGGGTGCGAATTTCGCCTTCGTAACGCCATTACCCACACCATCGGCGGCTATAATTATGTCCTGATCGACTGTCCTCCGGCCTTGGGTTTCCTAACATTGAATGCTTTAACCGCCGCGCACACGGTTTTGGTGCCTTTGCAGTGCGAATTCTATGCTCTTGAGGGTCTCAGCAACCTGATGCGAACTGTGGAGCGCGTCAAGAAAAGCCTCAATCCTTCCCTTGAACTACAAGGTATTGTGTTAACTATGTATGACAGACGCAACAACTTGTGTGGTCAGGTGGCAGAGGACGTTCGGGAATTTCTCGGCGACAAGGTCTACGACACGGTCATACCCAGGAACGTCCGGGTCTCGGAGGCCCCTTCTTATGGCAAGCCGGTTTTGCTTTATGATCATCAATGCGCTGGAGCCGAAGCCTATATTCATCTCGCTGGCGAAATGTTGCGACGGGAAAACACCTATGGAGCCCAATAGATGAGCACGGAACAAGGCGAAGGAAAAAAACGTAAGTTGGGCAGAGGCCTTTCGGCGCTTCTTGGCGACAACGAGGAAGATTACGCCGCACTCGACCGGGTGCGCCTGACCAAGACCGTTCCCATTGAGTTTGTCCACCCGGGAAGGTTCCAGCCNCGGCGGGTGTTCGANGAAGAGGAAATCGAAGGCCTNGTGGACTCNATCAAAAAACGGGGTATCATCCAGCCCATCCTGGTNTGCCGCCATCCCGACAAGCCCATGGCCTATGAAATCATCGCCGGGGAGCGGCGCTGGCGGGCNGCGCAAAAGGCGGAACTTCACGAAATTTCNGTCATCATCAAGGACCTCAGCGACGGCGAGGCCCTGGAAATAGCCCTAGTGGAAAACCTCCAACGCCAGGATCTCAACCCCTTGGAGGAAGCCGAAGGCTACCAGCGGCTCATCGACGAATTTTCCAATACCCAGGAAGATCTCGCCAAGACAGTGGGCAAAAGCCGCAGCCACGTGGCCAACATGCTGCGCCTGCTGGGTCTTCCCGACAGCGTCAAGTCGCTGGTGGACAAGGGCGCACTCAGCGCCGGCCATGCGCGCGCCCTGGCGGGGGCGGAAAAAAGCGAGACCTTAGCCAAACAGGTGGTGAAGAAGGGCTTGAACGTGCGCCAGACGGAGGCCTTGGTCCAGACGGAAAGCAAAAGAACGCGGCCCAAGAAAGGCAAGGCGGAAAAGGTCGACAAAGATTCCGACACACTGGCCCTGGAACGGGAAATGACCGAGCTTCTGGGATTGGCCGTTTCCATCACCTATCGAGAAGGCAAGGGCGGCCGTCTCGTCGTCTACTATCAGGGCCTCGAACAGTTGGAAGACATTTTAGAGCGTCTCAGCCGTAGAGCCGTGGACGGAGAAGAAGTGAGGGAATAACCGGCCGGCGGGGAAGAACCCAGCAAAGCGCCTCCCGAAAAGACCTAACCAGGGAGACCGTTTATCTCGTTGTCCGCGGTGGTCTTGCCGCCGGACGAACCGAAGCCGCCAACGCCAGCAACGTGCGATGACAGATAGTTTCTGCGGGGAAGCCCGTGGTCTTGCAGTCGCGCTCAGCGTCCATCAGCCGCTCCAGGGCACCCGCGACCCGTTCCGGCGGCCACATGCGAAGCTGGGAACGGAACTTGTCCTTTACCTTGAAAAACAGAGGCGGTTTAAGCTTGGCCATGGCGCCGTCTACGGTCATTCCCTGGGCCATCTGACTGCCAACAAAATGCAGCCGACGGAAATAACCGGCGGTCCATCGGAACAACTGAATCGGGGAAACGCCCTCAAGAAAAACCCGCTCCAGGCTTTTCTCCAACAGCGCCACATCCCCGTTGCCTACGGCGTAGGCCACGTCATCCAGCGACAGGGCGGAACTGTCGGTAGTACAGGCCATGGCGTCGTCCAGCTCCACCTTGCCTTTGTCGCCCACGTAAAGGGCAAGCTTCACAAGCTCAGCGCGAGTAATACTCCGGTCCGACCCAAGCGAGTTGGACAGGTAGACCATGGCCTCTCGCGAAGCGGTCACACCCTGGTCGCGTAGGGTTTCTTCGATAACCGAAGCAAGTCCGGTCCCCTCGTCTGTGTAACAGGGAAGAGCGGCGGCCTCAGAGCAATCTTCGAAGGCCTTGCGCAGGCTGGATCGTTTGGGGAGCTCCCCGGCCTCGGCGACGATCAGCGAATCACCCAGGGGGTCGGAGAAAAAGGCTTTGAATACAGAAGCCAAACTATCCCCCGCCTCGCGGATAAGAACTACGCGCCGCCCCCCGGTCAGGGACAGCGCCGCGACCTCGTCGGCGAGACGCAACGGATCACCGGCCAGGGTTTCTGCGTAAAGCGTGACACAGCGAAAGGGATCAGCCAGATCGTCCCCCAGCACTGTTCGGGCAAGCCGTTCGACCCGTTCGCAGACCAGCCCGCCGTCGGGTCCGTATACGAGAATGGCCCGAAGATGCTCATCGGGTTTGTCGAGAAAAGCGGCAATCTGGGACGGCTTGATTTTCATGGTGTCGTCGCCGGTCGCGTCACTGCGCCCCTTCCCCTTCCTGCTCCAAGCGTCTTTGCTTTTGTTCGCGTTTTTTTTGTTCGATCACGAACCTCCTCGCAGCTTTGTTGCCGCCGGGGTCGCCGGAAAAAAGAAAGGAAAGCCGAAGCTTGATATCCTGTGCAATGGTTTCCAGGGAATGTTGCAGGGCATCCTTTTCCGCCACCAGGGTGGCAAAATCGGAATCAAGAATGTCGTAACCGCTGTTTGCCTGGCTGGCACTGCTGAAAAGTAGGGCTTCGTCCTGTTTTCTGCGCAGCGAGTATGTGGCTGTAACCTTCATCAGCGACCGCGTGGCCCGGTCGTTGTGGCGGATGCCCAAGTTTTTGACCGAAAAATCAACGGCAACATCCAGCACATAGACGGAATGCGCAGATGGGCCCTTTGGCATCAACTGGTCCAGCAACAGATTTCTTAATATTTGTCCCTTGCGGTCGACGATAGGGCGGATTTCTATGGCCGTCAGGTCAGGCTGGGGGTTTTGCTTTCCTTTTAGGTACAGGGGGCGGAAGCCACAGCCGGAAAGCAGCGTCACGAGGACCAATAAAACCATGGTCCGGGGAAAATATCTAAGCCACCACATTAATAATCCTGTTGGCGACCACGATAACACGGCGTACCGGCTTATCACCCAAGACCCGTGAAACTTCCGGTAATTCCAGCGCCACCGATTCGGCTGTTTCCTGATCGGTATCACGGGGAAGCCGGATAGTGGCACGGAGCTTGCCGTTGACCTGTACCGCCACCGTCACCTCCTCATCCACGATCAGGCCGGGGTCTGCTTCGGGCCAGGGGCCGGCGGCAAGCATTTCGGTATGACCAAGAAAGGTCCAGAGCTCTTCCGCCAGATGCGGGGTCATGGGGGCGAGCAGGCGGACCACAGCTTCGAACCCTTCGCGCAGAACCCAGCCGAGTGACGCCGCATCGCTTCCGGCATCGTCGTCTTCCTCCAGCGCGAAAAGATGATTGGTCAGTTCGCGTATCCTTGCCACGGCGCGGTTGAAGCGAAACGCTTCAAGGTCGGCGCTAACAGAGGTAATGGTTTTATGGGTAAGACGGCGGGTCTCCAGCGCGGCACCGGTGAGATCACCAGGCGCTTTGGCATCCACGGCGGCCAGGGGAACCGGCGCCTCGGTCATCGTGCGCCACAGCTTGTTGAGATAGCGCCAAACCCCCTCCACGCCAGTATCCGACCATTCAAGGTCGCGCTCCGGCGGGCTGTCAGACAATATGAACAGCCGCGCGGTGTCCGC
>NZAO01000072.1 GCA_002686135.1 Rhodospirillaceae bacterium
TCTGTTCGGCCCAGGGTATCGTCATTGACGCCAAGGCCGGATCCATGACGGTCCATGGCGCCACCATCAAGGAGGGCGACAAGATCACCATCGACGGCAGCACCGGCGAGGTTATGCTGGGCGAGGTGGAGACCATCGAGCCCGAGCTTTCCGGTGATTTTGGCAAGATCATCGAATGGGCCGATGAGGTGCGCCGCATGAAGGTGCGCACCAACGCAGAAACCCCGACCGATGCCAAGACCGCTCGCCAGTACGGCGCCGAAGGGATCGGGCTGTGCCGCACCGAGCACATGTTCTTCGACAAGGACCGTATCATCGCTGTGCGCGAGATGATTATGGCCGAGGATGAGGAAGGCCGCCGTGAGGCGCTGTTCCGGCTGTTGCCCATGCAGCGCCAGGACTTCATCGAACTGTTCGAGATCATGGACGGCCTGCCGGTGACGATCCGGCTGCTCGACCCACCGCTCCATGAGTTTCTGCCCCATGAGGCCGAGGACATCACGGCCTTTTCCAAGGCCACCGGCGTCACCCCCGAGACCGTGGCGCAGCATGTGGAGCGACTCAAGGAGTCCAATCCCATGCTCGGCCACCGTGGCTGCCGTCTCGCCATCACCTATCCCGAAATCAGCGAAATGCAGGCCCGGGCCATCTTCGAAGCCATCAGGGAAGTGACCAAGGACGGCGGCGCGGCGGTGGAGCCCGAGATCATGATCCCCCTGGTGGTGGACGAAAAGGAGTTCAACCTCTTGAAGGAAGTGATCGACGTCGTGGCCGAAGAAGTCTTCCCCGATGCGGATTCACGCCCCCCCTACAAGGTGGGCACCATGATCGAAATTCCGCGCGCTGCCCTGCGCGCCGGCCAGATTGCCGAGACCGCCGAATTTTTCAGCTTCGGCACCAACGACCTGACCCAGACCACGTTTGGTCTGTCCCGTGACGATTCAGGCAATTTCATCCCCGCCTACCGCGACAAGGGGATTTTCGAGCGCGACCCCTTCGTCAGTCTCGACGTGGATGGCGTGGGCGAACTGGTTGCCATCGCCGCCGAACGCGGCCGCGCCGCGCGCAAGGACCTCAAGCTCGGCATCTGCGGCGAACATGGTGGCGATCCCGATTCCATTGCTTTTTGCGAGAAAGTGGGTCTCGATTACGTTTCCTGTTCGCCGTTTCGCGTTCCTACCGCCCGTCTGGCGGCGGCCCAGGCGGTGCTGGAGCAAGAAGACGAGAAGGCCTAGTCGCCTTCTCCTTCTCCTTCCTCGCCTTCAATGGGCAGGCAGAGCTCCGCCATTTTGTCGTAGACGGCGTGGCGTTTGCGCAGGTTGTATTCGGCTGCGGCTACCAGCTTATCGAAGCGTTCGGGATCGCGCCGCTTGACCATGGCGAACCGGTTTTCGGTCAGGAGGTAGTCGGTGAGGGAGATGATGGGCGGCTTGCTGTCGATCTTGAGTGGTTTCTCTCCGCTCTCAAACCGCCGCGGATCGAAGCGGTAGAGAGGCCAGTAGCCGCTCTGGACCGCCAGTTCCATCTGGCCCAGGCTCTCCGACAGCTCGTAGCCGTGCTCGATACAGGGCGAGTAGGCGATGATCATCGAAACGCCATCATAAGATTCGGCTTCCTTGATGGCGTTGACGGTCTGGATGTCGCGGGCGCCGTAGGCGCATGAGGCCACATAGACGTTGCCGTAGGCCATAGCCATGAGGCCGAGGTCCTTCTTGGGCAGCAGCTTGCCGGCGGTGGCGAACTTGGCCGCCGCGCCCATAGCGGTGGCCTTGGACTGCTGGCCGCCGGTATTGGAATAGACCTCGGTGTCCATGACCAGGATGTTCACATCCTGGCCCGAGGCCAGCACATGGTCGAGGCCGCCATAGCCGATGTCGTAGGCCCAGCCGTCGCCGCCGAAGATCCACACGTTCTTGCGCACCAGATAATCGGCGAGCTGGGTGAGGCGGGTGGCGTCCTGGCTCTTGATCTTGGAAATTTTCGAGCGCAGGGTCTCCACGCGCTTGCGCTGTTCGATGATGCCGGCCTCGTTGCTCATGTCGGCCTCGAGGAGTTCGGTCACCAGCTTGTCGCCAATCTTCGAGGCCAGCTTGATGGCCAGCCGGGTGGCCTGGCCGGCGTGCTGGTCCAGCGCTAGCCGCATGCCCATGCCGAACTCGGCATTGTCCTCGAATAGCGAGTTAGACCAAGCGGGGCCGCGTCCCTCGCAGTTAGTTGTATAGGGCGTGGTCGGTAGGTTCCCGCCGTAAATAGTCGAACATCCGGTGGCGTTGGCGATGATGGAGCGATCACCGTAGAGTTGTGTAATTAATTTTATATACGGTGTTTCACCACAGCCGGCACAGGCTCCGGAGAATTCGAACAGGGGTTCGGCGAACTGCGACATCTTCACATTGCGCTTGAGAAGGGTGCGGTCGGCCTCGGGGATGTCGAGGAAGAAGTCCCAGTTTTCCGCTTCCGGTTCGCGCAGCGGCGCATGGGGCACCATTTCCAGCGACAGGCGCTCGGGATTTTCCTTGTCCTTGCCGGGGCAGATTTTGACNCAGAGCTCGCAGCCGGTGCAGTCCTCGGGNGCCACCTGGACNGANTATTTGATGTTGTCNCNGAATTCNTTGCCCTTGTANTCCATGGCCTGGAANGTTTNGGGCTGGNCNTCGAGTTTGTNCTCNCCATAGACCTTGATACGGATGGCGGCATGGGGACAGACGAAGGCACATTTGTTGCACTGGATACAGAGTTCNGGAATCCAGGTGGGAATTTCTGTGGCCAGGTTGCGCTTTTCCCATTGGGTGGTTCCNGACGGCCAGGTGCCGTCGGTGGGGAAGGCGCTGACCGGCAGNAGGTCGCCTTTGCCGGCTATCATCATGGCTGTCACCTGTTTGACGAACTTGGGTGCCTTGTCTGGCACAACTGGCGGAATGTCAAACTTAGAGGTGGCCTGTTTGGGGATGGAAACCCGCTGCAGATGAGCCAGGGTCTGGTCCACGGCAGCAAAGTTCTGGTCCACCACCTTTTTGCCTTTCTTGCCGTATGTCTTTTCAATAGCGCCCTTAATCTGAGCGATGGCTTCTTCACGGGGCAGGACGCCGGATATGGCAAAAAAACAGGTCTGCATAATGGTATTGATGCGCCGCCCCATACCGGTTTTTTCGGCTACCTTATGGGCGTCGATGACATAGAGCTTGAGCTTTTTGTCGATGATGGTCTGTTGGATCGACCTTGGCAGCTGGCCCCAGGCGTCCGTCTTGCCGTGGGTGGTGTTGAGCAGGAAGGTGGCGCCGGTGGCGGCGCGTTCCAGCACGTCGATGGTGTTGAGGAATGAAAACACATGGCAGGCCACGAATTCGGCCTTGTCGATCAGGTACGAGGACTGGATCGGGTTGGGGCTGAAACGCACATGGGAGGTGGTGACCGAGCCTGCCTTCTTTGAATCATAGACGAAATAGCCCTGAGCAAAATTGTCGGTATTTTCAGCAATGATCTTGATGGAGTTCTTGTTTGCGCTGACCGTGCCGTCGGACCCAAGGCCGAAGAATACCGCCCGCCTCACGCCCTCGGGCTCAGTGTTGAAGGATTCGTCCACCTTCAGAGAGAGATGGGTCACATCGTCGGTAATGCCGACTGTGAAGTGAGGCTTGGGCTTGTTCTCGTTAAGCTCGTCGAAGATAGCCTTGACCATGGCGGGGGTAAATTCCTTGGAAGACAGCCCATAGCGTCCACCGATGACCACCGGGTCCGTGGCGGCGGGACGCTGTCCGACGGCCTTGGCCTTGGCCAGCGCCGTGATAACGTCCATGTAGAGGGGTTCGCCAAGTGCACCTTGCTCTTTTGTCCTGTCAAGCACGGCGATGGAGCGAACGGTAGGCGGCAGGGAGGCGATGAAACTGTCCAGCGGGAAGGGCCGGAAGAGGCGGACCTTAAGCACACCCACTTTGCCAAGTCGATGGTGGTCAGACCTCCGCCGATCACTTTTTTTCCCTTCCTTGTTAAGGTAGTCTACTGTTTCATGAACGGTCTCGGCACCCGAACCCATGATGATTATTATGCGCTCGGCTTCCGGATCGCCTGTATAATCNAACAGGTTGTAGCNCCGTCCGGTCAGGGTGGCAAACTGGTCCATGACCTCTTGGACGTGGTCGGGGCAGACGGTGTAAAAGGAATTGCGCGATTCCTGCATCTGGAAAAANGTGTCAGGATTATGGGCGGTCCCACGTACTACCGGTTTGTCGGGATTTAGGGCCCTGTCACGGTGGGCGGTGATCAGCTTTTCGTCCATCATGGCGCGCAAATCGTCGTTGCTAAGTTCCTCGATCTTGGCCACTTCGTGAGANGTACGGAAACCATCGAAGAAATGGAGGAAAGGGATGCGCGAGCGCAGGGACGCGGCCTGGCCGATGCAGGTCATGTCGTGGGCTTCCTGGACCGAGCCGGAAGCCAGCAGGGCGAAGCCGGTCTGGCGGCAGGCCATGACGTCGGACTGGTCACCGAAAATGGAGAGACCGTGGGTGGCCACGGTGCGGGCAGAGACGTGCATGCAGTAGGACGTCATTTCGCCGGCGATCTTGTACATGTTGGGGATATAGAGGAGCAGGCCCTGGGAAGCGGTAAACGAGGTGGTGAGCGCGCCGGTCTGGAGCGCGCCGTGAACCGCACCCGCGGCGCCGCCTTCGGACTGCATTTCGATGACGGTTGGAACAGAGCCCCAGATGTTCTTGCGCCCGTTGGCCGACCACAGATCGGCCATTTCTCCCATGCCGGACGACGGCGTGATGGGATAGATGGCGATGACCTCGTTGGTGCGGTGGGCCACCGAGGTGACGGCTTCGGCGCCCTCGAAGGTGGCTACATTGGGTTTGACTGCCGCCTTGGCCTTGCGGGAGCCTTTTTTGAGTGCCTTTTTGCCCGTGGATGGCTTGGTGTTTCCGTTTTCGGCGCCGCTTCTTTTCTTTGCCATTTACCCTCTACTTTCTTTTTTANGAGTTCCTGGTAGAGATCATGGGGAAGATNTTTCTAGCATATTTTCTGGGATTTTTACCAGTCAGCTGAACTTCTCGTGAGAAGGGATGATGGGAAATCTGATGTCTGCGATGCAATGACATATTCGTCTGGACGCTGATGAAANCATGCGTAAAATGCGCCTTACCAAAAGCCATTCTTTAAAGCTATTCTAAGGAATNANAAGATACTACATNATTTTTTGCATCGCAACATAAATGTTCAGTGTGATCGGTAAAATAACAGGTAAAATGACATTGCAATTGCACAAANTTTGTCAATAAAGGCTGAGAATGAAGAAAAAACATAGGAAAAAANTAACTATGACAAAAATATCACTTGGCCACGATCTGGCCTTCGAGGACCTTTACAACCGTGAGGGACTGCAGCGGGTNGATGCGTTGTTCCTGGAACATCTGGGCGCGGTGGAGAAGGGACTGTACGACCGCTTGCTGGCCGCCCGTGCCGTGCCGGACAAGCTGGAACGACTCGACGAATCCAACCTTCTTGTGGAGGTNGCGCCTCATCTCGAGGATTTTCTGGGCGATCTCTTCTCCGTTACNCCCGCCCTGCGGGAACTGGCCNAGCGCGACAATGCGCTGGCGGGGGTNCAGACCTGCAAGCGCCAGTTCGTGCAGCGCCGCGCCGCCAAGGCCCATAGCNCCGAAGACGCAGAGGNNTTCGATGGGCCGGCGCTGGGGGCTGAACTGGCCGGGAAATTCGGCTGNNCCGGCGGNGACTTCGACNAAATAACCTTCGCCAAGNACGTGCTCGACTGGCTCGAGGACGAGGAGGCNAACGCCGAAGNCATCGATCTGGCCGAACGCTACGCCGCCTGGGCNGGACATACCAAGGCCGGGCAGGAGCGCCACGGGAAGGANGTTCTNTTCCATCTCATTGAAAAACTTGATCATTTCAATCTGGTGCCNACGTCGAANGAAACCATNGANGGCGTCACCNCCATGAAACAGCCCGAGGGNAAGCCGCTCTANNGCCGCGACGGGTTTNCNCTGACCGATGAGGGNATGGATTACGTAGGNGCCTATGATCACGCCAATTACTGTGTCATCTGCCACGACCGCGGACGCGATTCCTGTTGCGTCGGCGCCCGCGACAAGAAGACCGGAGATTTCAAGGATAACCCGCTGGGGGTCTCGCTTATCGGCTGTCCCTTAGAGGAGCGCATTTCCGAGATGCATCAGGTCAAGATCGACGGCTACACCTTGGCCGCCCTGTCCATCATTGCCGTGGACAATCCCCTGGTGGCGGGTACCGGGCATCGTATCTGCAACGAGTGTTCCAAGGCCTGCATCTTCCAGAAACAGGAGCCGGTGGAAATTCCCCAGGTGGAAACCCGTATTGTCAAGGACGTTCTGGCCCTGCCCTGGGGATTCGAGATTTACAGCCTGTTGACGCGCTGGAACCCGCTTAATTTCAAACAGCCCCTGCCGCTGCCCGAGACCGGGTACAAGATTTTGATTGTGGGGCTGGGGCCGGCGGGATTCACGCTGGGGCATCATCTGATGAATGCCGGCCACAGGGTGGTGGCCGTGGATGGCCTCAAGATCGAACCCGTGGACCCGGATATTTCAGGTGTGACCGCCGCCGGCGAACACACGGCCTTCAATCCGATCGAGGATATTTCCGAGCTTTACGAGAACCTCGACGAGCGCGCTATGGCCGGGTTCGGCGGCGTTGCCGAATATGGAATCACCGTGCGTTGGGACAAGAATTTCCTCAAAGTGCTGCGCCTGTTGGTAGAGCGGCGCAGGCTCTTCACTATGTTCGGCGGCGTGCGTTTCGGCAGTTCCATCACCGAAGAATCGGCCTTCGCCATGGGATTCGACCATATCGCTATGTGCGCGGGCGCTGGCAAGCCCACCTATCTTTCCGTTCCCAACGGCCTTGCCCGCGGCGTGCGCCAGGCCTCCGACTTTTTGATGGCTTTGCAGTTGACCGGCGCCGCCAAGAAGGCAACCGTCGCCAATCTGCAGCTGCGGCTGCCCGCGGTGGTGATCGGCGGCGGTCTAACGGCTATCGATTCGGCCACCGAAGCCATGGCCTATTACGTGCGCCAGGTGGAGAAATTCCGCGAGCGCTATGATGTTCTGGTGAGGGAAAATGGTGAAAAGGCGGTGCGCAGCCTTTACAACAAGGAAGAGGCGGAAATTGCTGACGAATTTCTGGCCCACGCCAAGGACGTGGAGGAAGAACGCAAAACGGCGGAAAAGGAGAAGCGCGAGGTCCATTTCGCCGAGTTGGTCAAACAGTGGGGCGGTGTCACCATCGCCTATCGCCGGCGCATGATCGACTCGCCAAGCTATACCCTCAACCATGACGAGATCAAATATGCCTTACGC
>NZAO01000073.1 GCA_002686135.1 Rhodospirillaceae bacterium
GGCGCGCTTGGAAAACGCCTTTTTAAGTGACGCAATAAGATCATGATGACGGGCCCGGTCAAAATCCGCCTCTTCCGCCATCAGGGCATTGCCACGCCCGTAAAAGGAAAAAGCCTGGTCGTAATTTCCAACCTCGTCATGGGCCTTACCCAGGGCGAACAGAAGCATTCCCCTTTGAGAGTCGGAAACCCCCTCATAGTCCATTAATTCCTCCAGCCCCTTCAGCGCCGGATCATCCGTGGTGAAAACATGGCTCTGGGCGTAGTTGTAATGGAGCTTGATATCTTCCGGGGCCAACTCCAGGGCGCGGAGATGGGCCTTGGCAGCTTCCTCGTCCCGGCCCAGCTTTTTCAGGCAGATTCCGAGATTGTTATGGGCCTCGGCATAGTCGGGGGCCTTTTCCATGGCCTGACGGCAGACCACTTCCGCCAGATCATATCTGCCCGTAGCCATGTAAATCACCGCAAGGTTATCGTAAGCCACCACATGGGGCCATATCTCGATAACGCGTTTGATGGTGGCCTCCGCCTCGTCATAGGCATTCATCCCCAGAAGCGCCCGGCTCAGATTGACCATAATCTCCGGTTTCTCCGGCTGGGCGGAAAGAATACTGCGATAGGTCTCCGCCGCCTCTTGCGCCCGGCCCAGATCCTGCAGCACCAGACCCAGATTGTTCTTTGCCTCCAGATAGTCTGGTTTGAGCTCCAGGGCGCGTTCGAAACAGACCAGTGACTCCTCGGGATTGCCCGATTCGTGGAGCACCTTGCCCAGATTGTTGTGGGCCTCGGCATAATCAGGGGCCAGCCGCACCGCCTTGCGGAGCATCTCCAGCGCCTGGGTCTTGTCCCCGGACTGAAAAAAGGCGGCACCGCCAAAGTTCAGGGCGTCAAAATGATTGGGATTGGAATTCAATACCTGGCAATAGAGACTCACCGCCTGGTCCAGGCGGCCCGCCTGATGATGGGAAAGGGCCCGCTGCAAGAGGGAATCCACTGAGGAAGGGGGCATGTTGTCTTCAGCCGGTGCTTCATTCATATGGGGATTCCCCGGATGGCGGCGGTTTGTACGGCCCATGGAAAAGCCCACAAAAACCAAGCCGCGACGCCCTTATACCATTCCCGGCACATTAGAAAAGAGCCGATCATTCCCAATAGACCCAAGTGGTGTCAGGAGGCCGTGTCGCACCACTCCCGCCACATCTGGCGGTATACGGCCTCAAGGTCGCGGGTATAGCGCCCGTCATCGCACAACGGGGACGTTGCCATCCGCTCGCGCAATGATGCCCGCAATTCGGCTAGTTCCCCCAAATCACGGCTATGTTTCTCCGCCAGGGCAAGATACTCCCCGGCCTTTTCCGCCACCCAGTCATCCAGCCCTACATTACGCAGATGGCTTGCCGAATGTCGCCCGGCGAAGGTCTCGCCGACCATGGAAATAACGGGAACCCCCATCCACAGCGCCTCGCAAGTGGTCAGCCCGCCGGAATAGGGAAACGGATCGAGGGCTATGTCAATTTCGTGGTAATGGGCCATAAACGCCTCATGGGGCGCTTCCCCCGCCAGGGCGACACGTTCCGGCGTGATGCCCAGCCCTTCGAATTGGTCGTGAACGCGCTGCGCCGTGGCCTCGTCGTCAAGGGTGTTGGTGCGGAGAGAAAGACGGGAATCGGGAATCGCTTTGAGGATATCCGCCCACAGCGACATCACCTGGCCATTGATCTTGGCCAGATTGTTGCAGCAGCCAAAGGTAACGTAACCATTCTCCAGAGCCGGCAGAGAATTCACATCGGGCGCGTAGTCCGGCGGTCCATAACAGACATTGCCATGGGGCATACGGACCACCGTCTCGGAAAACCATTGGTCCTCGCCTTCGGGCGTTTCGGTGGCGTCGGAGAGGATGTAATCCATGGCATCGAGGCCAGACGTACAGTAATGCCCGCAACCCAAAACCTGAACCGGCGCGGGTTTGCGGGCAAACATGACCAGCCGGTGATCCGCCGCATGGCCGGTGAGTTCTATCAGGATATCGATCTTATCGGCGCGGATGGTTTGCGCCGCCTCTTCATCACTCATGAGGGAGATATCGCGCCAATGATCGGCATGGGCGCGAATCCTGCCGGTAAAATCATCTTCGCGCGCCATATTTGCATAACAGAAAACTTCAAACTGTTTCCTGTCCACGTTGGAGATGACAGGCAGAAAGAAAAATCCCACCGGATGCTGTTTCATATCTGCCGAAACATAGCCGATCTTCAGCCGCCGTTCGGGATCGGGGGAATTATCATGGGTCCGCATAAATTCAGCCTGCGGTGCCCCATATTCGGCGCTCCAGCGGCATACTTCCTCATAGATACCCTCCCGTGTCACGCCGGGCAGATAATGAAGCGTGAGAATGAGGTTGGTATGGGCATAAATGGTCTCAGACTGGCACGCTATGGCCATTCTGAAAGCTTCCGCGGCTTCTTCTCCCTTGCCCTGAACCACCAGGATCATGCCCAGGGAATTGTAGCCTTCGGCGTAGTCCGGATTCAGCTCCATGGCCCGGCGCGCAGCCGCTTCGGCCTCGTCCAGCCTGCCCAGGCGTTTCAGGATATTTCCCAGCTTGGTATAGGCGGCGGCGTAATCGGGGCGGAATTCCAGCGCCCGCCGCACACAAGCCTCCGCATCCTTCAACCGATCAGTGCGGCTGAACAGGCGCGCCAAATTGTTGAAAGCCTCGGCATGGTCCAGCTTCAGGCCGATGGCCCTGTTGAAATGTTTTTCCGCCTTGTCCCATTCCCTCAGCGCCATGAAAACAAGGCCCAGATTGTTGTGGGCTCCAGGCAGGGAGGCATTAAGCTCCACCGCCTTGATACAGGCTTCCGCGGCTTGCTTGTAATGCTTTCTCTCACGCAGGATGCCGCCCAGATTGCTCCAGGCTTCCGCGGAACCGGAATTGATCTCCAGCGCCCGCCGCACACTTGTTTCCGCCTTATCCAGCTTTCCCTGTTCCTGAAGCACGGTGCCAAGATTGTTGTGCAAATCGGCCACATCCGGGCTCAGGGCCATGGCCTTGTGGAAAGATTCTTCCGCCTCCTCCAGCTTTCCCAGGGCACACAGGGCAAGGCCCAGATTGTTAAGAGCCTCTATCCCCTCCGGCTGACGCTTCAGGGACTTTCGGATCAGGCTCACGGCGCGCCGTGAATCCCCCTTCTGATGCGCCACATATCCTAACAGGTGCAGCACATCCGGATTATCCGGCGCCTGTTTCTGGATGCGCTGGTAAATCCGTTCGGCCTCGTCCAGCCTGCCTGCCGAATGATGTCCTATGGCCTCGGCCAAGGCCGCAGGCACACCGCCGGAGAAAGGCGGAGTCGCGCCTCTTCTCTTTTTCGCCAATCTCGCCGTTTTGCGTTTCTGTTGCCGGCTCATGGTCGCCGCACGCCCCATTTACCCATAGCGGTGGAGCTCTGGGCCGAAACGGCGCAGCCATTGGCGCTGTTCGGAAGGATCCCCCACCAGCTTTTCCACCACACCCCAGAATGCCGGACTGTGGTTGTGTTCCACAAGATGCGCGGTTTCATGGGCCACCACGTATTCGAGAACCGGAACCGGCGCAAGCACCAGCCGCCACGAGAAACTGAGCCCCCCCTGGGCCGAACAGCTTCCCCAGCGGGTGCGGGGATCACGCAGTCCGATGCGCTTTACCCGCCGCCCAAGATGTTCCGCCATGCCGTGGGCGCATGGCGTGATTTTCTCCCGCGCCCGGGCTTTCAGCCAGTCGGCCACGCGGCGGGGAAGATGGGCTGTGCCCCCGGCAATACATAATTCGCTGCCCTCGCACCTAACCACGCCGCGTAGTTGTGGACAATGGCGGATGGTGAGGCTACCCCCTAGAAAGGGAATTTCAACACCATCGGCAAAGGGAGCTCGCGGCGGTTGCTCCTCAATGCGGGATTGAATCCACCCCGCCCGCCGCCGCGCGAAATCAAGCCCCTCCGCCGCGCCCACGCCCGGGGGCAATACCAGTTCAGCGCCAGCGCCGAAAGGAAGTGCACGTAGAATCATGCGCCGCGCGCGGCGGCTTTTCCTGATCCGCAGCGCCACCGTTTTACCATCGGACAGAGAGAGCCGTTGGGGCGTTTTGAAGGCGGAGGAACTCATGGCTCGTTTTTCACGAATCTGCCATAGCGCAGCATGATGGCGAGAAGTACCAGAAGGTTAAGGACGGTGGAGGAAACCAGCATCACGTAGGCCAGTAACCGGCCACCCATACGATGGCGACGAAACGGTCCTTGTGTGGAGGGAAAATCAGGCACGGAAAAATGAAATAATTGAAAATGAACGGCCGTTACTTTTAGCCTGTTTTCAGGCCCTTGGCTATTGCGTGGGCCCGTTTTCAGATAATCACCTCAGGGAATCAAAACCGTAGAACCCACAGTCCGCCGCGCCTCGAGATCGAGATGGGCCTGCGCCGCCTCGGCCAGTGGCCTGGTGGCGGCAACCTCTATCTTCACCACGCCCTGCCCCACTACGTGGAAGAGCTCGCCCGCCATGGCCACCAGGTCTTCGCGCGCCTCCGTATAATGAAAGAGAACGGGACGGGTCAGGGTCGCCGATTTGGCGCTGAGAAGGCCCAGCTCCACTGGCGGTACCGCGCCCGAGGCCTGGCCGAAACTGACCAGATGCCCTAGCATAGCGAGGCATTCCAGCGAGCCGGCAAAGCTATCGCGGCCGACACCGTCATAGACCACATCCACGCCGCGCCCCTCTGTAATCGCCTCGATCTCTTTAGCATAACCACCGTCTTCATAAAGCAGGGCATGGTCGCAGCCATGGGCCCTTGCCTGCTCCGCCTTGGCCTCGCTGCTGACGGTGCCGATGACTCGTACCCCGAGATGGTTCGCCCATTGGCATAAAATCAGCCCCACCCCCCCGGCGGCGGCATGGACCAGAATGGTTTCACCTGCCTTGGCGGCATGAGTGCGGCGCAGAAGGTACTGCGCCGTCATACCCTTCAGCATCATGGCCGCGGCGCTCACATCATCAATACTCTCCGGCACCGCCACCAGCCGGTCCGCCGCCATGACGCGCTTCTCGGCATAAGCACCCACTGGCGGCGCGGCATAAGCTACCCTCTCACCTATCGCCACCTCGTCCACACCCTCGCCTACGGCCTCTACCATGCCGGCCCCTTCCATGCCGATAACCGCGGGCAGCGCCTGCAGCGGGTAGAGCCCGCTGCGGTGATAAATGTCGATATAGTTAAGCCCCACCGCCGTATGATGCACCAGCGCCTCTCCGGGGCCAGGCTCGCCCACCGGCACCTCCTCCCATTTGAGAACCTCCGCGCCGCCGGTTTCGTGGATGCGAACGGCCCTACACATCATGGAGCACATGGCGGGCTAGCCCTCTTCAGTATCAGTCTCAGGACCGAGGTTAAGGTCGAGCGAGACGGAGTTGATACAATAGCGCAAATTGGTAGGTGCCGGTCCGTCATCGAACACATGGCCGAGATGGGCGTCACAACGGCTGCATGTAACCTCGGTGCGGCGCATGCCGTGGCTGGCGTCCCCCTTCGTGGCCGTGCTGTCGGGGGACAAAGGCTGCCAGAAGCTAGGCCAGCCGCTTCCCGAATCATATTTTGTCTGTGACGAAAACAGCTCCTGGCCACAACAGACACAGACATAAACCCCCGGCGTCTTGCTCTCGGCATAGTCGCCGCTGAAGGGGGCCTCTGTGCCCTTCTCGCGGCTGACGCCGTATTGCTCTGGCGTCAGCTCCGCACGCCACTGGTCATTGGACTTGGTCACCTTGCCACCCATGTGCTTACCGCCTCCAGTTGCGGGTGCGTCATTGCGCCCCGGCCAGGGACACCTCGTCCCTGGAAAGGTCCCCGACAAGGTTATGATAGCACCGTTCATAGAACGTGGCATAAGAGGTCTGGGTGATAGCGATGGCCTTTTTTGGCACCACCTGGCCCACTGCCACCAGTGTCAGATTTTGGGGGCTAACTTCCATGGTATAGCCCCGGGGATCGTCCGCCAGCACCAACACCGCCACGTTCTTTTCGTCGCCATAGGTGATCTTGTAGTTGTGGGACATGACCACCATGCCCTCTCCTTCGCTCACGCAGCGAAGGGCTACTCCGTCACCAGCGGCGGCACCATACCGTGATGGAACAGCCAAGCCACGAAATAGGCCACCGGCGCGATCACCACCACCAGCGCCAACCCGTAGAGCAGCGCCAGCCGCCCCATGCCCCGCAGCTTGCTAAAATCAGTCATCACCCCCATAGCGACGAAGGTGAGCATGAACATCATCTTGCGCATGGGGCTTTGCACCGTGCCAGCCCCCACCTTAGCAGCGTCTATAAGGTCGGGCCAGAACACAGCAATGCCGGTATAGGTGAACCAACAAAGAACATACCCCAGGACGAATTTTGGAAACCTGAACCAGATTTCCGACAGCCCCACCGTGGGTTGACCGGGAGACCGCTCCACCCGATAGACCCAGATCAGGGCCAGAACGAAGGCCCAGACGCCGATGAACATGTCGATCCACAGCTTGGTCATGATCGAAGCGGTGAGAATCCACCCTTCCTCCCAGTTGGTGCCGCCAAGCGAGGCACGGGCACGCATCAGTTCGTCGAGGATAGCGCCGGCGGCCGCGTCAGCACCGTCGGTCTTCACCGTCATGCCCATGGCCGCGCCGTTGACGATGGGCTGATCCGGGGCCACGGCCGTGTAGAAACCGGGAAGAACGATCAGTTCCAGCATGGCGTAGACNACGATNAGCATNGACACCATGACGGCGATCACCGGNCTGGCGCGGATNGCNCCGCCGGTGGCGATGGCCGCCGAGACGCCACAGATAGAAATGCCAGANGACAGCACCGCCGACCAGTCNCGNGGCAGGCGGAACAGCCGCCGCGCNGCGGCGTAGACGATGGGCCAGAACAGCATATAGGCGACGAAGGTGGCGCAGGCCCCGGCCAGCGCTAGCTCGAAGGCAAACCCCGCGGCTTTCATGGTCATCAGACCCACTTTGATTCCGAGATAGACGATGGCGGTCTTGATGAACCATTCTGGCTTCGCCGCCTCAGAAAGGAACGCAGCTAAAGGCTTGAAGAAATTGCCAATCATCAGCCCGATGATAAGCGCCAGGATATAGGATGCGCCGCCGCCCAAAGAGAGCCCCCAGGTGATGCCGTATTTCTCCCACTTGTTGACGGGCGCGGCGAGATGGGCCTCGTGGCCGATGATCCACGCCGCCCAGGTAATCACGAACAGCACGGTCCAGCCCTTGAGGAAGCGCCCCACGTCGAGACCCATGGATCTGGCCCCGGCACAGGTCAGGCCGGTAAAGACGGCATAGGTCGTGACCAGCGCCGCCCACGGGTTCCAGTCGCCATAGGTCTTGCCGCTGACCACCACGGCCTCGCCCAAATCAGTCCAGGTCTTGGTCTTGGCCATCCAACCCACAAGGTCGACGCCGCCCAGTGAAACCAGCCCCGCAGCAAACATGACCAGCCCCAGCCACACCGCCCACCAGTCCTCGCTATCCCTCATGCCGGCGGTCCAGCTTCGGTTCATCACCATGCCGCCCCCACGCTCACAGATCGAAGGTTACGTTGCGGTTGAAATAATGGGAGGCGTATTGCCGCATCCACACCGGAAAGGCCGCGAAGTCGAAAGCCATGGCCACCGTGACCGGCGCTCCTTTCCCACAATTCCCCGCGCGCAGGGCATCCGCTACTTCCGCGTCGAGATCAGCAAGGGTGCGCCCGCTGACCGCAAACGAATCTCCCCGCGCAACCCAGCGTGTGCCGTCATGGCCGAGACTCATCTCCATATCCGTCCCCATGATCCCCCCGCGCGCGCCGCTCTACAGAATAAAGACGTTGACCAGAACGCCTAGCACCACCAGACCGGCAAAGCCGAGCCCCAGGCTCCACAGACAGAGTCGGGTTTCCCAGTCCGCCCACGGTTCGGGCGCGTCCATGGACAACTCCGGGGACGGTGCCTCGCCGGAGGCGTTTTCCCCACCTGAAACAGAGATGTTCTCGCCGCTCATGGCCTTATTTTTTCTTCTTTGCGGACTTGCGGGCTGGCGCCTTTTTCCGGGCCGCCGTGACCTTTGCCTTGCCCCCGACCTTACTGGGCCAGGGACGGAAGGGATAGGGCATGTTTTCGCTGTGGAAAGTGAGGAACCACGTCGTCTCGGAAAGATAGATACCGAGACTCTGCCCAAAAGCACTGAGATGTTCATTGGCCTCGCCCGTCAGAAGCTTAGACAGGAACTGCACCACCACCACAACCCCGGCCATCAGTTCGGCCACATTGAAGAAGACAACGAAAAGGATCATGTAAAACAATCTGATCCATGTGCTCTGCCTTTTGACATTGGCCTTAAGTTCTTCGTCCATTTCCATGACATTGCCTCCAGCCATTTTCTCTTGTTTGCAGAATTTCCGTAGAATACCCATAACTTAAGCCAAGAGCATATCTTTCCCCTACGGAAACTTTTGATGGGTGTAAATCGGTTCATCCGGACAGACGCGGCGCGCCTGGATGACCGCCAAGCCACGTGCCATCAGAGCGGGGCAATATTAGCCAGAAAAATTCTTAAGGCACACTATGCATTTGCGCCCTTTGCGAACGGGGCAACAGACGCTATAACTCTCTCCCGTAACGGAAGGGGCTATATCAAAAATATGCCCAGGATTTTGTCTTTTAAGGCATATATCTTTTATATGTCCTGAAGGGGCCTGTATTGGATAGTAGAGAGAGCACATTCATGGCCGAAACCATGATACTGATTCCTGGCCGCACCACGAAACAGGGTGTGGGCCTGCTTGAAAGCAAGTTCAAGAAACAATACCGTGACGCCACCACCACCGTTGAAATCAACGTCGAGGACATGGCGCGGCTGGGTCTGAAGGACGGCTGCAAGGTCAAACTACGTTCGGCCAATGGCGTGACGACGGTAAAATGCACGGGACGCAAAACCGAAGACCTGCCCCCCGGCGTTCTGTTCATTGCCTATGGCCCTCCCACCAGCAAACTGATGGGCACGGATACAGGGGCGAGCGGCATGCCTCTCTCCAAGCATCTGGAAGTGGAGTTAGAGAGCGTCAATTAGAGGTGACGCGAATGACGCGTACCGCTAAATTATTTTGCGGATTTTATTCACAAGGGGTTGGAAAAGATGGGCGCAGCAACGAAAGCTAAATCGGAAGCCAACATCAAAACCGTGGAGAATGCCACCTGTACATTTTGCGGATGTTTGTGCGATGACATGGTTCTGACCGTGGACATGGACGCCAAGAAGATCACTAAGGCCAAAAACGCCTGTGTTCTGGGCAAGGCCTTGTTCCTCAGTCACGAAGAAGAAGACCGCCCCTTCGCCCTCATCGACGGCAAGCCTGCTACCCTGAAAGAAGGTGTGGAGGAAGCCGCGCAAATTCTGGCCAATGCGCGCTTTCCCATGTTCTACGGAATGAGCGACACCACCTGCGAGGCGCAACGCCAGAATGTAGCCCTTGTGGATATGGTGGGCGGCACCATTGATTCCACAACCTCAGTCTGCCATGGCCCCACGGGCATGGCGCTCCAGGGTGTAGGCGAAAGCACCGCGACCCTGGGCGAAATCAAGAACCGCGCCGATCTGGTCATCTATTGGGGTGGCAACCCGGCGGAATCCCTGCCCCGCCATTTCGCCCGCTACGCCGTCACCGCCAAGGGCATGTACACCCCCAACCGCAAGAAGGACCGCACCATCGTTAACGTTGACGTGCGCCGCACCAAGAGCGTACCGGTCGCCGATATTTTCATCCAGGTCAAGATAGGCGCCGATTTCGAACTGCTGTGGGCGTTGCGCGCCCTGGTCAAGGGGCGCCATGTGGACCCCAATATCGAGAAGAGGACCGGCGTCTCCCTGGAAACCATGAAAGACCTCGTGGAGCGCATGAAAAATTGTCGCTATGGCGTGCTGTTCTTCGGCATGGGACTGTCCATGACCCGTGGCCGCCATTTCAATTCCGCCGCCATCCTGTCACTGGCGTCCGATCTCAATGAATATACCCATTTCATCGCCACCCCCATGCGCGGCCACGGCAACGTCGCCGGCGCCGATATAGTGGTTTCCTGGCAGACCGGATATCCCTTTGGTGTGAATTTCAGCCGCGGCTATCCCAAATTCAATCCCGGCGAGTTCACGGCCACCGACATGTTCGCGCGTGGCGACGCCGATGCCGGGCTGATCCTGGCCAGCGACCCGGGCTCCAATTTTACCCAGGCCGCTATCGATCATATGAAGAAAATTCCTATGATCGTGCTTGACCCCAAACTCACCCATACCGCCAAACTGGCCCGGGTCGCCTTTACCACGTCCCATTACGGCATCAACACCGGCGGCACGGCTTATCGCTCCGACGGCGTGCCCATTGAACTGCGGCCTTGCCTTGACTCGAAATACCCAAGCGACGAAGAGGTTATCCGCGCCATTTACAAGCGCGTTGAACAACTCCTCAAAACCAGGAAAAAAACCAAGGGCGCCAACAACAAGAGGCGTAAAGCCGCATAACGGTTACACCTACCCCGGAAAACCATCAGCAAGACCATCAGAGAGAGACCGTAAATGGGATCTACGCTCCGTATCGTCAACGGAAGGGTGTACGACCCTGCCAATGATGTAGATGGCAAAACGCGCGATATTTGCATCAAAGACGGCAAGATCGTTAAAAGCGTGCCACCGAAGACAAAATGCATCGACGCCAAGGGCATGGTGGTCATGCCTGGCGGTGTCGATATCCACTGCCACATTGCCGGCGCCAAAGCCAATATCGCCCGCAAGCTCCAGCCCGACGATCACCGCCGTGATGTCCACCCCCGCCTCGATCTGAAAAAGGTCAACACCCGTTCGGGAACCGGCGGCACCGTGCCCTCCACCTTCACCACCGGATACCGCTACGCCACCATGGGTTACACCACGGCCATGGAAGCCGCCGTGCCGCCTTTACTCGCCCGTCATACGCTGGATGAATTCGAGGATACGCCCGTCATAGACAAGGGGTTCTATATCCTCATGGGCAACAACGTGCTGCTCTACCAGATGCTTCAGGAGGGACGCCACGAGGAAATACGCAACGCCGTGGCCTGGTGGCTCAACGCTACCAAGTCCTACACCACGAAGCTTGTCAATCCCGGCGGCGACGAGCCCTGGAAGGGGCACCGCAACGCCACCATCACGCAGTTGAACGATAAAATCGATGGCTACGAACAGCTCACCCCGCGCAAGATCATTACCTCCATGGTCAATACCGTGGAGGATCTTGGCCTGCCCCATCCCGTGCATATCCATTGCAATAATCTGGGACACAGCGGTAACTACAAAACCACGCTGGAGACCATGAAGGCCACCGGTGGGCGCCGTATTCACATCACCCATATCCAGTTCCACAGCTATGGCGGAAAGCCGAATGAAAATCCCACCTCCAAGGCACCTCAAATCGCCGAATACATCAACAACAATTCCAACATCACCGCCGATGTGGGACAGGTCATGTTCGGCCGTTCCACAAGCATGACGGCGGACGCGCCCCTGGCGTGGATGCTAACCCGCTACAGCAACGACCGGCGCTGGGTCAACGCCGACACCGAATGCGAAAGCGGCTGCGGCATCATCCCCTTCGCCTACCAGGAACAGGTCTATACCCATGCCCTGCAATGGGCCATCGGGCTCGAGCTGTTCCTGCTGTCGAAGGACCCGTGGCGCATGGTGCTGTCCACCGACCATCCAAACGGTGGCACCTTCACCAGCTATCCGCGCCTAATTCGCACCCTGATGGACCGCGAGTTCCGCAAACAACAGATGGATTCGGTGAACCAGAAGGCGGTGGCCAAGATCAAGCGTGGCCACCATATGGAGCGCGAATACACCCTCCAGGAAATAGCCATCGTCACCCGCGCCGGGCCGGCGCGCATCCTCGGCCTCAAAAACAAGGGCCACCTCGGGCCGGGCGCCGACGCCGATATCACCATCTATGACGAACACGAGGACAAGGAACTCATGTTCAGCGCCCCGCGCTATGTCCTCAAGAGTGGCCACCTCATCATCGACAACCACGAATTCAGGAATAATCACGAGGGCAAGATCCTTCACGTGGCCCCCGGCTATGACGAGGGCATCAAGGACGTAATCCGTCCCTTCGTGGAGGATTTCTACACCATCAAATTCGATAACTACGCGGTGAGCGACCATTACATCCCCCGCCACGAAGTCGTTCCCACCGCAAAACAGTAGATAACCCGGACAACAGGCAACATGCGTATCAAGAGCACCGAAATCGTCGACACCTTCGCGGAAGCCTTTGAAATGTGGGGCACGCGGATGATCATCACCGCCGACGCCCCGGAATGGGCCGACGCGGCGGCGCGGTCGCTTACCGGATTCGCCACCTCGGTCATCGGCTGCAAGTGCGAGGCCGGTGTGGAGCGCGTGCTGTCACCAGACGAAACCCCCGACGGACGCCCCGGGGCTAGCGTATTGCTGTTCGCCTTCGACCCCGACGGGGTTGCCAACCGACTGGTGGAGCGTATCGGCCAATGCGTCATGACCTGCCCCACCACGGCCTGTTTCAACGGCCTCGAAGCCAAGAAAAACGTCGTCGTCGGCGGCAAACTGCGCTATTTCGGCGACGGCTACCAGATCGGCAAACGCCTCGACGGTACCCGCTTCTGGCGGATTCCGGTGATGGATGGGGAATTCGTGGTGACCGACCGTTTCGGCGTCCAGGCGGCCGTTGGCGGCGGCAACATCCTTATCTCGGGAGCCAGTTCCGCCGCCTGCCTGAGCGCGGCGAAGGCAGCTACCGCGGCCATGCGTGAGGTACCGGGCGTGATCCTGCCCTTCCCTGGCGGCGTGGTGCGTTCGGGCTCCAAGGTGGGCTCCAAATACAAGGAACTACCCGCCTCCTCCAACCAGGCCTACTGCCCCACCCTGCGCGGCTTTGTCCCACAGACCAACGTGGCCAAGGGCGTCGGCTGCGTGCTCGAGATCGTCATCGATGGGCTCGACCTGAAAGCCGTGGAAGAGGCCATGCAGCGCGGGTTGCACGCCGCCGTCAAACCTGGAATCAAACAGATCAGCGCTGGCAATTACGGTGGCGACCTCGGCAAGTATCACATCGGCCTGCATGGGCTGGTAGGCGGCAAGGTGGCTTAGGAGAAACCCTCATGAGTCTGAAACTGACCCTGAAGAAAAAACCCACCGTGCCGGTGGAGGCCGAATCCATCTGTCCCGATAAAATGGAGGGCCTCGGGCTTAGGGACATCGCCGCACTGCCCGTCCATCACGGCAACGAAACCACCACTGTGGGCGATTTCTTCAAGGTCACAGGCAAAAGCAACGGCGAAATTCGACTCGAAGGTGACACCTCGCGCTTCAAGATGGTGGGCGCCGCCATGTCGAAGGGGCGTATCCTCATCAAGGGAAGTGTCGGCCAGCACGTAGGCGTGGCCATGTCGGGCGGCGAGATTGTCGTCACCAAGAACGCCGATAACTGGGTGGGGCCGGAAATGTCGGGCGGCCGCATCATCGTCAAGGGCAATGCCGGCCATATGGTGGGCTGTGCCTATCGTGGCGGCCAGGTTGGCGTCACCGGCGGCGAGATCATCGTCCACGGTAATGCCGGAAACGAGACCGGCAACACCATGCGCGACGGTCTTATCGCCATCGGCGGTAATTCCGGTGATTTCACCGGAGTCGGCATGCTGGCGGGCACTGTTATCGTTCTCGGGGAAATGGGCCAGCGCACCGGCGCGGCCATGAAGCGCGGTACCATCGTCTCCATGGAGGATGCGGAAATGCTGCCCACCTTCACCTATGCCTGCAGCTATCGCCCCAATTTCCTGCGGCTGTATCTGTGCCATCTGCGCGATCTCGGCCTGCCTATCAAGGATTCCTGGATCGGTGGGAGCTATCACCGCTGGAGCGGTGATTCCATCGAACTCAATCGCGGCGAAGCTCTGATCTTCGACCGCTAGAGCGGTTTCGTTTCAGGGTATTTGTTCCCCAGGGCGCTTATTCCTCTGAAATAGCCGAAAGTCGTACCAGGCCGCAAAGCGTCCCGCCAGCCGTCCGGAGCGCGGCACGCAGGCGCGGACCGTTTGATCCGGTGCCGTGAGCGGTTCTAAGACGCTGCTCCTTCGCCTTCACCCTCTTCGAGAAGCTCGAAGCAATGGGATATCCATTGCCGCGTCAGCTTCTCGTGAACGCCGTTCTGCAACAGGCGTGAATGGAGGCATTCGAAATCCACCTGGTCCAGCTCCTGGTCCTGGTTGAAACAGGAAAAAACGATCTTCTCCTCGCCGCTTTTGGGATTTTCGTGGCGCTGCAGGCACTGGGCGCAGATTTCCTTCATCATGCACTGCATGGGCGAGTTAATGCTGCCGATGGCCACGTGTTCGGGCTTGAAGAGTCCCCCAAGAACGCCATAGCGGGCCTTGCCCACCGCATTCATCATCATGTCCGAGCCGATGACGATAATACGATCGACCTCGTCTAAGGGGATGTCGGTCTCGCCTAGGCTGCCGTCGCCATAGGCCTTGATGGATTCGACTATATTGGCGACCACCGCCTTATCCTGGGGGCGGGTGGGCTCGAATCCGGGTTCCTCGTCACAGCACCAGACGATGGTGTCGCCGGCCTTGAGAATGTTTTCCACATGATAGCGGTCCACCACCTTCTTGTAGCCACCGAAATAGAGCACACGGGAACCGGCCTCACGCAAGGCCTGGCCGATGGAAAACAGCACCGCATTGCCGAGGCCACCG
>NZAO01000074.1 GCA_002686135.1 Rhodospirillaceae bacterium
TGCCGTCAGTTTTCTTCCGCGAGATGTGGCAGAAACTCTGGAGCCCTTGATAGGAGAATTGCTGGAGCGCCGACGCGGTGGCATGCTGACGGTGGGTTTAGTGGGTACTATGTGGGCCGCCTCGGTNGAATTGGAGGCCTTTCGTTATGCCCTCAATCGCGCNGGTAGTGTGCCCGAGGGGGTTNNAGACCATCTTCCCNTTTGGCAGCGGCAGTTGAAAGGTATGTTTCTTGTCNTTCTCGGTGTGTTGGCCTTTCTGCTGGCAGTGCTAGCGGTGGTGATTGGGCCGATGATCTGGAAACTGGCNGCGCCTGTTCTTGACATAGCTCTAACGTGGAAATGGCTTTGGGACGGTGTGCGCTACCTATTGGCGGTTTTCGTCCTCCTTGCTGTGGTAACCGTCCTTTATCACTGGCTGCCAGATACGCGTCCGCGCTGGCGCCACATCCTGCCAGGNGCGCTACTGGCNAGCCTCGGCTGGCTGCTTTTAGCCAGCCTGTTTTCTATATTTCTCGACCGTGTAGAAATTTTTACTGTCTTCTATGGCAGCCTCGGAAGCATTATCGTCACCCTGCTATTTCTTCTTTTTAGCGCCGCTGATTTTATTCTCGGCGCCGAGTTCAACGCGGCCCTGCACGAACGGCGGGCAGGGGTCTAGAGTGGGTCAGGGATGCCGCCTTTCGGTGTGTCTTCTTTCTTCTTCTCCCACCCCGATGAGGCCGGTCAGGAGGTCGGGATGTTCTTTCAGGAGGCTCCGGCGCAGGTTGTGGATGTTGTCGGAGGCCAGCTTTACCCGGGGCCGCGCCAGCGGCACCGTATAATCGTGAACGATGCTCCCCGGACTGGGTGACATGAAGAGGATGCGATCGGCGAGGAACAGGGCCTCGCTGAGGTCGTGGGTTACGAACAGAACGGTGGTGGGGCGTTCATTCCAGATCGCCAGCAACAATTCATGCAGACGCTTAGCCACGGGCTCATCAAGGGAAATAAAGGGTTCGTCCATCAGCAGCAGGCGCGGCTTTATCACGAAGGCGCGGGCCAGTGCCACACGCCGCATCATGCCGGCGGAAAGGCGGTTGGGAAAGGCGTCCATGACATCGCTGAGGTCCATTTCTTCAAGCAGATGGCGGGTCAAGTCTTCATCGCCCTTTTCTCCGTTTCCGGGGCCGTCAATCACCAGCCGGACGTTTTCCAACACCGTCAGCCACGGCATCAGCCGCGGNGTCTGGAACATATAGCCGAGATGGGCCTCGTTGGTGGGCTTGCTGTTCAGGGACACAACTCCGTCCACTTCCCGCTCCAGACCGCTGACGATGTTGAGCAGGGTGGTTTTGCCACAGCCCGAGGGGCCGACGATGCAGGTGAACTGGCCTTCGGGCACCGAGAAGTCGAGGTCGGCTACAGCCACGTGATCCTCGCCAGGGGTACGCGAGGGGTAGGTTTTGGCCCGTATTTGCACGTCCAGGGTCATAACCGCCACTGTGTCAGCCGTACTTCCAAAGGACGCAGGACGGCCATTTCAAAGAACAGGATGACACCGACGAAAGCCAGGGTATAAGCTAAAATGCTGGCGATATCGAAAAACTGGAAGAAGCTGTGAAGCTGGAAACCGACGCCATTGCTGCGCCCCAAAAGCTCTACCACCAGGACGATTTTCCAGATCAGGGAAAGCCCCGAACGAGCCGCCGCCATAAGNTAGGGGTAAAGCTGGGGAAGATAGGTCTTGAACAGGGTCCTGGNGTGGGACAGGCGATAGACTTGAGCCACCTGCAACAGCTCCCTGTCCACGGCGCGGGCGCCCTCGCGCACCGTCACCGCCACCAGCGGGATCTTGTTGATGGCCACGGCGACGACGACGGCCACTTCGGTCAGGCCGAACCAGATATAGCAGAGGATGATGATGACCAGGGCCGGGATGTTGAGGCCCAGCACCAGCCACCCGTCAAAGAAGGTGTCCATTGTCCGGCTGTGGCCCATGAAAATGCCGATCACCGTGCCGATAATCATGGAAACCACAAAGGCCACCACCACCCGGGCTAAGGTGATTCCGGTATGATAGACGAGATCCCCTTCACGCAGGTGTGCCACCATATTGATGGCCACGGCCCCAGGGCCGGGAAGCAGGGAGGAATCGGCGATAGCTGCGACCGCGGCCCACACAAGCAAGAACAGGCACAGAGAAAAGAAACGCAGCCAGAAACTTGAAGGGCTGGCCAACAAAACCTTGAGATTAAACAAATGGCGCTCCGCCGTTTACTCGATGGCTCCGGTCCAAAAAGTGCCGGGGGACAGCTCTTTGCTGTCGCCCACGAGCTTGGAACCGCCGATTTCGGACAGAATATGATAGAGGTTTTTCGAGGCGGTGACTTCCTCGATTCCAAAATGCCGGGGGATGCCTTCGCGGTAGCCGTCGCGTAGAGCCGCCAGTGTGGCGTTGTCTCCAGGTTTGATGAGACTTTCCAGCCCCAGCCATTCATCGTCGGATTCGGCAAGGATTTTTTTGGCTGCGGCCGAAGCGCGGAGAAACCCCCGCAGGGCATCCTCGTTGGCTCGTGCCCATTTCTCGCTGAATACCCATCCGACGATGGGCACGCCCGGCGCGATGCCCAACTGTTCCAGCACGTCGCCGATGTCGATGATTTTTTTCATCCCCTTGGCCTTGAGCCGCGCCTGATAGTGCCAAAAGGTAAGGACCGCGGGAAATTCTCCCTTTTCCACGAGCCGGTTGAGAAGGGGAGGCGCGCCATAGACAGGCTCCACCAGACCCAGCAGATCGTCATTCGTGATTTGCTTGCTGTAGGCGCGCAGCAGCAGCCAGCTTTTGTCCACTGGGCCGCCGGCCACGCCGATGCTCTTGCCACGCAGGTCCTCGATGTTGCTGATCTGAGAATCGGACCGCACCATGAGCCCGCCGGCAATGACGGAATAGGGTGCGAAGCTGTAATCCCGACCTTCTGCCCGCTGCCGGGAGACCCAAAACCAGTCGGTGACGATAACATCGGCGGCCCCGCCCTGAAGGGCGACGGCGGCGGCGTTCTTGCTGGCCAGGGGAACAACCTCCATGTCCACGCCTTCCTTTTCCGCCAGACCCAGACGCTTGATCACATCTAATTCCCAGTTGACGGTGCCGAACTGTAGGGTGCCGATGCGGATTTTTTTCAGCGATTCGGCATCGGCCTGACTGCCGCCCACTGTTGTGGCCAGAAAAAGGGTGGCTAGGAAAAGCATGGCGAGACGGAGCCTGCCCCGGGAAGCCGGCCGCACAGCCGATCGTACGGACTGACTGTCCCCCTGGTGGAGGGGGATGCTGTTGACGGAGAGCATTTTCTGGACAGGCTTTATCTTCATGTTCTGCTTTGCAAAAGTAATCAGTATTTCATGGCTCCAAGGTCTTTGGCCGGGAGGCCGAGCCGGCGGCATGATGATGACGATGCCACGTTCCGTCAAGAGTGTGATCATGGACTGAGACGCTTGGATGGCGCCAGCCGGAAGGGACAGGGGCCATCGGCAGTGGGTTTCTTGTGGCTGTAGTGGCGGAGTTGGCAACCATAATTCGAGGAGCTATGGTCGCTTGATATAACAACCCGATAGTATTGCNGTGCNTTCTCATGCCATGTTGTCCCGTATATGCTGAACCTAGGATGAACCGGGGGGTGAGCTTCATNCTCGGTTGGCNGGCACTGGNCNGGCACGGGTTGCNGGCGGCGTNATGACTCATCTGCTNGANGCCAGNGGATTGCGTTGTCCCATGCCCATCCTCAAGGCGCGNAAGGNCCTGAAAGAAGTGCCNCCGGGAGAAATTCTGGAGGTTCTCGCCACCGATCCGGGGTCGGTGGCGGATTTTNCCGCCTTTTGCGAGGCCACGGGATGCGAAATGCTGGAAAGCGNCGAGAAAGANGGNGTNTACAGCTTNANGNTGAAAAAGCCGGAATAGTNNCTTNCCCGGAATCAGNTACGNTTCCAGNNNCTCAGGACGAGACCNGTGACCATGAGGNATACCGNNANGGTCAGAACGAGCCAGGGATGATCTGGAAATGCTGCGGCAAGGCCTTGGCTTTCGGCCNTGTGGAAATGGGCGCCGCTATCACCCAGGTCGTGGGCNTGGGCTGTTNCTGTTGTTCCTGCGGATATAAAAGCTGCGAANAGNNTGCGGAAAAGGGTCATCTGTTCTCTGTGCTTCTCTTTTTTCTCTGTGCCGAGGGTGTGTCTTGTGTGCCGGAAAACGCTCTTCCAGACAAGACCTAATCTTTACCGTTCAGGTGACGGGTTATTTCCCGGTGCCACGGTCCGGCTCCAGGAGATTGGCGGATTCGGCCGTCGCGGCAAAAACGGTGAGCAGGGGCGGAATAATGATGAGGGTGAGCACCGCCGACATGGCTAGCCCCCCCACCACCACCGATCCCAGCCCGCGATAGAGCTCCGATCCGGCGCCTGGAAACACCACCAGTGGCAGCATGCCGAAGACCGAAGTCAGTGTGGACATGAAGATGGGCCGNATACGGTTGCGCGTGGCTTCGGTGATGGAGTCCGAGGCCTCCATNCCCTCAATGCGGATATGGAACAGGGTCTGATGGACGATAAGGATGGCATTGTTGACCACGATTCCCACCAGGATGACAAACCCCAGAAGAGTCAGCATATCCAGGGGCTGGAAGGTTATCAGGTTGAGCAGGGCCAGCCCCACCACGCCGCCGGCGGTGGCCAGCGGCACCGACAGCAGGATGATGAAGGGGTAGAAGAAGCTTTCGAACAGCACCGCCATCACTAGATAGACGATGATCACGGCCAGTATCAGATTGAGGACAATGGCGTCCCAGGTCTTGGTCAATTCGTCAGAGGTTCCAGACAGGCCCATTTCAACGCCTGTGGGCAGACCCTGTTTTTCGAGGGGCGNCATGACGTCATTGCGGACGATCTCCATCGCTGCTTCCAGTGGTAGATGCGGCGCCGGGCGGATTTCCAGCGTCACCGTGCGCACCCTTTCGAGATGGCGGATTTCCGTCGGCCCCGAGGTTACCTCGATATGGGCCAGTGATGTGGTGGGAAGAATCTTGCCCTCGGGCGTGACTATGGGAAGCGCGCCGATTCCCTGGGTTTCCGTGACGTTGTCCCGGGGGCCCTTGAGCGTGAGGTCGATGCGTTTTCCGTCCACGGTAACCTCCACAACCCGTAGGCCTTCATTAAAGGCGTCCACGGTGAGCCCGAGATCGGTGGCGCTCATTTCATTGTCCGCCAGGCGCACGGGATCGGGAGTGACACGGATTTCCGGAGCGCCTAGTTCAAGCCCCGGTCGTGGGCGAAGCTGGTTGCCTTCGGCAAAGGGCATATGACGGCCAATCAGGTCGGCCGCCTGTACGGCTACGCCGAGAATGGATTCCAGCTCGGGGCCCGAAACGTTGAGTTCGATCGATCGCCCGCTGCCGATACCGCGGCCGAACAGGGAGGGTTGAGAGACGAAACCAAAGGTTCCCGGTTCGCTGAAGGCGGCATCGCTGATGACCGGTATCAGTTCCGAGACGCGGGACGGTTCGGCGCTTTTGGCGCCGAGAAAGGTCTGCGCGCGCAGGGCGACGAAAAAGAAATTGTCTATTTTCGGCGGGCCGCCGGTTTCCGGTTCTGNCTTGGTTTCGGAAATCCATAAGGGGCGGGTTTTGCCCTCGATACGCTGGGCGATGTCAGTGGTGGTGTCGAGATTGTAGCCCGGCGGGGGAAGGATAACGCCCAGAACCAGATTGCGGTTGCCCTCGGGAAGGTATTCCAGTTTCGGTAGCATCAGGTAAGTGGCCAGCGCCGCTACGCCGCAAATGGTGGCTACCGAACCAAGGGCCAGGAAATTGTTGTGTGTAACAAGACGGGTGTAGTCGAGAACCGCGGAAACGAATTTCCTGGCGAAGTTGTCGATGAAAGGGAATTTCAGAGTGGAGCTGAAAATTCCACCTTCCCCGCCTAATAGCTTGTTGGCCAGCGCCGGCACCACCGTGATCGCCACCAGCAGGGAGAGTAGCACGGCCACCGAGATGGCTACCGCGATATCCCGGAACAGCTGGCCCACCTCCAGTTTCATGATGAGAATGGGAACGAATACAAGAACCGTGGTCAGGGCCGAGACCAGAATCGCGCCCCATACCTGTTTGGTGCCCCTGTAGGCTGCTTCTGCGGAGGGTTTGCCTTCCTGCCGCATGCGGTAGATGTTTTCCAGAACCACGATAGCGGCATCCACCACCATGCCGACGGCAAAGGCGATACCGGCCAGGGAGATCACGTTGAGCGAACGCCCCATGGCGGCCATGGCCACAAAAGAGCCGATCACAGAAACCGGTATAGCCAGCGCAGCCACCAGGGTGGCGCGGCCCGAACGCAGGAACAGCAACAGGATGAGCGCCGCCAGCGTGCCGCCCACAAAGATGTTTTGCTGTACCAGGCTGATGGCGGAATCGATATAGATAGTCTCGTCATAGACCTGTTTTATCTCCAGGGCGTGCTGGGGAAGGACCGTTTCGTTGAGATCGGCCAGAATGGCGCGCACGCCTTTCATAGCTTCAATCACATTGGCGCCGGTCTCGCGGGTGACGTTGAGGGCAATGGCCGGTTCGCCAAGATGGCGGATCACCGCCTGGGGTTCCTTGTAGTCGAAACGGACCTGGGAAATATCACCCACCGTAACCCGCGCCACGCGTCCCGTCGCAGAGTCTTCGAAACTGCGGAGGATGATGGAACGGACCGTATCCAGCGTGTTGAGTTCACCCTCTGTGCGAACCACATAGCGGCGCTTTCCTTCCTCTACGTCGCCTGCCGAGATAGAGGCGTTGGCCTGGCGCAGGGTCTGGACGATCTCGGGCACGGTAAGGCGGTACCGGGCCATGAGTTCGGGATCGACGATGACCCGGATTTCCCTCTCACTGCCGCCGTAGACATTGGAGTTGGCGACGCCGGGCACCCTTTCGAGCCTGTCCTGGATGATGTCCTCGACAAAATCGCCGTAGCTGTGGATGTCGCGGGTATTCCCCGGCTGGCGTTTGAGAACGATCCAGGCGATGGGGGAATCATCGTTGCCAGCGGTATTCAGAGTCGGCTTGTCGGTCTCGTCGGGGTATGTCTCCACCTGGTCGAGGCGGTTGCCCACCAGAAGCAGCGCCCGGTTCATGTTCTGGCCCACGTTGAATTCAAGAGTAACCTGGCCGCGGCTGTCTTCCGACTGGCTCGACATTTCCACCAGGCCTTCCAGGCCCTTGAGCTTTTTTTCCTGGCGGTTGACGATTTCCCGCTCTACTTCCGCTGGGGCTGCTCCGCCCCAGAAGGTGCTGATTGAGATAATGGGTTTACGGACATCCGGCGCAAGCTGGATGGGTATGATTTCCAAGGCCACGAGGCCGAAGGTCACCACCATCAAAACCGCCGCGACAACGGCGATGGGCCGGTCGATAGCGGTACGGATAAGGTCCATCTTAAGGGGATCTCTCGAACTGGACTTTCTGTCCGGGCTGTAGGCGTTCATTACCACGCACCACCACCAGATCGCCCGCGGCAAGGCCGTCAATAACCTCGAAGCGGTCGCCTACGGCCAGTCCCAGCTTTACGGGGCTGATCTGTACGCTTTGATTATCCGTGATCACGTAAACAAGCTTCTGTCCCTGGCGGATGATCACGGCGTCCTTGGAAACGGTGGCGGCTTCCCGGGATTCGCCCTTGGGAAGATGAAGCACCACGGTTTCATTAGCCGCCAGTCCGCTGGCCGTCATTCTGGGGTCGGGGGTAAAGCGCACGGCGCGGGTGCGGGTGCGGGGGTTTTCATCGGGGACGATGGCTCTAACCTGGGCCGTGTAGGTTTTCCGGGATCCCAGATCGAACGTGATTTGATTGCCGGGGGAAAACCCCGCAATGTGATCGGCGGGAACATCGGCCTCGATTTCCCAAAGACTATCATTGATCAGCGTGACCACGGAATCGCCCACGTCGAGATAGGCCCCGGTCATGATGTGGCGCTGGGATACCACGCCGTCATAGGGGGCACGGATAAAGGCGTTGTAGAGGTTTATCTCGGCCAGTTTCAGATTGGCCCGGGCGCGCTCGAGGCTGGCCTTGGCTTCGGCTTTTTCGCTTTCAAGGCGGATCACATCCTGGCGTTTGTCATCGTAACGCGCCTGTGAAAAGGCGGCAGAGGTTTTCAGTTTTTCAAGCCGTTTGAATTCCTGTCTGGCGAGAGCCAACTTGGCCTGAGCGGTTTTTTCCGCGGCCACGCTTTCCGCCACTTCCGCCTTGGCCAGATCACGGGAGGCCCGCAGCTCGTCATCTATGATTTCCGCCAGCACGTCTCCTTCCTTCACGCGGGTTCCCACATCCACGTTTAAGGCCCCCACCGGGCCGCTGATACGGGCGGCCACCTCGCCCGACTGGCGCTCCACCAGCCGGCCAATGACAGGGGCTGTCTGCAATAGGGACTTGACCGTGACCTCGTCCACGCCCACGGAGGCTGGCGGCGGATCTCCGGGTTGGTTTTGCGCCACTGACGGGCCGGTAAAAACCGGCATCAGCATCAGCGAAGCGGCGAGGGCAAGGGCGTATACTCCTGGGGCTCTCATGACTTTCTTTTAAAAGGATTTATCAATCGGGCCGGGTCACTATACATAGGGAACGGCATTCCCGAAACATTCCAGAAACATCCTCCAGTGTTTCTTGTCATTACGCTCCAACCCTGCCTCCTTCCTCCCGGAGGACATTGTTGGGGGGGACGTGATAGGGTGTCCGCGGTCTCCATTTCACGAATTCACCCCTATGACCACGCTTCTTTTTTATCATCCCGCCTTTCTCGAACATGATACCGGTGCCGGCCATCCCGAAAGCCCGGAACGGCTGCGCGCTATCCTGAAGGCATTGGAGGCCGATGATTTTACTGCCCTCCAGAGGCACGAGGCGCCCCCGGCCAGCGAGGAACAATTACAACTGGTTCACCAGGAATCGTACGTATCACAGGTCCTCTCAGCCATTCCCAATATCGGCTATGTGGGGCTGGACATGGATACCATTGCCTCGCCGGGAAGCGGCGAGGCCGCTTTGCGCGCGGCGGGAGCCGTTTGCGCCGCGGTGGATGCCGTCATGGCCGGAGAGGGCGACAATGCCTTCTGCGCCGTACGTCCCCCGGGCCACCATGCGGAGCCCACGCGGGCCATGGGCTTCTGTCTGTTCAACAATATCGCGATCGGGGCGCTGCACGCGCGCGCCGCCCACGGGCTTGGGAAAGTCGCCGTCATTGACTTCGATGTTCATCACGGCAACGGCACTGAGGGCGTTTTCCGGGATGATGCAAATCTGTTTTACGGCTCTACCCATCAGTGGCCTCACTATCCCGGTAGTGGCGCAAAGGAAGACCGCGGTGTGGGCAATATCTTCAATGAACCGTTGCCGGCGGGGTCCGGGGGAGAGGCCTTCCGTGCCGCCTGTGGCGATGTGATTCTGCCGGCGCTGAATGATTTTGCGCCTGACTTCGTCTTCATTTCCGCCGGTTTTGATGCCCATGCCGACGATCCCCTGGCCTCCCTTTCCCTTCGTGAAGAGGATTACGCCTGGGTGACGGCGGAAATGATGGATATTGCATCCCGTCATTCATCGGGGCGGATCGTTTCGGCTCTCGAGGGGGGCTATAATCTGCCAGCGCTCGCCGCCAGCGTGAGCGCTCATATAAAAGTCTTGATGGGGGAAAGTTAGATGGCTGGTCTTGCCCCGTTTTGCGGTGGCGCTTACACTCGGACGGTTTCAGGTTGAGGAAACCTCATGGCCACTGCTGATTCCGAAAAATCAATTTCCAAGGATATCGCTGCTCTGAACTTCGAGGATGCCTTGAAGGAGCTTGAGGATATTGTCCAGACACTCGAGAGCGGAGAAGGCGGTCTCGATGATGCGATCCGTTCCTATGAACGCGGCGTTGCGCTGAAACGGCATTGCGAGGCTAAACTTCAGGAAGCCCAGGAGTGGGTCGAAAAAGTTGTTCTCGGCACCGATGGCGAGATTGACCTGGAGCCCTCCGAAACCGACTGAGGATATGTTTTGAATCATCTTGAGGACGCCCTGAAGAAAACCGCCAGGGCGGTCACGAACGAGATTGAGGGCCTGATTCCAAAAGGTGACGGCCTTGATTCACGGCTCTTTGAAGCCATGGACTATGCCGTTCTTGCCGGAGGCAAGCGCCTGCGTCCCTTTCTCGTGGTGACCTCGTCACAGCTCTTCAATGTGTCGCCCAACAGCGCCCTTCGCGTGGCCGCGGCCGTGGAAATGGTGCATACCTATTCTTTGATTCATGATGATCTGCCGGCCATGGACAATGACGATCTGCGGCGCGGCAAGCACGCCTGTCACATAAAGTTCGACGAGGCCACGGCGATTCTCGCCGGGGACAGCCTGCTTACCCTTGCCTTTGGCATTCTTGGTGA
>NZAO01000075.1 GCA_002686135.1 Rhodospirillaceae bacterium
ATGCTATCTTTAACAGCCTCTTACGGAGGAGGCGCGGAGTTGTTAATGATGAAGGAGATATGACATGACCACAGCCGGCACAGTGGCGGTAAGCCTTGGCGGGGGAACTTATTTCACTCTCCTTGAAGAGGCAAAGAAGGCGCGGACGTGCGTTTCGATCTGTCTTGCGTTGCTCTCGAAATAACCGCAAATGTCACGAAGCATAAAGCCGCCGCCGTTGTCGCCGGTGCTGTTCGCCGGAATGGCCTTGCGTCCGTTGCCGCCAGCTTTAATGCAGCCAGCGCTGGATATTGCCATGACGACGGTCCGGCGGCGTCATCCGGAACTCTTCGACCGTCTGTCGTGTCTGGAGAATCCGGTCTTCCTGATCGATCCCGTCGACCTGCCGCTGGTTTTTATCCTCAGGCCTGGTGCCGCCGCGGCGAGCCTGACGGCGGCGCGAAACGCGGACGGCATCGGGGCGACGGCCACAGTGCGCGGACCGCTGATGGCGCTGATGGGCTTGCTTGAGGGCACCAGTGACGGCGACGCCCTTTTCTTCTCGCGTTCGCTTGTGTTCGAGGGAGACACCGAAGCGGTGGTGGCCCTGCGCAATGCCGTAGACGATGCGGAGATCAGCCTGTTTGAGGACCTGTTATCAGTGCTTGGGCCGTTGGCGCGTCCGGCGCGGCGTGTGGTCGGCATTGTTGCGGGAGTGGCATCACGGGCCGCCCGCGATATGGAAGCGATCCGTTCCGTCTTCGCCGCTCCGGCCGTGCGCCGGGACGATATCCCTGAGACGAGCCTGAAAGAACTGGGAGGAACGGTGGCGCCGCCGGCCCGTAGCGGCCACTGTTCGCAGGCCGGGAACCGTGACTAAAAAGCTTGAGCTTGTCTGTCCCGCTGGGACTCCGGCTTCGCTGCGTGCCGCCGTCGATGCCGGTGCCGATGTGGTCTATCTCGGATTCCGTGACGCCACCAACGCCCGTAATTTCCCCGGCCTCAATTTTAGCCGCGACGAGCTGCGCGCAGGGCTGGATTACGCTCATGCCCGCGGCGCGCATGTCTACGTCACCATTAATACCTTTCCCAGGGCGGGCGATCCCGGACCGTGGCGCGAGGCCGTCGACGATGCCTCGGCGTTGGGCGCCGACGCCATAATCCTCGCCGATATCGGACTGACCGATTACGCGGCGGGCGCGCATCCCGAATTGCGCCGTCATCTCTCGGTACAGGCGTCTGCTTCCAATGCCGAGGCGATCCGTTTCTACAAGGAGGCCTTCGGCATTAAACGGGCGGTGCTGCCGCGCGTGCTCACTATACCGGAAATCGCCGAACTCAACCGCAAGGTCGCTATCGAAACTGAGGTCTTCGTTTTCGGCGGGTTATGCGTCATGGCCGAAGGCCGCTGCGCCCTCTCCTCTTACGTTACCGGTGAATCTCCCAACATTAACGGCGTCTGCTCACCGGCCGCCCATGTGCGCTATGAGGAGGAAGAGGGGCGGCTGGTTTCCCGCCTTGGCGGCTATACCGTCAATGCCTTCATCGAGGGTGAAAAAGCCGGTTATCCGACCCTGTGCAAGGGCCGCTTCGTGGCTGGCGGACAGGCCCGCTATCTGTTCGAGGAACCCACTAGCCTCAATGCGGTCCATATGTTGCCGGAGCTCATGGCCGCCGGTGTGACGGCATTGAAGATCGAGGGGCGGCAGCGGGGCCGCGCCTATATTTCCCAGGTTGTAGCTGCTTTCCGCCGCGCCGTGGACGCAGCAGCTGAAGGGCTTTCTGTGCCGAGGGAGGATCTGGTCGCTGTCACCGAGGGCCAGCGCAAGACCTCCGGCGTTTACGAGAAGACCTGGCGTTAGGAATGGTAAAGGGAAGCTCCGCACATCTGACGCTCGGGCCGGTCCTGTTCAACTGGGCCCCGGAGCGCTGGCGCGATTTCTATTTCCGTATCGCCGACGAAGCCCCGCTGGATACGGTCTGCGTGGGCGAGGTGGTGTGTTCGAAACGGGCCCCGTTTTTCGCACCCTATCTTGCCGACGTGGTCGAACGCCTGGGTTCGGCGGACAAGGAGGTGGTGCTCTCGACGCTGGCTCTGATCATGAACGAGCGCGAGATGGCTCTGGTGCGTGAGACCGTGGAAAACACGGACTTCCTGGTGGAGGCCAATGACATTTCCACCGCCGCCCTGCTCAAGGGGCGGCCCCACGCCGTCGGCCCCTTCGTCAACATTTATAACGAAGGCACGCTTGCCTATATGGCGCGTAACGGCGCCGAGCGGGTGACGCTGCCGGTTGAACTTGCGGCGTCTTCCATCGCCGCCCTCGCCAAGTCCGCCCCCGCCGAGCTGGAGGTGATGGTCTTTGGACGCCTGCCACTGGCCATTTCGGCGCGCTGTTACCACGCTCGCTGTCACAACCTTTCCAGGGACAACTGTCAGTTCGTTTGCGAGAAGAATCCCGACGGGTTTGATGTGGATACTCTGGACGGCGAGCCCTTTCTGGCCGTCAACGGTGTGCAGGCTCTGTCCCATGCCTATTGCAATATGGCTGGTGATCTTTCCGTCCTCCGGGATTTTGGCATCAGGCGTTTCCGTCTCTCGCCCCATAGCGGAGACATGGTGCGCATCGCCGAGGCTTTTCGCGCCGTGCTCGACAACAAGATGGCGCCTGAGGAGGCAAACGCCGCCATCGCCGGGGAGACCGGCGGCATGCCCCTTGCCAATGGCTATTTCCACGGCAAGGCAGGCGCTGCGTTTGAGGGCGGGTCTTTAATGTAACGTGGTGAAGGAAGGAGCCACCTGCCCGCAACGGGGGGCTGGTGAAAGGCCGCGTTTTGGAGATAATGAAGGGCGTGCCCGCTTGGCGGAACTGGTAGACGCAACGGACTTAAAATCCGTTTTCCGTAAGGAAGTGGGGGTTCGAGTCCCTCAGCGGGCACCATTGAGCGTATTGTTACTTTTTGTCCTTGCCGGAAGGGAAAGAGCCATGAGCCATAAGGGCTGTTCCTCGCAGCAAGGCGAAGAGCCAGAGCCTGGGCCTAAACCGGAAGAGCACTCTTGCTGTCATCACGAGGGCAGCAGCGGCGAGGGCGGTCACGGCACCCATAAAGCACCTACGGCGCCGGGCTTTACCTGTCCCATGCACCCCGAGGTCCATCAGGGCGGCCCCGGAACCTGTCCCGAATGCGGCATGACCCTGGAGCCGGAAACCGTTCCTGCCAAAGACGCCCCCAATCCCGAACTCGTGGACATGACCCGCCGCTTCTGGATCGGCGGGCTGNTGGCGGCGCCGGTGGTAGTGCTGGAAATGGGCGGCCATATCCCCGGCCTGGGGCTGGAACATCNGCTGCCGGCACAGCTTTCCATCTGGCTCCAGGCTTTCTTCGCCACCCCGGTGGTGCTGTGGGCAGGCTGGCCCTTCTTCGCGCGGGGTTGGCAGTCGCTGGTCACCCGTAAGCTCAATATGTTCACCCTAATCGCCCTGGGCACGGGAGCGGCCTGGGCCTATAGCGCGGTGGCGGCGCTGGCACCGGGGATTTTCCCCGACAATTTCCGCGGCCCCGGCGGCGAGGTGGCCGTCTATTTCGAGGCCGCTGCCGTGATCGTGGTGCTGGTGCTGCTTGGGCAGGTTCTGGAACTGCGCGCCCGCGCAGGAACCAGCGCCGCCCTGCAGGCGCTGCTCGATCTTGCGCCCAAGACCGCGCTTCATCTCAACAAGGCGGGAGAGGACGAAGAGGTGGCGTTGGACTCGGTGATGGCCGGTGACCGGCTGCGGGTGCGCCCCGGCGATAAGGTGCCGGTGGACGGCGAAGTGGCGGAAGGCAAGAGCGTCGTGGACGAATCCATGGTCACCGGGGAATCCTTTCCGGTGACGAAGCAGGCCGGGGATGCCGTCATCGGTGGCACCCTGAACGGCACCGGCAGTTTCGTCATGACGGCCCAGCGCGTGGGCAGCGAAACCATGCTGGCCCAGATCGTGCAGTTGGTGGCCGAGGCCCAGCGCAGTCGCGCCCCGATTCAGCGCCTGGCCGATGTAGTAGCGGAGTATTTCGTGCCGGCGGTGGTGCTGGCAGCGGTGGTAGCGTTTGTGGCATGGGCGGTATGGGGGCCGCCCCCGGCCATGAGCTTCGCCCTTATCGCCGCGGTGTCGGTACTCATCATCGCCTGTCCCTGCGCCCTGGGGCTGGCCACACCCATGTCCATTATGGTCGGGGTGGGGCGTGGCGCCCAGGCCGGGATCCTGATCAAGAATGCCGAGGCGCTGGAGCGTTTCGAGAAGGTGGATACCCTGGTGGTAGACAAGACCGGCACCCTGACCGAGGGCAGGCCCAGGGTCACCACGGTGACTACCGATGGGGATGGTGGGGAAGACGAAATATTACGCCTGGCAGCCAGCCTCGAGCGCGGCAGCGAACACCCGCTTGCCGCCGCCATCATCAAGGCGGCGCACGACAAGGGGCTGCAACTAGGGACGGCAGACGACTTCCAATCGGTGACGGGAAAGGGCGTCACCGGGCGCGTGGAGGGCGCCACGGTGGCGTTGGGCAATGTGAAACTGTTGGCCGATCTGGGCATCGACAGCGGGTCTCTGGAAGAGGTTTCGGAAGAACATCGTAGCAAGGGTGAAACCATTATGTTTGTGGCCCTCGATGGCCAAGTGGCCGGGATTATCGGGGTTTCCGATCCCGTTAAGGAGTCCACGCCGGCTACTCTGGAGGCGCTGCGCGANGAGGGGGTGCGTATCGTCATGCTTACCGGCGATACCCTGGCCACAGCGCGGGCGGTGGCGGACAGGCTGGGGATTACAGACGTGGAGGCTGAAGTGCTGCCCCANGAGAAGGGCGCTGTGGTGGCGCGGCTGCAACAGGAAGGCGCCGTGGTNGCCATGGCCGGGGANGGCGTCAACGATGCTCCGGCGCTGGCCCANGCCGATGTGGGCATCGCCATGGGGACCGGAGCCGACGTCGCCATACAGAGCGCGGGCGTGACCCTGATCAAGGGCAATCTAGACGGCATCGTCCGNGCCCGGCGACTGAGCCGGGCGGCCATGGGCAATATCCGCCAGAACCTGTTCTTCGCCTTTTTCTATAACGCCTTGGGCGTGCCGGTGGCGGCGGGGGCGCTCTATCCNTTTACGGGGATTCTCTTGAATCCCATCATCGCCGCCGCGGCCATGGCGCTGAGTTCGGTCTCGGTCATCAGCAACGCGCTGCGGCTGCGCCAGGTGAGGCTGTAGAGACGGGGGCTTGAACTCCCACGGTTGCATCTGGTCTTTCCCTTGTGCGACACCCTTTAGGACGGCCTGCGCAAGTTCGCCGGCTCCTTGGTTTTATTACTTGCTCACGTTACCGCCCATGAGTCCGAAAAGCTCTTCCGCGCCCTCGCTTAAACCCTTCCACACGCAATCGCTGGCGGTGGACGCTGTCCACACGCTTTATGTGGAGCAGAACGGCCACCGGGGGGGTGTGCCCGCCGTCTTTCTCCATGGCGGGCCGGGCAGCAATTGCCAGAAGGCCCATCGCCGGCTGTTCGACGGCAAGGTTTTTCACGCGGTTTTGTTTGACCAGCGCGGCTGTGGGCTGAGCACGCCCAAGGGTTGTTTGGACGATAACAGCACCGATTTTCTCATTGCCGATCTGGAGCGCATCCGCGAGACGCTGGAGATCGAGCGCTGGATGCTGGTGGGCGGTTCTTGGGGCTCGACCCTGGCGGTGGCCTACGCCGAGACTTATCCCCAGCGGGTCAGCGGAATGGTCCTGCGCGCGGTTTTTCTGGGAACGGCCGAGGAGTGCATATGGGCCTTTGAGGGTGCGGCCCGGCAGTTTCGTCCGGAGCTGTGGCGCGCCTTTACAGAGCTTTTGCCAAAGGCCGAGCGTGGCGACCCCGTGGCCGCTTGGGGCAAGCGTATGGAAAGCGGCAACGCGGCAAAGCGGCGTGGCGCGGGCTGGGTCTGGCATGATTACGAACGGGCACTCTCGGAACTGGTTCCCGAAAACGAGGCCCTGCCCGACAGCCTGAAGGCCGCGGCCGCGCGCGAGGGAGAACCTTCTTCTCCCTATTTCGAATGGCATTACATGGCCCGCGATTTCTTCCTCGAACCGGGCCAGTTGTTGAAGCGGGCGGGGCGGTTGAAGGACATTCCCGGCCACATTATCCAGGGCCGCTATGACCTGTTATGTCCGCCGGCCACGGCCGAGGCGCTCGCCCATGCTTGGGGTGAAAACTGCCGCCTCGAGATCGTGCCTGGAAGTGGCCATTCTGCGGGCGAGCCAGCCATAGCCAGTGCACTTGTGAAAGCGGTGGATGATATGGGTCGACGGTTGGCCACAGTTCCGTAACCAGAGGAATAGCGCTAAGCTCTATCTGCCATGAAACGACTACTCACCATCCTCTGCATACCAGCCCTCCTTCTGTTGGGTTCAACGGAGGGGTGGAGCCTGCCTCCCTGTTCGGGCAACGACTCTTCAACTTGGACCAATTGCTTTGGTACCCTTACCTATCCCGATGGGAGTAAATACGTCGGTGGATGGAAGGATGGATACAAACACGGGCAGGGCACCTATACCTTTGCCGATGGAAGAGTTTGGATAGGTCTTTTCTCGGATGGTAATTTTGTAAGCGGGAAAAAATATGCAGCAGGAGAGGCCCCTTCTGGACCTCCCGTAGCAGCCAAAGCACCAAAACCATCACCACCGCCCCAAACCGCTGCCCTCACCAAGACTTTCCCATCCGTCCCCGTAGATGTGCGCTTCCAGTCATCGGCACCCCATCCCGACGACGTCGCCGTCATCATCGGTAATGCGGACTACAGG
>NZAO01000076.1 GCA_002686135.1 Rhodospirillaceae bacterium
CCTGCGTGATCCGCGCCACCGTACCTTCGATCATGCTCACATAGCCCCAGAAGATGCCCGACTGCATAGCGCTGACGGTGCCGATGCCGATGATCTTCGAAGGCCTCTCCACGGCGATGCGGGGCAGCTTGGCCGCTGCCATGTAGAGAGCCTCCAGGGAAAGGTTGATGCCAGGCGCGATCACGCCGCCGGTATAGTTGCCCTTGGCATCCACCACGTCGAAGGTTGTGGCGGTGCCGAAATCGAGGACGATAGCGGGGCCCTTGTAGCGGTCATGGACGGCCACTGCGTTCACCAGCCTGTCGGCCCCCACCTCGGCGGGGCGCTCGGTGAACACCTCGATCCCGAGGTCCACACCGTCGGCGCCCACGATCAAAGGCTCGCATTTGAAATAGCGGTGGCACAGGGCCGAAAGATAATGCTGGGAGGCGGGAACCACATTGGCGATGGCCACCGCCTTGATATCCCCAAGCGCCATGTCTTCTAGCGTCATCAGCTGGGTCAGCCACACCGCGTATTCGTCGGCGGTGCGGTGGAGGTCGCTGGAACTGCGCCAACGGGCGCGCAGCTCCTCGCCGTCGAAAATGGCGAAAATCACGTTGGTGTTGCCTGAATCGATGGCCAGCAGCATGGTTGTTTTGTTCCTTACCGTTTCTTTTTTGGTCACCCTAGCGAGCTTGGGGGAAAAACACATCCCCGGCGGTGATTATCCTGGTTACGCCGCCGCCCTGCCCCAGAACAAGAGCACCGGAAGCGTCGAGATCGAGAAACGTTCCGCTCAAACGTTCCTTTTCCAGTTCCACCTCAATGGGACCGCCCAGCCCCTGCGCCCGCGATAGCCACGCCTCACGCAGGGAGGGGAACCCTTCTTCCTGCCAGCGCGTATAGCACTTCTCGAAGCAGAAACAAAAGCGTTCAAGCATGTCCACCGCCGTCACCCCCGCCGCGCCCACCGCCTTCAGCGAGGTGGCGGGAGTGGAAACGTCTTGCGGGGGCGATTTAAGATTGAGACCCAGCCCTAGCACCAGCCATTTCACGCGGTCCCGGCGGGAGGAGGATTCGAGTAGGATTCCCGCCGCCTTGCACCCGGCCAGAAAGACGTCGTTGGGCCATTTATAGGAGATATCCACACCCTCTGGAATAAGGGGGCCCAGGGTTTCACCCAGCGCCACCGCCGCCACGAAGCTGAGCTGGACGGTCTCGGCCAGGGGTTTTTTAGGACGTAGGATCAGTGACAGATAGAGGTTTCCCGGTGGCGAGACCCAGCCGCGATTGCGCCGCCCTCTGCCCGCCGTCTGCTCACGTGCACAAACGATGGTAAATTCCCTCGCCCCTTCCCGGGCCAGACGGCACGCCTCCTCGTTGGTACTGTCGAGGCGCTCGAAGGAAACGAGGTGGTAACGGGAGGAAAGGTCCGGGGCCCTGGTCATGGTCTCTATGGGGAAAAGGGAGCGCAGTTATCCGGGAAAGAGCGACGCCGCCGCAACGCTGGCCGCCGCAAGGATGGGCTCTGGATAGACAAAGAAGAACATGGTGAAAACCCCGGTAACCAACAGAATCAAGCCGATATCGCGGCCGATCCACCTGTCCAGGGGTTCGTGGGATTCGTCGAAATACATGAACTTGACGATACGCATGTAGTAGAAGGCCCCCACCACGCTGGTGAGAATGCCGAGAATGGCGAGGGTATAGAGCCCGGCTTCGATGGCCGCCAGAAAAACGTAGAGCTTACCGAAGAATCCGGCGAGCGGGGGAATCCCCGCCATGGAAAACATGAAAACGGCCATGGCCAAGGCAATCATGGGATGGGTCTTGGAAAGCCCGGCCAGGTCTTTGATGTTCTCCACCATGCGGTCGTGCTGGCGCATGCAGAGGATGACAGCAAAGGTGCCCACCACCATGAATAGATAGACTGTCATGTAAATCAGCACGCCCTGAACACCTGCAGGCGTTCCCGTCGCCAGTCCCACCAAGGCGTATCCCATATGGCCGATGGAGCTGTAGGCCATGAGGCGCTTGATATTGGTCTGGGCAAGGGCGGCAAAACTACCCAGGATCATAGAGGCCAGCGACACCGCCACCACCACCTGACGCCATTCCTCCACCAGCCCGCCCAGGGGGTCCAGTAGAACCCGCATGAAGAGAGCGATGGCGGCGATCTTCGGGGCCATGGCGAAAAAAGCGGTGACCGGCGTCGGCGCGCCCTCGTAAACATCGGGCGTCCACATGTGGAAGGGAACCGCAGAGATTTTAAAGGCCAGCCCGGCCATGACGAAAACCAAGCCCACAACCACACCCATGGGAGCCTGGGTGTCGGCGGCGGTGAGGATTGCGGCCAGTACGGGAAATTCCGTGCTGCCTGCGAACCCGTAAATCAGCGACATACCGTAAAGCAACAGCCCCGAAGACAGGGCACCGAGGATAAAATATTTGAGCCCGGCCTCGGTGGATTTCAGTGTATCGCGGCGGATCGCGGCCAGCACATAGAGGCACAGGCTCTGGAGTTCCAGACCAAGATAAAGGGAGAGCAGGCTGTTGGCGGAAATCATCATCATCATTCCCAAGGTGGCGAACAGGATGAAAATGGGATATTCGACGCGCTCTTGCTTTTCGTGTTCGTGGTAATCGAAGGAAAGGATCACCGCCAGCGCTGAGCCGAGAAGCACCAGCGATTTCATGAAAACGGCGTAGCGGTCGGAGATGAAGAGGCCGGAAAAGGTGACGGCGTCCCCCGGCGCGGTGATCATTTCCAGCACCTGGACGGCAAGCAGGACGAGAACCGTGGCATAGCCCACGAAGCGGGGCATGGCGTCGCGGCACACCGCGCCATAAAGCAGCAGCAGCAGGCCGCTGAAGGCAAGCACGACCTCGGGCATGGCGGGATAAAAATCAGGCAGTTCGGTCATGTCTTCTTCTTGGCTCCTAGGGCGCCGCAACGGCGAGCTGAAGGCCGCGCGCAATCTCGAAATTTTCAACCAGGTTATTGGCCGAGGCGTGCATGAAGCCGAGGAAGTATTCGGGGTAGATCCCCATCCACAGCACAAGCACCACCAGTGGCGTAAAGATCGCCACTTCCCGGCGGTTGAGGTCGAGGATAGATTTAAGCTCTTCTTTTTCCAGCACCCCCAGCATCACCCTGCGATAGAGCCACAGCATATAGACCGCGCCCAGCACCACCCCGATGGACGCCAGCACCGCCAGCAGGCGGTTGGTCTGGTAGGCGGCGAGAAGGCTTAAAAACTCGCCGATGAAGCCGCTGGTGCCGGGAAGGCCCAGCGCCCCCAAGGTAAACACCATGAACACCAGGGCGTAGGCTGGCATGCGATGGACCAGCCCGCCATAGCGGGCGATATCGCGGCTGTGGATGCGGTCGTAGACCACCCCCACACACAGGAACAGGGCCGCGGAAATGATGCCGTGGCTGAGCATCTGGAACAGCGCCCCTTCCACGCCCTGGACGCTGACGGTGAAAATACCAATGGTGACGAATCCCATATGGGCCACCGAGGAATAGGCGACGAGTTTCTTCATGTCTTCCTGGGCCAGGGCCACCAGCGAGGTGTAGATAATGGCCACCACGCTGAGCGTAAAGATCAACGGCTGGAAGAAAAGGCTGGCCTCGGGCAGCATCGGCAGGGAGAAGCGTAGGAACCCGTAGGCCCCCATTTTCAGTAGTACCCCGGCAAGAATCACCGAGCCCGCCGTGGGCGCTTCCACATGGGCGTCGGGCAGCCAGGTATGCACCGGCCACATCGGCACCTTCACGGCAAACGAGGCAAAGAAAGCTAGCCACAGCCAGTACTGCAAGGAGGGGTCGATTCTGGCCTGCATCAGGGTCTGAATGTCGGTGGTTCCCACCACCACGTAGAAGGTGAGCACCGCGATCAGCATCAGTACCGAGCCGGCGAGCGTAAAGAGAAAGAACTTGAAGGCCGCATAGATACGGCGCGGCCCACCCCAGACGCCGATAATCAGGAACATGGGAATCAGCACGCCCTCGAAGAAGAGATAGAAGACTACGAAATCAAGGGCGCAGAACATACCCACCATCATGGTTTCCAGCACCAGGAAGGCGATCATGTATTCCTTGACGTGGCTGCGGATGGATTCCCAGCTCGCGAGCACGCAAAGCGGCGTTAAAAAGGTGGAGAGCAGCACAAACCATACCGAGATACCGTCCACGCCCATGCGGTAATGGATGCCCAACCCGCTGATCCACTGTTCGGTTTCCACGAACTGGAAGCCCGCGGCGTCGGAATCAAAACTCAGGATCAGCAAAACCGACAGGGTGAAGGTAACGAGCGAAGTCCAGAGCGCAAGCTGGCGTGAATTGCGGGCCACAGTTGCCTCGTCGCCCTTGATCATGAAGATGAAGAGGGCGCCAATGAACGGCAGAAAAGTAACCAGCGAGAGTATGGGAAAATGCAGCACCATCGCCCTAGCCCGCCAACTCGTAGAGATACCAGCTGATGAACCCGACCACGCCGATGATCATGGCGAAGGCGTAGTGGTAGACATAGCCGCTTTGTAGCGCCGCCGCGCGCCGCCCCATGCGCATGACCGAGGCCGCGATGCCGTCGGGGCCGATGCCATCGATGAGTTCGCCGTCACCCGTTTTCCAGAGAGCGCGCCCGAAAGCCAGCGCCGGACGCACCAACAGGCGGTCATAGACCTCGTCGAAATACCACTTGTTGTAGAGGAAGGTGTGTAAACGGGGGAAACGCTCCGCCGCGTGGCCGGCAAGTCCCGGGAACATGAAATAGACCACGAAGGCTAGCAATATCCCCAGCCCCGCCATAACCAGCGGCACGATCTTGATATACCAGTGCACGTGGTGAGCCTCGGCCAGGGCGTCGTGGCCGGGCAGCACCAGGATCGAGGCGCGCCAGAACTCCTCTCCGCCGTCGCCCACGAACAGGTCATAGCCGAGATAACCGGAGAAAATGGCGCCCACCGACAGCAGGACCAACGGCACCGTCATCACCTTCGGCGATTCGTGCACATGGGCCATGACCCTCTCGTCGGCCCGAGATTCGCCGTGGAAGGTCATGAACAGCAGACGGTAGCTGTAGAAGGCCGTGAGGAAGGCCACCACCACGCTCAGGATATAAGTAAAATTGCCCACCACACCATGCGCTGCCCAGGCCGATTCGATGATGATGTCCTTGGAATAGTAGCCGGCGAAGAAGGGAATGCCGGCGAGCGCCAAACTGCCCACCCACATCACCGTGTAGGTCAGGGGAATCCGCCGCCAGAGGCCACCCATTTTGCGCATGTCCTGTTCATCGGACATGGCGTGGATTACCGATCCCGAGCCCAGGAACAGTAGCGACTTGAAGAAGGCGTGGGTCATGAGGTGAAAAATGGCGGCGCCATAGGCCGACACCCCGATGGCGAAGAACATGTAACCGAGCTGGCTGCAGGTGGAATAGGCGATCACGCGTTTGATGTCGTTCTGGGCCAGGGCTATGGTGGCCGTCATGAAGGCGGTCAGTGCCCCGACCACGGCCACCAGGGCAAGAACCAAAGGAGCCAGCTCGAACAGGGGCGACATCCGCACCACCATGAACACCCCGGCGGTGACCATGGTGGCAGCATGAATCAGCGCCGAGACCGGGGTCGGACCCTCCATGGCGTCGGGCAGCCACACATGCAGACCAAGCTGCGCCGATTTGCCCATGGCACCAACGAACAGCAGCAGGCAGATCAGGGTCAGGGCGTGTACTTCGAGTCCCAGAAATTCGAAAGTGGTCTCGGCCTGGTCCGGGGCGGCGGTGAAGATGGTCTCGAAATTGACTGAGCCGAACAGGTAGAAGACCGCAAAAATGCCCAGCACGAAGCCGAAATCGCCGATACGGTTGAGCACGAAGGCCTTGATGGCTGCGGCATTGGCCGAATCGCGGTCGTACCAGAACCCGATCAGCAGATACGAGCACAGGCCCACCCCCTCCCAGCCGAAGAAAAGTTGGACCAGGTTGTCCGCGCTCACCAGCATCAGCATGAAAAAGGTAAAGAGGCTGAGATAGGAAAAGAACCGGGGTATGGACGGGTCCTTGGCCATATAGCCGATGGAATAGATGTGGATCAGGGCCGAGACCACCGACACCACGAACACCATGACCGCGGTCAGGGTGTCGAACTTCAGGGCCCAGGCGGCCTCCAACCCGCCAGAACGTATCCAGGTAAAAAGCTCAATCGCCCGTTCGTTGCCGTCCAGCGCCACCTCGCGGAAGATGACAATCGAAAACAGGCCGGAAAGCACCATCAGACCGCAAGTGACAAGCTGGGCGCCGCGGTCACCGGTCCAGCGCCCGCAGAGCCCAGCGACAACGGCCCCGATCAGGGGCAGGAATATGGTGGCCACGTAGAGCACGGGCTATCCCTTCATCACGTTCANGTCCTCCACCTCGATGGAGCCGCGNTTACGGAAGAAAACGATCATGATGGCGAGCCCGATAGCGGCCTCGGCGGCGGCCACGGTCAGCACGAACATGGCGAAGACCTGTCCCGTCAAATCATTGAGAAAGTTGGAAAAAGCCACTAGGTTGAGATTCACCGCCAACAGCATCAGTTCCACCGACATGAGGATGACGATCGCGTTCTTGCGGTTGAGAAAAATGCCAAAAATACCTAGCGAAAACAGGATCGCGGCGACGGTAAGGTAGTGTCCCAGGGTTATGGTCAGCATGGCCTAGACCCCCCCTCCTATCGGCACCTTGCGGATTTCAACGGAGTCTTTGCGGGGCTGTGACACCTGTCGGGAAATATCCTGTTTCCGCACGCCAGGCCGCGAACGGTGGGTCAGGACAATGGCCCCGATCATGGCCACCAGAAGCACCAGCCCCGCCGCCTGGAAGAGATAGAAATACTGGGTATAAAGCACGTCGCCCAGGGCCCGGGTATTGGTCATCACCCCCGACGGGGCGATCAGGGTTGAGGGGGTGCCTGCTGCCGCCGCCACCTCGGGCGCGAAGGCCCAGCCCCCGGACACCAAGGCCAGCTCCACNAGCAGAATCAGGCCCACAAGGCCGCCCACAGGCAGGTATTGGAGGAAGCCCTCGCGCAGGATGACAAAATTTATGTTGAGCATCATCACCACGAACAGGAACAGCACCGCCACCGCGCCCACATANACCACNACCAGGATCATGGCCAGGAACTCCGCCCCCAGCAGCAGGAACAGCCCCGCCGCGTTGAAAAAGGCGAGAATCAGGAACAGCACCGAATGCACGGGATTGCGGGCGGTGACCACCATCACCCCGGCAGCCAACAGCCAGCCAGAAAACAGATAGAAGGCCAANCCCGAGACTACGAGACCGGCTTCCGGCATGTCCCTCTCCTGGTTTTGGTTTTAACAATCATGGCGCTTCCTTGGATCCCTTCTGGCGACACCTTAACGATAGGGGGCGTCGCGTTCGATATTGGCGGCGATCTCCGCTTCCCAGCGGTCGCCATTGGCAAGCAGCTTGTCCTTGTTGTACATGAGCTCGGCCCGGGNCTCGGTGCTAAACTCGAAGTTGGGCCCCTCGACNATGGCGTCCACCGGACAGGCTTCTTGGCAAAATCCGCAATAGATGCATTTGGTCATATCCAGATCGTANCGGGTNGTGCGNCGGCTGCCGTCGGNCCGCGGCTCGGCNTCGATGGTGATGGCCTGGGCCGGACAGATGGCCTCACACAGTTTGCAGGCGATGCAGCGCTCCTCGCCCGATTCGTAGCGCCGCAGGGCGTGTTCGCCGCGAAAGCGCGGGGATAGCGGCCCCTTCTCGAAGGGGTAGTTGAGGGTCACCTTGGGCCGGAAGAAATAGACCAGGGTCAGCCACATCCCCGACAGCAGTTCGGTGAGAAGGGCCGACCGGACTGAGCGTTCGAGAAAGGTCATAAGGCGCCTCCCGCCTGGGGTAGGAAACCCGTGGCAATCAGAACCCCTGCCGTCAGCACCACCCATGCCATGGACAGGGGCAGGAACACCTTCCACCCCAAGCGCATGAGCTGATCATAGCGGTAGCGCGGGAAGGTGGCGCGCACCCACAGGAAGCCGAACAGCACGCCCGCGATCTTGATTAGGAACCACAGCGGCCCGGGAATCAGGTTAAAGGGCGCCACATCGAAGGGGGGCAGCCAGCCGCCGAGGAACAGGATCGCGGTCATGGCGCTCATCAGGATCATGTTGGCGTATTCGCCGAGGAAGAAGAGCGCGAAGGTCATGGCCGAATATTCCACGTTGTATCCGGCCACCAGCTCGGCCTCGGCCTCGGGCAGGTCGAAGGGGGCGCGGTTGGTTTCGGCCAGGGCAGAGACGAAGAACACCACGAACATGGGCAAAAGCGGGATCGCGAACCATACTGTTTTCTGGGCCAGGACAATGTCCGTAAGATTGAGGGAGCCTACGCAGAGCAGCACAGTGATAATGATGAAGCCGATGGAGATCTCGTAGGAAACCATCTGCGCCGCCGAGCGCAGGGCGCCGAGAAAGGCGTATTTGGAATTGCTCGCCCAGCCGGCCATGATGATGCCGTAGACGCCCAGCGAGGAAATGGCGAAGAGGTAGAGAATACCCACATTGATGTCGGCCAGGACCAGCCCCTGGCCGAAGGGAATCACCGCCCAGGCCACCAGCCCCAGGGTAAAAGTCACCACGGGCGCGAGCACGAAAACAACCGGGCTGGCGCTGCTCGGCACTACAGTTTCCTTCATCAGCAGCTTCAGCCCGTCGGCAATGGGCTGGAACAGACCGAAAGGCCCCACCACGTTGGGACCTTTTCGAAGCTGCATGGCGCCGATCACCTTGCGCTCGGCATAGGTGAGATAGGCCACGCATATCAACACCGGCACCACGATGGCCACGATCTTGGCCACAATAATGATCAGCGGCAGCAGGTATTCTTGCCAGAATTCAACCATTGGTGCCCGTGACGCTGAAATGGGGAACACGGAAGGTGTCGGTGCAGCGCGCCATGGTCTCCGAGGCGCGGCTGATGGGGTCGGTCATGTAGAAATTTTCCACCGCGCTGCCAAAGGGCGATTCGTTCATATCGCCGGAGGCGCCGAAGGTAGTCCATTCCGTCTTTGCGGTGCGGTCGGCCGCGGCCACGTCCACCTCGGCGAAAACGGCGTTGGTGCGAATCATGTGCGCGCGCAGTTGTTCCAAGCTGTCATAGCCCGCTTTCTGGCCAAGGGCCTGTGACAGCGCCCGCAGAATCATCCAGTCGGTACGGGCCTGACCGGGGGGGTGCACCGCAAGGTTGGTTTGTTGGACGCGGCCCTCGGTGTTGACGTAGGTGGCGTTCTTTTCCGTGTAGGCCGCACCGGGAAGAACCACGTCCGCGGCGGACGCCCCGGCGTCGCCATGATGGCCCTGGTAGATGACGAAGGCGGAACCAAGGGAGGCAGTATCAATCTCATCGGCGCCAAGCAGATAGACCACCTCTATCTTGCCGCTGGCCGCGCCGTTGAGGATGCCAGCCACATCGCGCCCATTCTTGCCCGGAACGAATCCCAGGTCCAGGGCGCCCACCCGCGCGGCAGCTCCATGCAAAACGTTAAATCCGTTCCAGCCGTGGTCCACCATGCCGAACCGGGTCGCCAGGTTGCGGGCAGTGGTCAAAACCACGGACCCGTCGGGACGAGCCAGCGCGCCCTGGCCAAGAATCAGCATGGGCCTCTGGGCGGCGTCCATGAGTTTTGCGAACATATGGGAACGGGAGAGAATCTGCCCCAGGATG
>NZAO01000077.1 GCA_002686135.1 Rhodospirillaceae bacterium
AGTGGTCTATCCCGGATGCTGCGGCATGCCCCAGCTTGAAAGCGGCGACATCGAAGCCGTGGCTAGATCCGCGGAAAAAACGGCCGCCGAGCTGGGCCCATGGATCGAAAAGGGCTATGACGTGATCGCGCTGGTTTCCTCATGCGCGCTGATGCTGAAATTCGAATGGCCCCTTATCCTGCCCGGTAACGCCGCCATCGAGACCCTGTCCGGCGCAACTTTCGACATCGCCGAATACATGGTGGACATGGCCGCAAGGGAAGGTTTGGCCGATGGTATGAAGCCGCTGGAAGGCGGCGTTTCCGTCCATCTTCCTTGTCACGCCAGGGCCCAGAACATGGGGCCCAAGGCCGCCGCGATGCTGCGCTTGGTTCCCGGGACCGAGGTCCATGTCATGGAGCGCTGTTCGGGACATGGCGGGTCCTGGGGTATCATGAAGGATCATTTCGAGATCGCCCTGAAACAGGGCATGCCGGTGGCCCGCCAGGCGGTGAAGAATACCGGTTCCTGTGTGGCCTCGGAATGCCCGCTGGCTGGCGACCATATTCTTCAGGTCATGGAGCGGCTCGATTCCGAAGCGATGGAAGTTCCCGAGGAAGCCTTTCACCCGATCCAGCTTCTTGCCCGGTCCTATGGGCTCCAACAGGACTAGGAACGGCGCGTTATGAGCAGGGAAGAACACAGGCTTACACCTAAGGATATTCTGCCCATGGCTGAATACGAGCCGCAACGGGCCCAACAGCGCAAGGCCATGTCCGCCATAAAGAAGGACCGCCGGGTGGCGGTGGGACCCGATGCCAGCTTCTGTTTCGAGAGCTTCGAGACTATGTGGCACCAGGTCCACGAAATGCTCTTTATAGAGGGCGGCGGCGAGGCGCAGATACCCGGCGAGCTGGAGGCCTATAACCCGTTAATCCCCAATGGGCGCGAGCTGGTGGCTACCTTCATGATCGAGATCGACAATCCCGAGCGCCGCTCCCGTGTCCTAGCGGGGCTGGGCGGTATCGAGGAATGCCTCGCCCTTCGCGTGGGCGATGCGACCATTGCCGGCGTAGCCGAAGAGGATATTGACCGCACCACCGCCGAGGGCAAGGCCTCGGCGGTGCATTTCGTGCATTTCCCCTGCATCGACGCCCAGATGGATGCCTTCCGCGCCGCGGACGCGGAAATCTCCATCGCCATCACACATGACAACTATTCCCATATGGCAGTGCTTTCCGGAGCCGTCCGGGCGGCCCTGGCGGCGGATTTCGCCTGACCCGCTCTAAATATCAGTCGATGTTTTCCTTGGGATAAACGCCCCAGAATTCGAAACGCCGCAACCAGCCGCTGCTGCCTTCAACCTCGAGGCGGCACCATTCGCCTTCGCATTTCTCGATCTGTCCGTAGACACCGGGCTCCACATAGACCACCACCTTAGCCTCCAGCGAAGGATCACCGCGCAGGGCGCGCCGTTCCCCGGTGGTCACCATGGTGCGGAGGCCCGACAGCAAGGCCCGGTGCACCCAGCCTTCGGTGCCCTGCCAGTCCCGGATCTTGCGCCAGTGTTTGAACTCGGCGATGATTTCCACGGGGATGTTCTTGCGCACGAAGACCCACTCCACCGGATAACGCACGCCGGGGCCGGTGCGCAGGTTGACCTCCGATGCGCGCAGAGAGACAAAACGCGGGATGGGAAGGGCGTTTTCCGCCGCGTCCGAAGGCGGCGCGGCCAGCATCTGTCCCCCGTAGCCACCCCAAAACCCAAGGATAAAGGCTCCCAGAACGTAGAACAGCCGCCAAGACCGGGCCGCCGCTGCGGAGGGTGGGTGTGCCCGCACCGCGCTGCTCGCCGCGCCTCTCCGAATGAACCGATTCGCTTCCATCAAATTGATCCCTATCAGCCCTGACCCGCTCTTAAACAATCAAAAGGAGCCACCAAAAGCAAGGATGGCTGGCAGTGACGGATCCCGATTTTCCCGCGTTCATTACGCGCCCGCCATCAATCTGAAACTTCTTGAGCTCGATAACGTGGTGGTGCTGCCTCATATGGGGTCGGTCACCATCGAGGGCCGTATCGCCATGGGACTTCCACCCAGACTCCTAATCCCACATTTTTTGTGTTAGTATTCCTCTATGAGAGATTTGACTGTCACACTCTGCCTGACGATTACCGTGCTTCTTGGAAGTATGGGGGTTGAGTTTGGATGAACAAAGGGTTGCGGAATAAGAAAAGGTGATCATCAACATCAAGACCTTCAGTGACGGCCACACGCCCTCCAACCGTGNTATNGAAACNCTGCTTTAGAAGCTTGAGACAAGGCCGCGCGATCAGATAAAGACGATGCGCCCTTTCTCTCCGGCATCGGTGAGGAAGCTCACCACCCCGCCCGGGGTGATGTCGGTATCGCCGCGCAGTTCCGCGCCTTCCAGCCCCAGCGCCCGCAGACCCATCTCACACACCATGAAACGTACGCCGAGTTCAGTGCAGGCGGTTATGAGTTCATTAAACCCGGCCACGCCGGAAGTCATGTAACCGCTGTCGGTCTCGGCCGCCGAACGCCCGTCCTCGCCAGTGAGATCGTGCCACCCCTCATCCGCCAGAACCGCATGGGTTGCCTTCATGGTGAAAAAAACCGTCACCGGAACATTGATGGCCGCCGCCGAGCTGGCCATCACTAGCGCGTAATGAACGCGGGCAAAGTCGCCGGAAAAAACCATGAGCGAAAGGCGGGGATGGGTATCAGTCATGGGCGGAGAGATTGCCGATGGTGGGGGTTTTACCGCAGAGCGGGCATTCGGGGTCGGGTTTGATCCTGATNTTGTGTACCGTGCCGTCGAGGGCGTCGTAAATTATCATCCAGCCCGAAAGCCCGNCGCCGATGCCNAGGATTTCCTTNATCACTTCGGTGGCCTGAAGCGAGCCAGCGACGCCNGCCACCACCCCCAGAACCCCACCCTCGGCACAGCTGGGAACCAGGCCCGGCGCCGGGGGCTCGCGGAAAATACAGCGGTAACAGGGGTTATCGCCGCCCCGATAGGACTTGAAGGTGGATATCTGGGCGTCGAAACGCAGCAGGGCCGCCGACACCAGGGGCCGCCCGGCGAGATGGCANGCGTCGTTGACGAGATATCGGGTGGCGAANTTGTCCGAGCCGTCNGCGACGATGTCGTAGTCCTTGAGTAGGCCTTGGATGTTCTTCGAGTTCAGGCGGGCCTTGTGGGGAACCAGGCGAATGCTGGGATTGACGGCGGCCACGGCCTTTTCCGCACTTTTCACCTTGTCCATCCCCAGATCCACCGTGGTGTGGAGAACCTGGCGCTGGAGATTGGAGAGGTCCACCACGTCGTCGTCTATGACGCCCAGCGTGCCCACCCCGGCGGCGGCCAGATAGAGAAGAAGCGGCGAGCCGAGACCNCCGGCGCCCACCACCAGNACCCTGGCGTTGAGGAGCCGGGCCTGGCCCNCGCCGCCCACCTCGCGCAGAACGATGTGGCGGGCATANCGCCGGAGTTGGTCCTCGCTGAAATCGTCCGCCGAAAAGATGCTGTCCCCATCGCCCACCTGTCCGCACCCCTCTCGTTTACGATTCTTCAAAAAGGGGGGTGGACAGATAGCGTTCGGCGAAATCGGGAAGGATGGTGACGATCATCTTGCCCGCCATGTCGTCACGTGCGCCGATCTCGAAGGCTGCGGCCAGTGCCGCGCCAGAGGAAATCCCCACCGGCAAGCCTTCCATATGGGCCGCCTTGCGGGCGGTGGCGAAAGCGGTTTCGTTGCCGATANGGATAATCTCATCCACCACGTCGGTNTTNAGNANGCCGGGAACGAAACCGGCGCCGATACCCTGAATCTTGTGGGGGCCGGGCAGGCCGCCGGAGAGAACTGGGGAATCCTCCGGCTCCACGGCCACCATTTTGACCCCGGGCTTGCGTTCCTTGAGGACCTCNCCGACNCCGGTAATNGTNCCGCCGGTGCCCACACCGCTTACCACCATGTCCACGCTGCCGCCGGTATCGGCCCAGATTTCCTCGGCCGTGGTGTGGCGGTGTATCTCCGGATTAGCGGGGTTCTCGAATTGTTGCAGCATGACGGCGTTGGGTAGTTCCGCCANCANCTCCTCGGCTCGGGCGATGGCGCCTTTCATGCCATTGGCCGCTGGCGTCAGTTCCAGCTCCGCCCCCAGAAAAACCAGCATCTTGCGACGTTCCAGGGACATGCTCTCGGGCATGGTGAGAATAAGACGATAACCGCGCGCGGCGCAGACAAAGGCCAGGGCGATCCCCGTATTGCCGCTGGTNGGTTCGATCAGCGCCGAGTCGGGCTTGATGGCNCCGGCCTTTTCCGCGGCCTCGATCATGGCGAAGCCGATGCGGTCCTTGACCGAGGCCAGCGGATTNAAAAANTCCAGCTTGGCCACGATGTCGGCCTTGCACCCGGCATCCTCGGCCAGCGCTTTGACCCGGATCAGCGGCGTGGTGCCAATGGTTTCGACGATGTTGTCATAGATCCTGCCGCGAAACGAGGTGCCGGTATCCTTGGTAGAATTTGCCATTTTATTACATTCCTCCTGTAGGGCCGCTCCCGTTGATCCGGGACGTCGTCTTTAAATGGTAAAATCGAGTTTTTGGTGAATTTCGCTTTCAATNTTCTTCTGGTGGGCGAGCAGACAGAGGTCCTCCACGGTGATGGTGTCGAGGCGCTCCATGACCTCTTTTTGAAGCTCCTGCCACAGGGGACGCACCACCTTGTGGCCGATTTCGGACCCGGCTTCCTCTTCGATGGGATTGCCGGCGGTTTCCATATTACGTACCACGTGACTGATTTCGCCCACGGTGATGCGGCGGCGTTCGCGCGCCAGACGATAGCCGCCGCGGGGTCCTCGCACCCCGATCAAAATCCCGGCCCGCACCAGATGCTGCAAGACCTGTTCGAGATAGCGCCGGGGAATGCCCTGGCGGCGCGTGATCTCGCGGTTCTGTACCGGCAGGCTGCCGGCGTGATAGGCGATATCCACCACTGCTTCGATGGCGAACAGCATTTTTTTCGACAGCTTCAGCATGGCGTTTCCGTGTTATTCCCCGTTCTCCGAGGACATCCCGGTGGAGCCGAAGCCGCTGTCCCCGCGGCTGCTGGGCGCAAGGTCATCGACCTCTCGCCAGCGCACCGAACTCACCGCCGCCACCACCATTTGGGCGATGCGCATGCCGCGTGTTACGGTGAAGTCCTCCGTTCCCTGATTGGCGAGGATGACCCCAACCTCGCCCCGGTAATCGGCGTCAATGGTGCCTGGGGCGTTGGGTAGGGTGATTCCGTATTTTAAGGCGAGGCCCGAACGGGGCCGGACCTGGGCCTCGAAACCCGGCGGCAGGGCAATGGCGAAACCGGTGGGAATCAGGGTGCGTTCGCCCGGTTCTAAAACCACCGCATCGGCCACCGCCGCGCACAGGTCCATGCCGGCGGCGTGTTCGGTGGCGGGCGCCGGCAGGGGCAGGTCCTTGCCGTGGGCAAGCCGGGTGATAGCCACCGGCACTGGATCGCCACCGCCAAAAAGGGGTTCGACGGGGGCCGTGGGGCCCTTGGCTTCAGGATGTTCAGGCGGCATGGGAAAAATAATCGGCGATGCGCCTGGCCAGACGCTCGGCCACTTGTGGTTTGGTCATGGTAGGCCAGTCTTCCGCGCCCTCATTGTTGATAAGCTGCACCGTGTTCTCGTCGCCGCCGAAGGTGCCGGTACCGGCGGAGACATCGTTGGCGAGCATCCAGTCACAGCCCTTGGCCTTGCGCTTAGCGCCGGCCTGTTCCACCACGTTTTCGGTCTCGGCGGCGAATCCCACCACCAGGGCGGGGCGTAGATTGCCCGCCTGGCCCAGACTGGCGAGGATATCGGGGTTCTCCGAAAGAGCCAGTATCGGCGGCGCACCGGAGGTCTTTTTCAGTTTTGACTCAGCCGCGCCGTTTACCTTCCAGTCACCCACGGCGGCCGCGCACACGGCCACATCCACCGGCAGCGCCGACTGGCAGGCGGTGAGCATCTGGGCGGCGGTTTCCACGCGCTGCACATCTACACCCTCGGGGTCGGGCTGGCTAGTGGGACCGGAAACCAGAGTCGTCTCCGCCCCCATGCCCGCCAGGGCTCCGGCGATGGCGTGGCCCTGTTTGCCCGAGGAATGGTTGGCGATATAACGCACCGGATCAATGGGCTCGTGGGTGGGGCCGCTGGTGACCAGCGCACGGTGGCCGGAAAGGGACGTATCGGGGACAAGAATTTCTTCGATGGCGGCCATGATGTCGGGCACCTCAGCCATGCGGCCCTCGCCCACCTCGCCGCAGGCGAGGTCGCCGGCCTCGGGACCCACGCGCCTCACGCCCTGTTCCTCCAACAGCGCTATGTTGCGCCGGGTAGCGGCATGCCTCCACATGGCCGCGTTCATGGCCGGGGCCACCAGCACCGGACGCTCGCTGGCTAGCAATACGGCGGTAGCCAGGTCACCGGCGAGGCCACCAGCCATCTTGGCTAGGAAATCGGCACTGGCCGGGGCCACCACGATCAGATCGGCGTCACGGGCAAGGCGGATATGGCCCATCTCGCTTTCATCGGTAAGCGAGAACAGGTCCCGATAGACCTTTTCCCCGGAAAGGGATGACAGGGAGAGCGGCGTAACGAACTGCGCCCCGCCGGACGTGAGGATGCAGCGCAGTTCGGACCCGCGTTCTTTCAGCCGCCGCACCAGGTCGAGGCTCTTATAGGCGGCGATCCCGCCGGAAACGATAAGGAGAAGGCGCTTTCCCGAAAGCACGGTTAACCTCTTTGCAATGTACGGAACTTTGTTGTGGTTAAGCTAAAGGCGCGCCACCTTTTCTGCAAGCTCATTTGCAAAACACATCTTCCACCGCCCTATGGCGGGCCTCTCTTCATATTCCAAAGGCAAGGTACGCCAGCGCCGCCGCCGCCGCGATCCCCGCCAGGGCGATGCCCGTGATCAGTCCCGCCGTAAAACCACCGCCATCTGAACGGCCGCTGGGAGTTTCCGGGGAGGATGTGGGCTGATCAGTGGCGTGCGCCATGCTCCGTCCCGTGTCGGGATGGAGCTTGAGGCCGTCCCGGGCCATATAGGCAAGAACACCCTCTACATTACGGAGCAAATCCGGAAGCCGCTCGGCCAGGAAGAGAAGCTCGTCGGCGGCCGAGCGCAGGCGGCCTTCCACGCCGTGGTGTTCCCGAACCCAGTCTGCGATGAGGGGGCGCGTCATCTGCCACATGTTCACATGGGGGTTGAGCGAACGCCCCACGCCTTCGGCCACCAGCATAGTTTTTTGCAGGAGAAGGAGTTGGGGCTGTACTTCCATCTCGAACTTTTCCGCCACCTGGAACAGCTGCGAGAGCAGCCGGGCAATGGAAATCTCGTGCAGGGGGAGGCCGAGGATGGGTTCGCCGATGGCGCGGCAAGCCTGGGCGAAGTCCTGCCGTGACTGGCTTTCCGGCACATAGCCGGCGCGGAGATGGATATCGGCCACCTTTCTATAGTCGCCCTCGAGAAACCCCATGAGCATGTCCGCTAGATAAATCCGCGTTTTTTCGTCCAACCGGCCCATGATGCCGAAATCTACCACCGTCACGCCACCTGCATCATCCACGAAGATGTTCCCAGGATGGGGGTCGGCATGGAAAAATCCGTTCCGGAAAACCTGGCGGAACAGAGCGGCAGTGGTGATGGCGATGATGCGGTTGGGTTCGATCCCGGCGCGGGCGAGGCCGTCCATGTCATCCACGCGGATGCCGTCCACGCGCTCCAAGGTCAACACCCGTTGCGCGGTGCGCTGCCAGTCCACCCTGGGAACGTGAAAATCCGGATCACCGGCAGAATTGCTGCGCAGTTCTGAGGCCGCTGCCGCCTCCATGCGCATGTCCATTTCCACGGCCACGGTCTTTTCCATCATGGCCACCGCCTCCACCGGTTTCAGCCGCCGCATCTGGGGCCTGCCGCGCAGGGTCATGCGGGCCAGCCAGTAGAAAAAGGAGACATCGGCGGCGAAGGCTTCCTCGATTCCAGGGCGCAGCACCTTCACCGCCACTTCCTTGCCTTGCGCCGTGGTGGCGAGATGCACCTGGGCGATGGAGGCGGCGGCAACGGGGGCATCGTCAAAGTGGCGAAAGCATTCCTCCATCTGGCGGCCCAGCTCGGCCTCCACGGTGGCGCGGGCTTGGCCCCCGGGAAATGGCGGCAGGCGGTCCTGAAGGGTGGCGAGATCAGCGGTGAAGGTCTCGCCGAACAGATCGGAACGGGTGGAAAGCGCCTGGCCCAACTTGATGAAACTAGGGCCCATTTCCTGCAACGCGGCGGCCAGCCGCAGACCGGGGCGCTCCGTGTTGCGGCGGCGCCAAAACAGCCCGGCCACGAAACGCAGGGCGGGGGGAATGCTGAGAACATTGAACACGAACAGAGCGTCGTAGCGAGCGAGAATGCGGATGATCCCCACAAGCCGGGCCGTGTGGCGCAGGGCGGCCAGCATCAGATCCGCCAGGCCGAATGTAGGGCGGCGATTCCACCCGAGAGGTTGCGATAGGAAACGCGTTCGAATCCAGCCCGCCACATAGTTGAGGCCAGCGCCTTCTGAGTGGGAAAACGGCGGATGCTTTCCACCAGATAGCGGTAGCTTTCGACATCGCCGGTCACGGCGCCGCCCAGAGCTGGGATGACGCTGAAGGAATAAAGGTCATAGAGACGGTCGAGAACGGGCAGAGCCACATGGCTGAATTCCAGGCACAGGAACCGTCCGCCGGGTTTTAATACGCGATAGGCCTCGGCCATGGCGGCTTCAGGATGGGTGACGTTGCGCAGGCCGAAGGCAATGGTATAGGCGTCCATGCAGCGTTCGGGCAGGGGGATGGCCTCGGCGTCGCCGCAGACCCAGGCAAGGCCGGAGACGACCCCACGGTCAAGGGCGCGGGCGCGGCCTATTTCCATCATGGCGGCATTGGCGTCGCAGACGATGGCTGCGGAATCTGTGTTTTTCTCCGTCCCCTGCCCGATCTGTGGCAGGCGCGCCAGAAAGCGGCAGGCGATATCGCCCGTTCCCCCCGCCATATCCAGCAGCCGCATGTCAGGACGCGGCGCCAGCGTGTCCAATAGCGCTTTCTTCCACAGGCGGTGCACGCCCAGCGACATGAGGTCGTTCATGAGGTCGTAGCGCGAAGCCACCTGGTCGAAGACCCCGCGCACCAGCGACGCCTTTTCCGATGTCCCCACGGTTTGGAATCCGAAATGGGTGGCGTTACCGCCGTCACCGGCGGTGTCCTTGTTGAGCCCTTCCCTGTCCATGGCACGAACATAACCCAGCCCCCTTTATTGCGCCACCTTGGGCCATTGCGCCGCCGCCAACCCCCGGGCTAACTTGGGCGTCATGCCAGAACTTCCAGAAGTTGAAACCGTGCGTCGGGGCCTGGCTCCCTATCTCGAAGGCCGCAGCTTGGCGCGCGTGGATGTGAGGCGGGCGGACCTGCGCATCCCCGTGCCACGGGATTTCGCCGGGCGTGCCACCAATCGCCGTGTGGAGCGCCTGTGGCGGCGTGGGAAGTACCTTCTTATGGATCTCGATGACGGTGCCACCATCATCGCCCATCTCGGCATGTCGGGGCGGCTGGTTCTTGCCGGGAACGGGGTTAACGGACAAGGCCGTCACGATCACGTGAGCTTCGAGACCGAGGACGGAACGCACATCGTTTTCAACGACCCTCGGCGTTTTGGCTTGATCACCCTTGCCGGTCCCGGCGACCTCGAAAATCATCCCCTATTGGCGGCAATGGGGCCGGAACCCCTGGATCCGGCCTTTGACGGCGCGGTCATTTCGGCGGCCCTGCGGACGCGGAGCACCTCGATCAAGGCGGCGCTGTTGGATCAGCACGTGATGGCGGGAATCGGCAATATCTACGCCTGCGAGGCCCTGTTCAGGGCCGGAATTTCCCCCCGCCGCAAGGCCAAGGGTGTGGCCGGGCAGCGCGCCGAACGGCTGGTGCCAGCGTTGAAACAGGTGCTGACCGAGGCCATCGAGGCCGGGGGAGCGAGCCTGCGTGACCACCGCCGGCCTGATGGCGGGCTTGGCTATTTTCAGCACAGTTTCGCGGTCTATGGACGCGAGGGAGAGCCCTGCCCGGGATGTAACTGTGACAGAGATGAAACCGGCGGCATCCGCCGGATGGTCCAGGGAGGGCGTTCGACTTTCTTCTGTTCCCGCCGTCAACGGTAATGTATGAGGGCTGTATGATGAGATGGCTTTCTCCGGTTCAGGCGTTCCCAGCCCTGATCCTTGCTGCGGCCGTTCTGTTCCCGGGCTTTGCGGCGGGAGGGCCGGCGGCCCAGGCCGCGGAGCAGGGCACTGTGGGAAACACAGTGGAACCAGCATCCGATGTTTTCTCCTTCGTGGCCGGTTTCGAGGCTTTGCCCCTGATGCCGGGTATGCATAACGTGGCTGGAAGCAGCGTTGTTTTCGATACACCCACCGGCCGCATTATTGAATCCGCCATCGCCGGCATAACCACGCCCGACGAGATCAAGACCTTCTACGCGCGATCTTTGCCGCAGCTGGGGTGGGAGCGGTTCGTGGAAACGGAATACCGGCGCGAGGACGAGATACTGAAACTGGAGATCTCCAGCGACGGGGACTATGTGGTAGTACATTTCTTTCTTTCCCCCAAATAAAGCGCAAATAATAGTCTTCGCCCCCTGTCGCGCCGGATGGCGGCCAACCACCCGGACAACTTGACGAGTTGGCGGCGGCGGACTATAACCCGCGCCTCGGTCTCTTCCCGTCCGCGGGAAGAAAATCCAGTTGAAGCGAAACCATCTAATGAAGCGACCATGGCGAACATTCAATCGGCGAAGAAACGAGCTCGCAAGACGGTGCGTCAGACTGCGGTTAACCGTGGCCGTATCAACCGCATCCGCAGTTTTGTGAAAAAAGTGGAGGAGGCCATCGGCGCCGGGGACCGCGATGCCGCCAGCGCGGCGCTGAAAGCCGCCCAGCCGGAACTCATGCGCGGCGCCGCCAAGGGCGTCATGCACCGCAATACCGCTTCCCGCAAAATTTCGCGGCTTTCCGCCAAAATCAAGGCCCTTTAGGCCTCTCTTCCCCGCCTCGCCAAGACATCTTGTTGCGGGCTTCAGACTTTTCATCCGTAGCCCGTTGCCGTGTGGAGAATTTCCCCAGGACCGGCAATAGCGGCGAATTGACGAGAGAGCGCCAAGACACTTTGCTCCCGCAAATCTCCATGGCCGTCGGCATCCCCCTCGCGTCGGCGCGGGCCTGGCCCTTCCCGCTCACCACATCCACGTCCCGTCGTGGCTATCCGCGGGGCGGCGCCTCCACGCACCGCCCGAAACCTGAGACCTAAATCCTGCCCGCGCCCATCCGTGGTATTTTTCCTCTTATATGACATGTTCATAAATTTTTTTCACGTTCCCCTTTCCTTCTTGTTGCCAACGGCATCAGTCATAGGTAATGTATTCCAGGTCAAGGGGGGAGCCGGAACTTATTCTAGTAAGTAAACTAAAGTAATTTATATAAGCGTTGAGTAAAACGTCTGTATAAATATGTAAAAATATTAACTTTTGAGTTCTGGCTGAGCACGTGAATCGTTTGTGTTGGGATCATTCCAGTTGTTCACTGCCCGCAACTCCCCGGCTGGAAAATTATTGTTGATATTATCTCATCGCCACGGATTTGAACGGGAGTTAGATTACAGTGACGAGCTCTGATTACGCTGGCGATTTATCCCCGAAGGAAACTTGGGAACTTCTGAGTTCCGATCCCAAGGCCCGGTTGGTGGATGTCCGGACCATGCCGGAATGGGCCTTCGTCGGCGTTCCCGATCTCAAGTCCCTGGACAAACAGCCTTATTTCATTTCCTGGCAACTGTTTCCCAATATGCAGCAGAACCCGGAGTTCGCCGACCAGGTGCGTTCTTCCGGGGTGGAAACCGGCGATCCCCTGTTTTTCATCTGCCGTTCCGGCGGACGTTCACGCATGGCCGCCATCGCCATGACCGGCCAGGGATACATCCGTTGCTATAACGTGGCCTTCGGATTTGAAGGCGACCATGACGCCGGAGGACACCGCGGCAAGGAAAGCGGCTGGAAGGTGGACGGCCTTCCCTGGGTGCAGGAATAGGCCATGTCGGATTCTGTGGTGGACAGCAAACTCAGCGGCCAGTGGGCACGGATCAGGGGGGCTCTGCGTGAGGAATTCGGCGAGGCCGCCTTCCGCAGCTGGCTCAAGCCCCTTACCCTTGTTGGCCATGACGGCGGCGAGGTGCGGATTTCCGTCCCCACCCGCTTCATGCGCGACTGGATCGCCACCCATTACGCCGAGCGTATTCATATCCTGTGGTGCGAGGAGAACACCGATATTTCCGGCGTTAAGATACTCGTCCACCCAACCGGGCCAGGGTCAGCCCAGGATTCAGCTACAGATTCAGCCCCGGGCTCCGCCCCGGACGGCCCCGCCCCCGAAGTTCTTTCCGCCGGGACGTCTGAAAGCACTGCTTCCCCGGGTATAACGGCTGGCGATCCCACCCTGGGCAACGGCACCGGGCCCAACTGGCAGAAGAACGTCAGCGCGCCGCTCGATCCCAATTATACGTTTTCCAATTTCGTCGTCGGCAAGCCCAACGAGTTGGCCTTCGCCGCCGCCCGCCGCGTGGCGGAATCCGACCACGTGCCCTTTAATCCGCTGTTTCTCTATGGCGGGGTGGGGCTCGGCAAGACCCATCTCATGCATGCCCTGGCCTGGCATATCCGCCAGCGCACCCCCGGCCGGCGTGTGATCTACCTTTCCGCCGAAAAGTTCATGTACCAGTTCATCCGCGCGTTGCGGTTCAAGAACACCATGGCGTTTAAGGATCTGTTCCGCTCGGTGGACGTGCTGATGATCGATGACGTGCAGTTCATCAACGGCAAGGATTCCACCCAGGAGGAGTTCTTCCATACCTTCAACGCGCTGGTGGACCAGAACCACCAGATCGTCATTTCCGCGGACAAGTCGCCCAACGATCTGGAAGGAATCGAGGAGCGCATGCGCTCTCGCCTAGGCTGGGGGCTGGTGGCCGATATCCACCCCACCACCTACGAGTTGCGGCTGGGCATCCTGCAATCGAAAGCGGAATCCCTGAAGGCCGAGATTCCTCTCAAGGTGTTGGAATTCCTGGCCCACAAAATCACATCCAACGTGCGTGAGCTTGAAGGTGCGCTCAACCGCATCATCGCCCACGCCACCCTTGTGGGACGCCCGGTATCTCTGGAATCGTCGCAGGAGGTCCTGCACGATCTGCTCCGTGTCAGCGACCGCCGCGTGACCATCGAACAGATCCAGAAACGCGTGGCCACCCATTTCAATATCAAACTGAGCGAGATGTCCTCGGCGCGGCGCGCCCGGGCCGTGGCCCGGCCCCGCCAGGTGGCCATGTATCTGGCAAAACAGCTTACCTCGCGCTCGCTGCCCGAGATCGGACGCAAGTTTGGCAACCGCGACCACACCACCGTCATGCATGCGGTGCGCAGGGTTGAAGAGCTGCGCACCAACGACAACAGCTTCAACGAGGATGTGGAACTGTTACAGCGTATGCTCGAAGGCTGATCCGCCGCTTTTTCACCTCTCATCTTTATGGCGTTTTTTAGCCGTTTTCGGGCCTCTTTCCGGCCCTGGAAAAAGCTGCAAAAAATAAGGAAAAAGCTTCGGAATCCCGGCCCTTCTGCTATAATTACGCCCCTTCCCAAAAGGGCTGGCAAAGGGGCGATTGTCCTCTCTTCGGAACCGTTATTTTCATACTCTTTTTTGCATAGATCCTGATCCTAGAATCACCATGAAACTCACCATCGAACGCACTGCTCTGCAAAAGGCGTTGGCCCATGTCCAGAGCGTGGTGGAGCGCCGCACCACCATTCCCATCCTTTCCAACGTGATGATCGAAGGTGCCGACGACAGCCTCTCGCTTACCGCCACGGACATGGATATCGCCATCGTCGAAAAGGTGCCCGCTGACGTGGCCGCCCCCGGCGCCGTCACCCTGCCGGCTCATACCCTCTATGACATCGTCCGCAAACTACCCGAAGGCTCGCAGATTTCCTTCGAAGGTGGCGAAGGCGGCGGCCATATGGAGATTTGCGCCGGCCGCTCCCGGTTTTCGCTTTCCTGTCTGGGGACGGACGAATTCCCGGTGATGACCAATGGCGACCTACCGCACGGCTTTACCCTTTCCGCCGCCCTGTGCCGAAACCTGGTGGACCGCACCCGGTTCGCCATGTCATCGGAGGAAACCCGCTATTACCTCAACGGTATCTATTTCCACACTACCGACGAGGACAGCGCTCCGGTGCTGCGGGTGGTGGCCACCGACGGTCACCGTCTAGCCCGCATGGAGACACCCCAGCCCGACGGCGCGGCGGACATGCCCGGCGTCATCGTGCCACGCAAGGCGGTGACCGAGCTGCGCAAGCTTATCGAGGACAACGAGGTGGATATCGCGGTTGCGCTTTCCGACACCAAGATTCGTTTCACTTTTGATAACGTGGTGCTGACCTCAAAACTGATTGATGGCACCTTTCCCGACTATCAACGGGTGATCCCCGAGGGTAATGACAAGCATCTGGAGGTGGACTGCAAACCCTTCGCCGAGGCTGTGGACAGGGTTTCCACCATTTCCACCGAAAAATCACGGGCCGTGAAGGTAGCGCTCGACAAGAACAGCCTGACACTTTCCTCGTCGAGCCCGGAAAGCGGCACCGCTACCGAGGAGCTGGAGGTAACATACGACGCGGATCCGGTGGAAATCGGATTCAATTCCCGTTACCTGCTCGACATTACCCAGCAGATCGAAGGCGGCACAGCGCGTTTTGACCTGGCGGACGCCTCATCCCCCACCATTGTCCGCGACGCTGCCGACGGCAGCGCCCTTTACGTCCTGATGCCGATGCGGGTGTGAGAGAAGCTCTTCACACCCAGGTCCCGGCCCACGGCCCAGAATCTGGACCAGAATCCAGACCAGAATCCGGACCCGGCTCCTCTGCGCACCTTTCCGGGGCGGACACAGCAGCGGGCAAGATCGCGAACTTGGCAGTGCGCCGCTTGATCCTCTCCGATTTCCGCAATTATTCTGCGCTGCGGCTGGAGCCGAATCCCGGCCCGGTGGTGCTGACTGGGGCCAACGGCGCGGGCAAGACCAACCTTCTCGAAGCGGTGTCCTACCTGGCGCCGGGACGGGGCCTGCGCGGAGCGCGGCTGGGCGACGTAACACGGCGCGACGCCGGCCCCGGCGCGGTGTGGGCCGTCGCTGCGGCCCTGGACACTCCCGCAGGCGAGGTGGATCTGGGCACCGGCCTGGAGCCGGGCCAGGATTCTGGCGGGGATTCAGGGGAAAACCACGGCGATGGCGGTAACGACCAACGTAGCGGCGCACGGCGCATGGTTCACATCAACGGCCAGTCCGCGCGTCCGGGCGCGCTGACGGAATGGATGGGCTCGGTCTGGCTTACGCCGGCCATGGACCGACTGTTTTGCGAAGGCGTCGGCGCTCGACGGCGGTTTCTCGACCGCATCGTAGCGGGGTTTGATCCCGGACATGCCGCGCGCACAGCTTCTTACGAGCGAGTCTTGCGCGAACGCGCCCGCCTGCTGCGTGAAAAAGGCGGTTACGCCGACCCAGCCTGGCTTTCCTGCCTGGAAGAGACCTTGGCCCAGACCGGAATCGCCATCGCCTGCGCGCGGCGGGAAATGGCGGCTATGCTGAACCATGCCTGTGAGCGCAACTGCGGGCCCTTTCCCGTGCCCCGCGTACAGGCCACCGGTGACGTGGAGACCTGGCTAGACGAGGGGCCGGCGCTGAATGCTGAGGAGCGCTTCCACGCGGCACTAGCGGCAAGCCGCGCTCATGACGCGGAAAGCGGACGCACCGCCCACGGGCCACAGCGCAGTGATCTGGAGGTGGAGATGAGCCCCAGCGGTGTGGAGGCCAGGGAGTGCTCCACTGGAGAACAGAAAGGATTGTTGATCTCCATTCTTCTGGCCGTGGCGGGGCTGATCCGCGAAGCGCGGGGCGCGGCGCCGTTGCTGTTGCTGGACGAGGTGGCGGCCCATCTTGACAACGAGCGGCGCAACGCGCTGTTCGAGCGGCTTGGCTCTCTGGGCTCCCAGGCCTGGCTTACCGGCACCGACCCGGTCCAGTTCAAGGGCCTCTCGGGCCGGGCGCATTTTTATCACGTGGCCGACGGCGTGGCTCTTGCTGTCTGAGCTATGAACCCGATTATGAGCCCCCAAGTATGACCCACAGACAATCACGAAACCGAAGATGAGTGAAAAAGACCAAAAAACACCCGAAGTTCCCGAAACGCCAGATATGACCGAGGGCGGAGAGATCAATGGCGGCTATGACGCCGAACAGATCAAGGTGCTGCGCGGGCTCGACGCCGTGCGCAAGCGCCCCGGCATGTATATCGGCGACACCGATGACGGATCGGGCCTGCACCACATGGTCTATGAGGTGGTGGACAATTCCATCGACGAAGCGCTGGGCGGATTCTGCGACCTCATCACGGTGACGCTCAACCCCGACGAATCGGTGACGGTGGTGGATAATGGGCGCGGGATTCCCGTGGACATCCATACCGAGGAAGGAATTTCGGCGGCCGAGGTCATCATGACCCAGCTTCACGCCGGGGGAAAATTCGACCATAGCTCGTACAAGGTGTCCGGCGGCCTGCACGGCGTCGGCGTCTCGGTGGTCAACGCCCTTTCCGACAAGCTGGAGATCACCATCTGGCGCAACGACAAGGAATACTTCATGCGCTTTCACGACGGCGAGGCCGAAGCCCCGCTGGACGCAGTAGGCGAGGCCGAGGACAAGACCGGCACCAGCATCACCTTTCACCCCTCACCGGGGACCTTTTCCAACACGGCGTTCGACTTCGCCCAGCTCGAACACCGCCTGCGCGAGCTGGCCTTCCTCAATTCCGGGGTAACGCTAGTCCTCAACGACCGCCGCGGGGTGGAGCCCAACTCCGTGGAAATGCATTACGAGGGCGGAATCGAGGCCTTTGTCCGCTATCTCGACCGCTCCAAGACGCCGCTGCACGCGCCCCCCATCACCATCACCGGCGAGCGCGATGGGCTGACAGTGGAGGCCTCCCTACAGTGGACCGACAGCTACCACGAGACCATGCTGTGCTTCACCAACAACATCCCCCAGCGTGACGGCGGCACCCATCTTGCCGGATTCCGCGGGGCACTGACCCGCACCATCAACACCTTTGCCGCCGAGACCGGCATCGCCAAGAAGGAAAAGGTGGCGCTTTCGGGTGATGACGCGCGGGAAGGCCTGACCTGTGTCCTCTCGGTGAAGGTGCCGGACCCCAAGTTTTCCTCCCAGACCAAGGACAAGCTGGTGTCTTCGGAGGTGCGCCCCATCGTCGAAGGCATCGTCGGCGATAAGCTTGGCCAGTGGTTCGAGGAACACCCCGCCGAGGCCAGGAAGGTGGTTTCGAAAGTGGTGGAGGCCGCCGCTGCACGAGAGGCCGCGCGCAAGGCTCGCGACCTCACCCGCCGCAAGGGCGCGCTCGACGTGTCGTCCCTACCCGGAAAACTGGCCGACTGTCAGGAGCGCGACCCGGCCTTAAGCGAGCTTTTCATCGTTGAGGGCGATTCCGCCGGCGGTTCCGCCAAGCAGGGGCGCGACCGCGCCACTCAGGCCATCCTGCCCCTGCGCGGCAAGATCTTGAATGTGGAACGGGCGCGTTTCGACAAGATGCTGAGTTCGGTGGAAATCGGCACCTTGATCACGGCGCTTGGCACCGGCATCGGACCCGAGGATTTCGACATCGAAAAGGCTCGCTATCACAAGATCATCATCATGACCGACGCTGACGTGGACGGCAGCCATATCCGCACCCTGCTTCTCACCTTCTTCTACCGCCAGATGCCCGAATTGATTGAGAAGGGGTACCTCTACATCGCCCAGCCGCCGCTTTATCGCACCAAGCGGGGCAACAGCCAGGTCTATTTGAAGGATGAGCGCGGATTGGAGGATTTCCTCATCGACGCGGCCTTAGACGAGGTGGTGCTCACTCTCTATGACGATAGCCAGCGGGCGGGAAGCGACCTGCGCGAGCTTATCGACCGGGCGCGGTTGGCGCGCACCCTGCTGGGGCCCATGACGCGGCGCATCGGCAATGCCGGTGTCGCCGAACAGACCGCCATCGCCGGGGCCCTCAATAACGAAATATATGCCGACCCGACCCGCGCCGGCGAGGCCGCCGCTTATATCGCCAAGCGGCTAGACGCCCTGTCACCGGAGCATGAACGGGGCTGGAGCGGCGTCTTCGACGGTGATTCGGGGCTTGTGTTTTCGCGCCGCCTGCGTGGGGTGCCGGAGAAATACGTGATTAGCCGCGATCTCATCGAAGGCTCTGAGGCACGCAAGCTAGACGACATGGCAGGCGAGCTTCAGGCGGTCTATACGCGCCACGCACGGCTCACCACAAAGGATGGCGATATCACCATCACCGCACCCACCGGCCTGGTAGAGGCGGTGATGGATCTGGGGCGCAAGGGCGTTTCGGTCCAGCGTTACAAGGGGCTGGGCGAGATGAATCCCGACCAACTCTGGGAAACCACCCTCGACGCGCAGGCGCGCACCCTGCTTCAGGTGAAGGTGGACCACGGCGACGCCGCTGAGGAAGTGTTCTCCACACTGATGGGTGATGTGGTGGAGCCGCGCCGCGAATTCATCCAGGACAACGCTCTAAAAGTGGCAAATTTGGATATTTAAGGGGCGGGGGGCCTCTCCCCTCACCACCTCTCTCCATCTCAAGGAATGCGGGTGGCGTTGCAATAACCGGGATCAGGACCTCTACAGGCTCATCAGGAGAATGTTTGGGAATAGAGACCATAAGTAATCAAGTTATCTAGACCCTTAGGGAATTAAGGGGACGCCTTACTGAATTAAGCCCTCTTTGTCAGGGGCCGACGTCCCCTAGCCTTCTTTTTTCGGCCCGACGTTCTCTCTCTTTTTATCCCCCAACCACTCCCTGCTGGATTATGGAAATTTTTTCGGCGGCCCCCTGTGCGGAGTGTTCGGCGTTCTTGCCCCAATTCCGCCGTGATTATGGGCTTCCCTTGGGCCTTCGCGTAGGGAATTCTCGGGGACGGGCTCAACCATGGCATCACGTTCGGGCAAGGGCGGCGGCAGCCGCCGGGTGGATATCCCCAGCACCGGCCGCACGGAAACGCGGCGCGGAAGCAAGCCCAAATCCGCTGCCGCTAAAAAACCGAAGAAAGCGTTTAAAAAATCCTCCCGCCGGAAAGATTCCCGGAAAAAACGAGGGTCCCTACTAGGCGTCTTCGTGAAAGGGGCGGTGCTGGCGGCCATCTGGGGCGGTGTCTCGCTGGGTGGGGTCATCGGCTGGTATGCCATAGACCTGCCCGATATCGACAGGCTGTCGGCGGCCACGCGGCGGCCCAGCATCACCCTTCTCGACCGCGCGGGCGGGGTCATCGCTACCTTTGGCGACCTCTACGGCCGCCCCATCCAGACCGACGAGATGCCGCAGACCCTGATCGAGGCCGTTCTCGCCACTGAGGACCGGCGTTTCTTCGGGCATTTCGGAATCGATGTGATCGGGCTGGCGCGGGCCATGTGGGTCAACCTCAAGAGCGGTCGCATCGTCCAGGGCGGCAGCACCATCACCCAGCAGATCGCCAAGAATCTGTTCCTTACGCCCGAACGCACCATCAGGCGCAAGATTCAGGAAAGCATGCTGAGCCTGTGGCTGGAACGCAGGTTCACAAAGGCACAGCTGCTCGCCATCTATCTCAACCGGGTCTATCTGGGTGCCGGCACCTATGGCGTGGAGGCTGCCTCGGCTAAGTATTTCAACAAGAGCACCCGTGATCTGAGCTTGTACGAATCGGCCTTGATCGCAGGCCTGCTCAAAGCTCCGTCGCGATTCGCCCCCACACGCAATCCAGAGCTTTCCGAGCAACGCACGGCTCAGATCCTGGCCAATATGGTGGCGGCGGGCTATCTCACGCCCGCTCAGATGAAAAACGCGAAACAGGCCATGCCGAAGCTGAAATTTTCCAAGGCCCCGCCGCGCAGTACGCGCTATTTTGTGGATTGGGTCCTACCCCGCATTTCCGGCTATATCGGCGGTGCCGACCATGATCTTGTGGTCGCTACCACGCTGGACAGGACCCTACAGAAGAACGCCGAGACCAACCTGGTGGAACTTGCCGAGAAGGAGGGCCTCCAAGCCGATGCCCGCCAGGCGGCGCTGATCGCGCTCAGCCCCGAGGGCGCTATACGGGCCATGGTGGGCGGGCGCGACTACGGCGACAGCCAGTTTAACCGCGCCACCCAGGCCCGGCGCCAGCCCGGCTCCGCCTTCAAGCTGGTGGTCTATCTGGCGGCGCTGGAAAGCGGCATGCGCCCCGAGGACACTTTCCAGGACGCGCCGGTAACGGTAGAGGGCTGGAGTCCCCGCAACTATGGCGGCACATACGTGGGCGCGGTATCCTTGAAAGAGGCGCTGGCCCGTTCCATTAACTCGGTGGCGGTGCGGGTCAGTGAGCGTTCGGGACGTGGGCGTGTACGCGAGGCCGCCCGGCGGCTGGGCATCACATCGAGCTTGCCCAAAGGACCGGCGTTGGCGCTGGGCACCGCTGGGGTGAGTCTGATGGAAATGACGGGGGCCTATGCGGCACTGGCCAATGAAGGAGAGGGCGTGTGGCCCTACGGCATCAGGGAAATCCACAGCAGCGAGGGGGAGCTTCTTTATCGCCGCGCCGGTTCCGGGCCGGGCCGGGTGATCGCGCCGGGCAACGTGGCCCGGCTCCATGATATGCTGAGCGCGGTGATCGCCCTGGGCACGGGACAGGCGGCGTGGATCGGCCGCCCGGCGGCGGGCAAGACCGGCACCAGCCAGGATTTCCGGGATGCCTGGTTCATCGGCTACAGCGCCGATCTAGTCACCGGGGTGTGGTTTGGCAATGACAACAACACGCCCATGGCGAAGGTTACCGGCGGCGGCCTGCCGGCGCGGCTGTGGCGGGAGTTCATGCTGGTGGCCCATCAAGGACTGGCGCCGCGCCAGCTTCCCGGCGCGCGGCTGGTGGCGACGACGCCGGAGGCCTTTTCCGCCCCCGCCGGAATCGTGGTAGAGGCCGAGACGTCCTCCGGGGAAAGGGAAATCCACCCCGGCGCCGGGTTCTGGGACCAACTCATGTCGGGCATCGGCATCGGTAGGTAACACCCCCCAAGCAAGCACCTCCGAAAGGTCTTCTGTTATCCCCCGTCAATGAGGTGGATGAAGGAACCCATCACCTTGCCCGAGTACAGCCCGGCGGGCCCCAGCGCCCCGCCCCGGGCATCATGACAGGCCAACAGGGCGTTCCCCGGCCCTTCTTCCATGATCTCCGCATAGTGGAATTCATGGCCCCGGAAGAGAGCGTCCTTTGCCCCTAACGCCGTTTCCGTCGCCAACCGCACCTCACGATAGCCCAGATGCAAGGAACGCGTGGCGAAGGTGGTGACAAGCGGCAGCAGCCCTGCCATGGCGTGGGAGGTCCCCTCGCCGTCCATAAGCGTTTCGCCCAGAACCATATAGCCCCCGCATTCCCCGAAGATCACGGCGCCCCGTTCGGCGGCGCCTTTCAGGCCGCCCAGGAAATCAGCGCTCGCCGCCAGCTTTCCCGCGTGAAGCTCGGGATAACCGCCGGGCAGGTAAACGGCGTCCGCCGTCTCGTCCGGTCCTTCACCGGCCAGTGGCGAGAAGAAGCAAAGCTCCGCCCCGGCCCCGCGCCAGCCCTCCAGCACGGATGCGTAGGAAAAAGCGAAAGCCTCGTCCCGGGCCACGGTGATGCGCCGGCCTAGAGGGGGAATCAATACGGGAGCAACAGCCGGGGGTTTCTCTTTTATCCGAGCAGACCGCGCCAGGGCCACCAGGGCGTCCGTGTCCACATGGGCGGCGAGGTTTTGGGCGGCGGTTCCGAGGAAGGCCTCGAGTTGGGGATGTTCCGCCGCCTGGACCAAGCCGAGATGGCGCTCAGGCAGGGTCAAGGCGGGATCGTGGGGCACACAACCAAGAACCGGCAGCTCCGGCAGGGCTGCGGCCGTGGCCTCACGCAGGATATCGGTATGCCGGGCGCCGCCCACATTATTGAAGACCACGCCCGCCACCTCCACATCATCGCGATGGGAGGCGAATCCCCGCACCACCGCGGCCGCCGAGGCCCCCTGGTGGCGAGAATCCACCACCAGAACCACCGGCCAGCCCGTATGCACCGCCAGATCGGCGCTCGATCCTGAACCGCTGGCGGCACTGTCGAACAGGCCCATGACGCCTTCGCATATAAGAAGTTTCGCTCCTTGCCCCATACGGGAAATGAGACGGTCTAGGCTTTCCCCGCGCATGGCCCAGGGATCGAGATTGACGCAGGCGCGCCCGGTGGCGGCGGCATGAAAGGCAGGGTCTATATAGTCGGGGCCAGTCTTGGCCGAGGCCACCGCGAGGCCGGACTGGCTCAGATGCCGCAACAGGGCAAGTGTGAGGACGGTCTTACCGCTGCCGCTGGCCGGGGCGGCGATGATGATGCCCGGAGGTGTCATAGGCATGCCGTCACAGGTGTTGCTCCATGACCATCATCATGTTTTCCGGCGTTGTGCCGTAGAAAAAATTGGCGATGTAGCTTCCGTCTGGCGCCATCAGGAAAACCAGCGCCGTATGGTCCATCAGATAGTCGTCCATCCCTGTTTCCACCTGCGAGCGGGCATAGTAGATACGGAAGTCCCCGGCGGTGGCGGCGATTTCCTCTGGGGCGCCGGTAAAGGCGAGCAGGCGCGGGTGGAAATGGGCGGCATAGCCCTTCATCCGTTCTTGCGTGTCGCGTTCCGGATCAATGGTGATGAAGACGGGAACCACTTTTTCCCCCTCATCGCCTAACAGGTCCACCGCCGCGCTCATGTCGCGCAGGATGGTGGGGCAGACGTCGGGACAGAAGGTATAGCCGAAGGTAACGAGCAGGAACTTCCCCGCCATGGCGTCGCCCCCGCCCCTGCGGCCATACTGGTCGGCAAGGGTGATGGGGCTGCCGAGGACGACGGGTTGGGGCTTTTGCTGCCCCGCTCCACCAAGCAGCGCCCAGACCGTCAGCACCACCGCCACCGCCACCGCCATGAGAACGAAAAGGGGTGTCGCGCCCCAAAACGGTCTCTGATCTAGAGGATCCGTCATGTGTCGCCTCCGCTTTTAAGGGGATCGGGATAGAGTTGCTTGCCGGACAGCGCCCCCAGCCAGTCGAGGCCATCGCGCAGCTTCACCACCGGTCCCACCACGAACAGCACCGGCGGCTTGATGCCGCTTACCCTGACCGCCTCGGCGCATTCTCCGAGGGTGGAGGTGAGAACCTGCTGGTTCCGTGTGGTGGCCTTGGAGATCGCGGCTACGGGCTCTCCTTCGCCCCGGCCCGCAGCCATGAGGTGATCGGAAATTTTCCCGAGATGAGTGAGTGGCATATAGAAGACGATGACCGGCGATATACGGGCCAGCGCCTTCCATTCTATGGCGTCGGGAAGCTCGCCGCCCGCCATATGGCCGGTGACGAAGGTGACAATTGAATTGGTTTCGCGGTGGGTGACGGGAATCCCGGCATAGGCCAACCCGCCGATGCCAGAAGTGACTCCGGGCACTAGGCGGAAAGGCACCCCGGCTGCCACCAAGGCCAGGGCTTCCTCTCCGCCACGTCCGAACACGAAGGGATCGCCACCCTTCAGGCGTAGTACCCGCAGCCCTTCTTTCGCCAGGGCTGCCAGACGGCGGGAAATGTCGGGCTGGGTGGGTGAGGGACGGCCGCCGCGCTTGCCGGCGAATTCCAGCCGNGCCTCTTTGTTCGCTAGTTCGAGGATGTTGCGGGCCACCAACGCGTCATAGACAATCACATCGGCATGTTGCAAGGCATGCAGGGCATAGAGAGAGAGCAATCCGGGATCGCCCGGCCCCGCCCCTACCAGCCACACCCAGCCCGGCTCGAAGGGNGCAAGCTCCAGGGAAAGCCCCTGTTCGATGAGTTTCGGCTGTTGGTCCATGAAATCCTTCCCGAGGTTGCAGTGGAAGGGCGCAGTCTATCCGCGACGGGGGCATCGGGAAAGGTCCAGCAGATTACTAGACGGTGGCTTTCGGCCCCGTGGTGGGGCGGCTAGACTGACATCTATGCGGAAACGGCCACAAAAGGACCTGCGCACGGGTTATACCACCGGGGCATGCGCCACAGCAGCCGCTGTGGCAGCCTTCGAGGCGCTTCTGGGCGGCGACTTCCCCAACCCCGTCACCATTACTCTGCCGCGCGGCGAGCGCGTCTCCTTCGCCATTGCTACCAAAGAAAAGAGCGAGGACGCCAAAGGCGTCCATGCCACGGTGGGAATTATCAAGGATGCCGGGGACGATCCCGACGTCACCCACGGCGCGGAAATCCGCGCCACCGTNCGTTTGCGGGAGGACGGCGGCGGCGTGGTGTTTCGCGCCGGGGAAGGCGTGGGCGAGGTCACGCGGCCCGGCCTGGTGCTGGAGGTGGGCGAACCCGCCATCAACCCCGTTCCACGCGAAATGATGCGGAACGAAATCGCCGCCATTGCCGCCAACCACGGTGTTGCCCATGATGTGACCGTCACCGTTTCTGTCCCCGGCGGTGAAANGCTAGCGCGAAAAACCCTCAACCAGCGTCTTGGCATCGTCGGCGGGCTGTCTGTTCTCGGCACCACGGGCATCGTCGTCCCCTATTCCTGTGCGGCATGGATCGAAGCCATCCACCGCAGNGTGGATGTGGCGCGGGCGGGCGGGTTTACCCATATCGCNGCATCCACCGGCCGTACTTCGGAACGCGGGGTACAGAAANTGCACGGACTNGCCGACGCTGCGCTTGTAGAAATGGGAGATTTCGCTGGCGGGCTGCTTAAATACCTGCGCCGCTACCCTGTGCCGAGGCTGACTCTGGCCGGGGGATTCGCCAAGATATCGAAGCTGGCGGCGGGACACCTCGACCTTCATTCGGGGCGCTCCAGGGTGGATTTATCCCGGCTTTCCACCCACCTTGTGGAAATGGGTGCCGACGAAGAGGTCGTCTTCGCCCTGGCCGTTGGCTCCGCCGGGGCGCTTCTCAATTTTGCGCGGGCTCATGACCTGCCCCTGGCCGACCGCATCGCGGAAGAAGCGCGGCAGGTGGCGCTCGAGGTTTTGGACAATGGCGGCGACATATCGGATATGCTGGTGGAGGTGGCCATCTTCGACAGCGGCGGCAAACTAGTGGGGTGTGCCGCAGGATGATCGCCGTTTCCGGAAGGGAAAACACGGCAATGACACAGACCTTGTTGATACTTGGGGGCACTACCGAAGCGGGCGAACTGGCGCGTCTGGTGACGTCGGCTCATGGCGAGGTGCTGCGGGTCATCACGTCGCTTGCGGGCAGGGTCGAGACCACGGGGGTCCGGGGCATCGGCATCCCCGGAGAGGTCCGCATCGGTGGCTTCGGCGGCCCGCAGGGCCTTGGAGATTATCTGCAACAACAGGAAGTGGACTGGCTCATTGACGCCACTCACCCCTTTGCCGCCACCATTTCCAGGAATGCGCGGCTTGCCTGTAAAACGCAAAACGTAGAGCGGATCGTTCTCGACCGTCTGCCATGGCGGAAACAGCCCGGGGACCAATGGGTGGAACTTCCCGACATGACCGCCGTGGCCGAATCCCTGCCCTGGGTGGAGCGGCGCGTGTTTTTGACACTGGGCGCGGGTGGCCTGGAGGCCTTCGCCCGGCAGCGCCCGCCGGGTCAGCCGAAATCATGGTTCCTGGTGCGTCTGGTCTCCCGCCCCGAGGGGGGGCTGCCGCTGGGAACAGAAGGCAAGGATTACGAGGTTGTCATGAAGTGCGGCCCCTTTAGCCTGGATGAGGAACGGGCGCTTATAAAGCGCTACCGCATCAACGTGTTGGTGGCGAAGATGAGCGGCGGGACCGCCACCGAAGCCAAGATCATCGCGGCTCGCGAGGCCAGAATCCCCGTTCTCTTTCTCTCCCGGCCCGCGCCCGAACCCGGTCCCAGGCTGGAGCGGATAGAGGATATACTGGCCTGGCTCTATATGCGCGTGAAGCAGCTTGACGAAACCGCCGCTGGTCGGCGCTAATAAGGGGCATTCCTGGGGCTTGGATGGAATAATCATGCGTAATTTTGTTATCGCCCTCGTGGGGCTGGCGCTTCTTTGTCCCGTTTCTGTGGCGGCGCTGGAAAGCGATATTTTTCCTGAACTGGTCTATATCACCGCTGTGCGCGACGGCGACGTGGAGAAGGTGGAAGGATTCCTGGAGCGCGGATATGACGTGAACAAGGTAGATGGTAAGGGCCTGACCCCGCTTTTCTACGCCGCCAAGGATGGTAACGTGGAGATGACGGAAACCCTGCTCAAATACCGCGCCAACATCAATTTCAAGGACAGATTCGGCAATACGCCGCTGGTCTGGGCCTGTGAGCGCGGCCACACGGATGTGGTGGAACTCCTGCTCGAGGCCGGTTCTGATATCGACATCCAGAACCGTAACGGCTTTACCCCCCTGATGCGGGCCGTCGAGGCTGGGCAGACCCGGATGGTGGAATTGCTCATCGAAAAAGGCAGTGACCTGATGCTTCAGGATTATACGGGACGCGATGTTCAGACCTTTGCCGATAACGGCCGTAACCGGCAGATCAAGAAAATCGTCAAGAAAGCCCTTCAGGGCAACTAGAGCGGAAACGGTTAAGGCTGTTTCTAAGGGCTATTTTTTTTGCCGCATGATGTGGCTGTGGCCGGGGGCATAAAGGCGGCTGTCGTCGAAATCTTCCCCGCCCAGGACGGGCCCCACGATAATGAGGGCAGTGCGTGTGATCCCCGCCTTTTTAACAGCATCACGGATGGTGGCCAGCGTGCCCCGGATGATGGTCTCGTCGGGCCAACTCACCCGCCACGCCACCGCCACCGGGCAGGTTTCTCCGTAGAGCGGGATCAGGTCCCGCACCAGGATAGCCAGATTGTTGATGGAAAGGTGGATAGCCAAGGTGGCGCCGCTTTTCCCCAGCGTTTCCAAATCCTCGCCCTCGGGCATGGAAGAGGATGTAACCGAGGTCCGGGTGAGGATCACTGTCTGGCACACTCCCGGCAGGGTGAATTCGGTCTTCATGGCCGCCGCTGCCGCCGCAAAGGACGGCACGCCGGGGGTCACGTCATAGGGGATGGAAAGGTCATCGAGGCGGCGTATCTGCTCGGCGATGGCCCCGTAAAGAGAGGGATCGCCTGAATGGACCCGCGCCACATCCAACCCGCTTGCATGGGCCTCGCGGATGGCTTCGATGATCTCGTCCAGGGTCAGGGGCGCGCTGTCCATGACTTTGGCGTCTTGCGCGGCTTGCGCTACCACCTCTTGCGGCACCAGGGAACCGGCATAGAGCACCAGACCGCATTCGCGGATCAGTTCAAGGCCGCGCACCGTGATGAGGTCCGGTGCACCGGGCCCGGCACCGATGAAGTGGACGGTCATGTCAGCCTGCGCTCCTTTTCCTGTCCGCGCTCGGCGCGCCTACTGGCTTTTCCTTGTCGCCGTAGCCGCGCGGCGTATAGACCCACAGGCTCTCACCCCGCTGTACGGCCACTGTGTGGCTGTTGCCCACCAAGACCAGCGTCAACATGTCGGCCTGGGAGGCAGTGAGGGCCTCCAGGGTGGTCACCGCGACCTCTTCACCCGGACGTCCGAGATTGCGGGCCAGCACCACCGGAGTGTCTGCGGGACGGTGGAAAAGCAGGATGTCCCTCGCCTCCTCCAGAAGGTCACGGCGGTACCTGGAAACCGGATTGTAAAAAGCCACCACGAAATCCCCTTCCGCCGCCGCTCGCACCCGTTTTGCGATATCCTCGCGGGGGGTCAACAGATCGGAAAGGGAAATGGCGCAGAAATCGTGACCCAGCGGTGCGCCGATACGGGCGGCGGCAGCCTGAAGGGCGGAAATGCCGGGAACCACCGTCACCTTGACCCGGCTCCAGTCTTCCCTTTTCCCGTGGTGGAGAAGCTCGAATACCAGGGAGGCCATGGCGTAGATACCGGCATCCCCAGACGAGATCAGCGCCACCCGTTTCCCAGCCGCAGCCAGATCGAGAGCGGCGCGCGCCCGTTCCTCTTCTTTCCCCATAGGGAAGGTATGACGTTGTGTCCGGGCCGTGGTTTCGGCCACAAGATCGAAATAGAGATCATAGCCCACCACGTCATCGGCTCGGCTCAGCGCCGCGCTGGCTTCGGGCGTGCGCCAGTCCTCCGCACCCGGACCGATGCCGATCACCGCCAGCTCGCCCCGGGGGGCGCCAATTGCATGGGCGTCCAGAAGCGAGGCGGCCAGGGCTAGAGCGCAGGTGGCACGGGCCGATTTGGCTTTGGGTATGACCAGTTCGCTTCCCTCTCCCGCCGCCGCCAGCGCCGCACCCTCGCAGACGCCGTGACAGCCGGTCTCGCGGAACACCACCGGCGAGGGGGTTTGCAGGCGTGGGGCCTGGGCCTCCAGCGCCGTGGCGTCAAAGAACCGGGCCGGAACGCCCAGAGACTCGGCCAAGGCATGCACCGCCGCCTCGTCCGATTTGAGGTCAATGGAACAGACACAGGCCACGGCCAGGGGGCTCAAGTCATGTTCGGCCAAGGTTTTCGTCACCAGTGCTTCCAGTTCTGCCGGTTCCGTCTGGCGCTCGCAGCCCACCCCCAGCGCCAGCACCGGCGGATGGAAGAGAAGCTCGCCGTCGGCGGGCGGCGTGGCGTCGGCACCGATCCGAATGGAAAGGAGCGCGTCATCGTGAAACTCCAGACCCGCCCCGGTGAGCCAGCCGCCGTCGGGAACATTGCAACGGAGCGCCACTTTCTCTTCGGCCAGAAGTGCCGCCGTTACGGTCTTGGCGATCTCGCGGTTGGCCAGGCGCCAGCCCGGCGGCGGTATGTCCAGCGCCAGGCCGAGCCGTAAT
>NZAO01000078.1 GCA_002686135.1 Rhodospirillaceae bacterium
CCAGCCAGGCCTCGATACCGTCCGCGCTTACCACCCGTTCGATCTGCATGCCATAGGCCGAGGAAACGGGCAGCGGCCCACGATGCTGGCGCAGGCTGAAGTAGAAGGCTAGGGCGAGGAGCAGGATCGCCACTGCGATCAGGGACCACCACAGGGTAGAGTTTTGTTTGTGGCCGCTCACGGGCCGGAGCCTCCGCTGGTGGAATCAGTAGCAGGCTCAGGATCGGAATCCGGGGCGGGCTCAGGCAGGAGCTCCCCGGTGACGGAAACTTCATCGCGCAGCACTGCGCGCGCGGCGGCTAGAACTTCACCCCTGGTCACCGCCGCGATGCGGTCGGGCCAGGCCTCCACGTCGGCGACGCTGCGTCCTGTAGTCAACGCCGTGCCAAGAACGCGGCCCGGATTGAACAGGCTGTCGCGGGCGTAGATGGCCTCCGCACGCAGCCGCTGCTTGGCTTTTTCCACTTCTTCGCTGGTGACTCCACCTTCCAAAAGTTTGCGCAATTCTTCGCTCATGGCTGTCTCCAGCACTCCAAGCCCACCACCGGGAAGCGGCATTCCGTAAATGGTGAAGCTGCCACCATCGAGACGGTCGCCCCCGTAATAGGCCCCGGCGGACGCGGCCACCCCCCGTCCCATTACCAGGGAACGGTAGAGACGGCTGGTGGCGCCGCCGCCCAGAATCTCTGCCAGCACGTCGAGGGCATAGGGCGATGTTTTTTCCTTGTTAATGGCTGAGGCGTAGCCGGGGGCGAGATAGGTGCGGCTCCAGCTGGGCTGGCGTACGCGTCGGTCCTTCAGCACCACGCGGCGCTCCGTTTTCTGGGATGGTTCGCGCGGCCGTAGCCGTGGCGGCACGTCGCCGGCGGGGAGGACGCCGTAATATTTCTCGGCCAGGGGTTTCAGCTCCTCGGCGGTGATGTCGCCGCTGACGATGAGGATGGCATTGTTGGGGGCGTAGTAGCGGCGATAGAAATCCAGTGCGTCCTCGGTGGAAAGGCTTTCTATCTCGTGCTCCCAGCCAATGATGGGCACGCCATAGGGATGATTGTGATAGAGGGAGGCTTGTACGCCTTCCTCCAGTTTGGCCGCCGGGTCGTTATCAATGCGCAGACTGCGCTCCTCGAGGATCACCTTGCGCTCGGGCAGAACCTTGTCATCGCTGAGCCGGAGGCTGATCATACGGTCGGCTTCCAGCCTCATGACCAGTTCCAGGCGGTCGCGAGCCACACTCTGGAAATAGGCGGTGTAGTCTTGGGATGTGAAGGCATTCTCACGGCCGCCGTTGCGGGCCACAATGTGGGAAAACTCACCAGCGGGGACGCTGTCGGTGCCCTTGAACATGAGGTGTTCGAGAAAATGGGCAATGCCCGACTTACCCGGCACTTCGTCGGCGGCCCCTACCTTGTACCAGACCATATGGGTGACCACCGGCACCCGATGGTTGGGCACCACCACCACCTCCATGCCGTTATCCAGGGTGAAGGTCTCCGGTGAGAACACCGCACCGCGGGCAGCGGCCGAAACACTGAACAGAAGCAGGACGCCCAGGGTCAGCGCCCAGAAAGATATGAGGGGCGGGAGACGTTGGTTAGATTGTCTGAAGGATATTCTGGGGGTGCTCATGGGGCGTGAGAATGAAGCGGAAATTCGGCAGAATTACGGCAGGGTTACGGTGGGATCATGGTGAGATTTACGTGGAATCACGGTGGGAAAAAGCCGCTCAAAGGATGGCCCTGGAATTAGGTCATGGACTCATTAACGCGTAGCCATATTCGTATTGAGGCCAACTTTATCATGGCGAGGTAGTTTGCGGCATGTTTCTCGAAGCGCGTTGCGACACGACGGAAGTGTTTGATCCTGTTGAAGAAACGCTCGATGCGGTTGCGTTCCTTGTAAAGGGTCTTGGAGAAGCAGTGACGATGCTTGCGGTTGACCTTGTCGGGAATGTTCGCCGCCGCGCCCTGGGCCTCGATCCGTTCCCTGATCCAGTCCGCATCGTAGGCCTTGTCGCCAAGCAGAACGCAGCCGTCCGGCAAACCGGTCAGCAGCATGGCGGCCCCCTTGGCGTCGTGGGTCTGGCCGGGGGTGAGGACCAGTTTGATGGGCAGGCCGCGGGAATCCGTGAGCGCATGAACCTTGGTGGTCAGTCCTCCTCGCGAACGGCCCATACAATGAACTCGGTCGTTTTTTTTACGTTGGCGGCATGCTGATGAACGCGCACCACGGAACTGTCGATCATCTGAATGTCGCCGTCATAGGCCTCGGAAACCGCGTCCATGATGCGGTCCCAGACCCCCGCTTTGCGCCAGCGGATAAAGCGGTTGTAGCAGGTCGTGTAGGGGCCGTAGCGTTCCGGAAGATCGCGCCACGGCGCGCCAGAGCGCAATACCCAGAAAATGCCGTTCAGCACCCGCTTGTCGTCAACGCGCGGCACGCCGCGCGGCTTGTTCGGAAGAAGAGGTTCGATGACCGACCATTCGAAGTCCGTCAGATCGTAGCGTCCGCTCATGTGAAAACTCCAACTGTTTGGAATCTTGAATCACATCGCGGGCGTTTTGTGAATCCCTTTTATGAGTACATGGCCTAGTTCTTGCAGACGTAATTCCCGGAAATATCCACCACCACATCCGTGCACTCCTGGGACGGAGCGGCCGCGTCGGTATTGATGGCCGGCGGAATGGTGTGGTGCTGGCCCTTATAGCCGCTCAGGTCCTGCGCCAGAGGCTGTTGACCATAGACGCTGCTGTGGGGCTGAGGATAGGGTTGGGTGTAAACGGGCTGGCCACTATAGCCGCCATAATTATAGGCGCCACTGGGGGTGGCAGCGTAACCGCCGGTATTGCCGCGGCCGTAGGCCTGGGTGGCCTGGGCGAACACGTTCTGGGCGGTGCTGGGCGGAATCGCCTGGGGCGCGGCCTGTCCATAAACGGGCTGCGCCGGGTAGGTTCCGGGATACGTTTCCTGTGCGGGATAGGCTCCCTGCGCCGGGTAGGCACCGTAAGCAGGCTGGGCCGGGTAGGCACCCCGATAAGGCTGCTGATAGGGCTGTTGTTGTTGCACCGGAATCGCCTGGGGCATAGCGGCGGAAGGCGTGTCCGAACCGGCAGAAGGATGATAGAGTTCCTCGCCGCTTCCCGGTGGCCGCAGGTCGAAATCAGGCGGGATCGCCAGCGGCTCTCCAGTCAGGACTTCGGATTCGTTGAAGTCGGGTTTTTCCAGACCCAGCGCTTTGCTGATTTCATGGCGTGTTTCTTCACAGGCGGACAGGCCAAACAGGGCCGCCACCGCCAGGACAGCAGGATAGGGGCGGCTCCGGGGCCGATTACGGACCGGTACAGATAACGGGTTTTTCATCATAAGTAGGAGTATAAGCCATCGCCGCGGGTTTTTTAAGGATTACGTCTGACAAAAAAGGCATCGTAGAGAATCATGGTCGCGCCCACGGTTATGGCCGAATCCGCCACGTTGAACGCCGGCCAGTGCAGCCCGGCAGCATGGAAATCGAGAAAATCCATCACCGCGCCGAAACGCAGGCGGTCTATGACATTGCCCAGCGCCCCGCCCATCACCAGCCCCAGCGCCAGCACCATGAGCCTGTTTGCCGCCCGCCGCAGCCACCACCCCAGGGCGGCCATGATGGCCAGCGCCAGAACGGTGAGCAGCCACGGAATCCACTGCGATGACGCACCGCCGAGGAAGCCGAAACTGACCCCCCGGTTCCAGACCAGCACCAGATTGAAGAAGGAGGTGACGGGAATGATGCGCGGCGGCTCCATGACAATCTCCAGCATCGCCCATTTGCAAAGCTGGTCGAGCACCGTCACCAGCGCCGTCACCATCAGCCCGGACTTCAGGGGATCATTACCCATTGCCAACGGCATCCCCGCAGCGTGAACAGATCCCGCCCTCGTCATCGCAGGGCACCTCGGGCAGCACCTTCCAGCAACGCTGGCACTTGCCGCCTTCGGCAAGAAGCACCAGCACTGCCACGCCAGGGACGTCCTCGAGGGTGAAAAGCCCATCGGCAGAAGAGCCGGAGGAATCGGGGGCGTCGAAATCGAGGTCCGAGGTAATGGCAATTTCCGCCATATCGAGCCCGCCTACGGAGTCGCGATAGGCGTCATCGGCATAGACGACAGGATGGGCCTGAAGGCTGGAGCCTAGCTGTTTTTCCGCACGCGCAATCTCGATGGCGCCGGTGACTACACGGCGCAGGTCGCGCACGATTTCCCACTTGGCGGCCAGATCGTCGTCGCGCCAGTCTTCGGGAACATGGGGGTAGGTCCGCAGATGCACACTTTCCGTTTCCGACGCGCCGCCCTCTTGCGAGCGGGTGCACCAGGCCTCTTCGGCGGTAAAACATAGTACCGGAGCCAGCCAGGCGGTGAGATGGTGCAAGAGAATGTCGAGAACCGTGCGCGCGGCGCGGCGGCGCGGAGCACCCGATTGGTCGCAGTAGAGGGCGTCCTTGCGAATGTCGAAATAGAAGGCCGACAGGTCCACCGCGCAGAAGGTGTGAAGCTCGGTGAAGAAAGCGTGGAAGTCAAAGCCGTCCAGTACTGCACGCATATGCCGGTCGAGCTCCCACAGACGGTGTAAGACCCAGCGTTCCAGCTCCGGCATGTCTTCGGTCGCCACCTGCTCGTTTTCGTCAAACCCGGCGAGGTTGCCGAGCGCGTAGCGTAGAGTGTTGCGTAGGCGGCGATAGGAATCCACCTCCGCCTTGAGAATCTCCGGCCCGATGCGCAGGTCCACGGTATAGTCGGAAGTGGCCACCCAGAGGCGCAGGATATCGGCGCCCAGGGTATCTATGACCTCTTGTGGAGCCACCACGTTGCCCGCCGATTTCGACATCTTGTGGCCCTTTTCATCCAAGACGAAGCCGTGGGTGAGCACCGCTTCATAGGGCGCCCGCCCCCGCGTGCCGCAGGATTCCAAAAGTGAGGACTGGAACCAGCCGCGATGCTGGTCGGAGCCTTCGAGATAGAGCGAGGCCGGGCTCGCCAGATCGTCGCGGTCTTCCAGCACGAAGGCGTGGGTGGAACCGCTGTCGAACCACACGTCGAGAATGTCGGTGACCTGTTGGTAGGCCTCCGGGTCGTGGTCACCGCCTAAAAAGCGCGCGGGGTCGCCGGAGAACCAGGCGTCGGCCCCTTCTTCGGCTACCGCCGTGACGATGCGCTCCAACACCTTTTCATCGCGCAGGGGTTCGCCGTTTTCCTTGTTCACGAAGACGGTGAGGGGCACGCCCCAGGCGCGCTGGCGCGACACGCACCAGTCGGGGCGGCTTTCCACCATGGCGTGAATGCGGTTGCGCCCGCTGGGCGGCACCCAGCGAGTGTCCTCGATGGCGGCCATGGCCTTCTCGCGCAGGCCGCCGGTTTCCATGGAGATGAACCATTGCGGCGTGGTGCGGAAGATGAGCGGCGCCTTGGAACGCCAGGAATGGGGATAGGAATGGGTGATCTTATCCGTCGCCAGCAGCGCGCCGGAGTCTTTCAGGGCCGCCACTATCGTCTTGTCGGCAGGGGAGAAATAGGCACCGGCGGTGCCTTCCTCAAGCACCTTCATACCCGCGAACAGGGGCACATGATCGTAGAACAGGCCGTCGCCGCCTACCGTGCGCGGCACTTCCAGACCAGCTTCCCGGCCCACCTCGAAATCTTCCGAGCCGTGGCCGGGCGCGATGTGGACGAAGCCAGTGCCGGTCTCGGTGGTGACGTGGAAGCCCTCCACCAGAGGCACCTCGAAGTCATAGCCCTGGCCGTGAAAGGGATGGCGGCAGATGGTGCCGGCAAGCTCGGCGCCCTTGAAGCGGTGAACAATTTTATGTTTGGTAACGCCTGCGGCTTCAATCACACTGAGCAAAAGTGCCTCGGCAACAATTAAAGACTGGCCGCCTTCAGCCAAGCTACCCTCTTCAATGGAAACCACCTCCACCAGCACGTAATCCATGTCTTTGCCAAAGGCCACGGCGCGGTTGCCTGGCAGAGTCCATGGCGTGGTGGTCCAGATGACCACCGACGTGTCTTTCAGTTCTGGTTTCCCCGGCGTGACCACCGGGAAGCGCACCCAGACCTGGGTCGATTTATGGTCGTCGTATTCTACCTCAGCCTCGGCCAGCGCCGTTTTTTCCACCACCGACCACATGACCGGCCTGTCGCCGCGATAGAGGCCGCCGCTCATGAGGAACTTGCCGAGCTCGCAGACGATGGCGGCCTCGGCGGCGAAATTCATGGTGGTGTAGGGATTAGTCCAGTTGCCGTCGACGCCGAGGCGCTGGAATTCTTCGCTCTGGACGGTGATCCAGTGATCGGCGAATTCGCGGCATTCATGGCGGAATTCGAGAGCCGGGACCGCGTCCTTGTCGCGGCCCTTGGCGCGGTATTTTTCCTCGATCTTCCATTCGATGGGCAGGCCGTGACAGTCCCAGCCGGGCACGTAGGTTACCTCGCGCCCCAACATGCGCTGGGAGCGGTTGATGATGTCCTTCAAAATCTTGTTGAGGGCGTGGCCGATATGGAGATGGCCGTTGGCGTAGGGCGGGCCGTCATGGAGGATGAATTTCTCACCGCCNTCATTGGCCCNGCGCAGCTTTTCCGCCAGCCCCGACCGNCGCCAGAANTCAAGGATTTCNGGCTCGCTCTGCGGCAGCCGCGCCTTCATGGGGAAGGCCGTAGCGGGAAGAAATACCGTAGATTTATAGTCGTTGCCCATGTGTNCGTCCGCGNCTGTCCTTTANGTGGTCCCGTCCGCCGCGCCGGCCAGCGAGGGGGGAATTTCTGCTGCTTCNCCACCGCCNGGAAGTTCCGCCAGCGCCGTCNTGGCAGCGGCAATGTCGTCAGCGATTTGTGCCTGTAATTGGGCGGNGCCGTCAAATGTCTTCTCGGGCCGTAGATATGCCGCCAGCGCCACCCGCAGATGACGGCCGCGGAGATCGTCACAATCCCCGAAGAGATGGACCTCGAGCACCTTTTCGCCGCCGCCGAAGGTAGGCCGGGAGCCGAAATTAGTGACGCCGTCGCGCCACAGAGTTTCCGGCCCCAGATCAATCCCGGCACGCACCGCGTAAACGCCGGTGGCGGGAAGCAGAAAGTCCTCGAAATGGACATTAGCGGTGGGGAACCCCAGAGTCCGCCCGCGCCCGTCTCCAGGCACCACCCGGCCCTCGATCTCGAACAGGCGGCCCAACAGCACGGCCGCCCGCGCCGGTTCCCCGAAAGCGATGAGTTCGCGGACCGTGGTCGAGGAATAAGCGGCGCCAGAGCCATCCACCGCCTGGGGCACCCGGGTAAAGTCGAAACCCCGCTCGGCGGCCATGCATTCGAGCAGGTCGCAGTCGCCCTTGCGGCCGTGACCGAAAACAAAATCNCAGCCCGCCACCACATGAGAGGCGGCGACGCCGTCACACAGCACGCCGGTGACGAAGGCCTCGGCCTCCANGCGTGAAAATTCACGGTCGAAATGCTGGACGAACAGATGGTCCACGCCCAGCGCNTCGATACAGCGCGCCTTNATGCGNAGGGGAGTCAGCCNGAANGGNGGNATCTGGGGCTGGAANACGCTTCTGGGGTGGGGTTCAAAGGTCATCACCGCATGGGCCANGCCNCTCTCACGGGCGATGGCGCCGGCGCTTGAGATCACCGCTTGGTGNCCGCGATGGACGCCGTCGAAATTACCCAGCGCGACCACCGATCCCCGCGCGCTCCGCGGCAAATGCGTATAGTGGCGAAAGATGCGCATGGGCGCGATTCCCTCTTCTGTCCGCCGCCGGGCGGACCATCCCGTGGTTTTGCCGGAAACTTTATGCGGATTGCGCTGGAAGTGTATAGCGCCGAACGGGGCGTGAACAGGCCACAGAGACAGGAAAGCAGGGGAAGAAAAAAAGAGCCGTCAGCTTTTCTTGCGGGGAACCATGATGACGGCCTCNCCGTCGAGNACCACCGCATCGCCGACGCTGCAAATGGTGTCCATAATAACCCGTTTCTTTTCGANCATAATCTCGCGGATGGTGGCGCGGGCGGTGACCGTATTGCTAGCCTTCACCGGAGCCTTAAAATTCAGGGTCTGACTGAGATAGATGCAGCCCGGCCCCGGCAGCTTGGTNCCGATGACGGTGGAAATGAGGCTCGCCGTCAGCATGCCGTGGGCGATGCGGCTTTCGAATACCGTACCGCCGGAAAATTCCTCGTTGAGGTGGATGGGGTTGGTGTCTCCAGATATCCCCGCGAACATGACGATGTCGGCGTCGGTCATAGTCTTGGCGTAGATGGCGGTCATGCCGAGGGAAAGATCATCGAGATAATAGCCATGAAGCTCGTCATGATCGGGGGAGAGCACTGGGTTATCCATGTAACGTTACTTTCGTTCTTGTTTTCCACTTCTGTTTTTCCGCGGCCCGCATCGAAAATCTTAAGGAAAAGCCGGTGCGTCGCCGCTGCGCACCAGTGCAAAACTGAATTTTTGCGGCGCAGCATCAATACGCAATGTAGCCCACAAAACGTCATGTAGCAAGATATTGCAACTGCACAAGATAGGACATCACATGAATACGTGCCTGGCCGGGTCACCCCCCATATCCGGAATTTCGGGAGAAAACCGGGGCCGGCCCGGATGGCCCCGGGCGGGNATCCCGGCTGCGAAAAAACCTTATGGATGAGACCGCAAACCCATGCCNTCCAAAGGGACATCTCGCCGCGAAAAGTAAATGGCGATACGGTCTCTATCGCCCGCAAAGACAGGGCGCGGCTGGGTTGTTATTTGTTGCCTTTACGATCACGAGACCTGTACGCCGTAGACAGGCCGACACCGTGAAAAAGTTGGAAAACCGTGAAAGAATAGTATGATGCCGGCGTTATTTTGAAAGCACAGTGATAGCCGTGACATCGCATTCGCAAAGAAAACATTGCATCTGTCGCCGGTCCNCCACCTTGCGGGCGATGNCCGNGGCCCTGTTTGCCATTGCCGGAATCAGCGCCCAGGCCTTGGCCGAAAACCCTCATACCGGCCAGTACCACCGCGTCCTCCACGCCCAGGACATGGCCCAAAACACAGCGCAGGGCTCTCCCGGCGCCACCCGGGGGCGTGTCTACCGCCGCGCCACCCCGCCAAACGCCCCGATTCCGGTGGCACAGGAGACACAGGCCGCGCAGAAGGCTCAGTCCCTGCATCATCGGGGAAAGCCGCTGTTGGGCGTTATTTCGGAACTGAGGGGTGGTTTTTTAGACCACGACTCGGGGATTTTTGGCCGCAACAAGGAAGGCGGCAACGACTATAATTTCGAGGCTCTGTTTGTTTCTCCGGAGCTTTTTGATTTCATGTGGTCACCCCGGCCCATGCTCGGCGGCACCGTCAACGACGACAGAGACACCAGCCGTGCCTATGGCGGGCTGACCTGGGAATGGTGGCCCCTGGACAGCGTCTTCATTGATTTCAGCTTCGGTTTCGCCGTCCATGACGGCAATATTGACGACAACGAGTTGGGCCGCAAAGACTTAGGGTCACGGGTCTTGTTCCGGGAATCCCTGGAACTGGGCTGGAATTTTTATAACAGGGACCGTATTTCTATCATCCTCGATCACATCTCCCACGGCCACGCATTTGGCGATCCCAATGAAGGCATGGATTCCCTGGGCGTGCGCTATGGCTATCGTTTCTAGGGGGCTGTCGTTTCCAGTGGCCTGACGCGGCGCAGTCCAGAAACCTTTTGCTGACCTTCCCGTGGTTGCACACGGCTCCTTGTGGCGGCAACATGCGTCGGGGTTAATATGATGAATAAGCCTCAACAAAATACTACGACGAATGCACATACAACAAAGTGATGCATGTCACTCACCACCGGAAGGATGAAAATGGCGACAACAGGTCCTTTTAGACTTTTTTACAGGCTGAAGGGGACGAGCCGGTTTCTCTCACCGGTTGTATTTTTGTTTTTTCTTGTCCCTGCCCAGGCCCAGGATGTGGAGCCCGGCACACGATTCGAAGTGCACGCGGAAGATCTGCCCGCCCCCGGCGCCACTCCCAGCGCTATCAACCCGCCCGCCCGTGCCCTGGCGCAGGGCACGCCGCAGTTGAAAACCCTTCCCGGTTTCACGGCTACTGTCTTCGCCGAAGGGTTTGATGACGCCCGCTGGCTTGCCGTAGCCGAAAACGGCGATGTTTTCCTGGCCGAATCGGGAGCCGGGCGGATTACCCTGTTACGCGACGATGACGGTGACGGAACGGCCGATACCATTGTCACTTACGCCGAGGGTTTCAGAAATCCCCACGGCATGGCACTGCGCAAACACTGGCTTTACGTGGCCGACACACGGCGGGTACGGCGCCTGCCCTACCGCCCGGGCCTGATCCGGCCCGCCGGACCCACACAGCTTGTCACTGCCGGCGGCGCGCTAGGTCCAGGTAACGGCCACTGGACGCGGAATCTGGCCTTTCACCCCGACGGTACGCATTTCTACGTAGCCATCGGTTCGGGCGGCAATCTCAGCGAGGAACCCTTGCCCCGCGCTTCGGTACAGGAGTTCACCCTGGATGCCTCGCACCGCGAGAGTTTCGCCACGGGGCTGCGCAACCCGGTGGGCATCGCTTTTTATCCCGGCACCAAGGATCTTTACGTGGTGGTCAATGAACGCGACAAACAGGGCGATGGGCTGGTGCCCGACTATTTGACGCGACTCCACCGAAANGGTTTCTACGGTTGGCCCTACGCCTATATAGGACCACATCCGCAACCCGGACTTGCGAAGAAACGCCCTGATCTGGTGAAAAAAACGATCCTGCCCGACCTCTTGTTCGAGTCCCATTCCGCGCCTTTAGGGCTGGTATTCTATGGCGGTGGACAGTTCCCCAAGGACTATCACGGTGATGCCTTCGTAGCCCTGCACGGGTCGTGGAATGCGGCNCAGCCCCGGGGCTATATGGTGGCNCGGGTTCCCTTCAAGGACGGCCGTCCGCAGGGGCATTACGAAGCCTTCGTTACCGGATTCTGGACCGTGGGCGAGAAGACCGCTCGGGTGGTGGGCCGCCCCGCCGGGCTTGCGCTGGCCAAAGACGGGAGCCTACTCATNGCCGACGACGTGGGCAACCGCATCTGGCGGGTGGCTCATACGCCCTAGGGAGCCTGTAAACCGGNTTTAAAGGCCNGCAAAAGNGGAAATTCTAACGTTCCACGCCCATCAGGAAATCGGCGAAAACCACCGGCGAGAAGGGCCGCAGGTCGTCTATGGCCTCGCCCACGCCCACAGCGTGAACCGGCATNGCGAATTTATCGGCCAGCGCCACCAGCACCCCGCCGCGCGCGGTGCCGTCGAATTTAGTCACAGCCAGCCCCGTCACGTTGATCATCTCACGGAAGGTCTCTACCTGGGAATGAGCATTCTGGCCAGTGGTGGCGTCGAGAACTAGAAGACAGCTATGGGGGGCACTGGCATCGACCTTCTCCATGACGCGGATGATCTTNTGTAATTCTTCCATCAGGTCTTTCTTGTTCTGAAGGCGGCCGGCGGTATCAACGAGGAGCACGTCAGTTTTTTTGCGCTGCGCCTTTTTCATGGCATCGAAGACAAGTCCCGAGGCATCGGCCTCCGGGGCCTCGGAAATTACCGGACAGCCCGCGCGCTCGCCCCAGATTTCAAGCTGTTCCACAGCNGCCGCGCGGAAGGTGTCGCCGGCCACCAGCATCACCGAAAGCCCGTCATTGGCATACATCTTGGCGANCTTGCCGATGGTGGTGGTCTTGCCACTGCCGTTGACNCCCACCACCAGGATCACATGGGGCTTGTGGTCGGGATCNGGGACCAGCGGCTTNGCCACCGGCTCAAGAATACCGGCGACGGTGTCGGCCAGCATTTCGCGCAGTTGATCGGGAGAGATTTCCTCGTGGAAACGGTGGCGTTCGAGAGAACCCACGATCTGGCTTGCCGTGGCCACGCCCATATCGGCGGAAATTAGTAACTCCTCCAACTCATCCAGGGTCTTGGTATCAAGCCGGTTATTGGTGAAGATTTTCGCCACGCCATCGTTGATGCTTTTCGAGGAACGACTCATCCCCAAGCGCAGCCGCGACAACCAGCCCCCTGTTACCTGCTCCGTCATGCCGCCGCCTCGCCCGGGAAAGTTTCGGCACCGGAGACGGAAGTGACTTTGGCCACAAGTTCCCCGTCATCAGCGGCGGCGCTCACCCCCGTTACTCTGGCGTGAACGATGCGGCCTTTGGGAGCCTCCCCTTCGAGGCGCACCGGCGCGAAAGTCTCGCTGTGGCCCCAGCCGGGGCGCTCGACCAGAACCGCCACGTGGCTTCCCACCAGGGAGCCGAGATAGCAGTTCAGAGCCGCCTTGCCGGCCTCACGCAGTCGCGCCGCGCGTTCCTTACGCGTGGACTTGGCCAACTGCGGCATACGTGCCGCCGCCGTGCCCGGACGCGGGGAGAAGGGGAATACATGGAGATAGGTCAAGCCGCATTCCTCTACAAATGACAAGGTGTTTTCGAACATAGACGCCGTCTCGGTGGGAAATCCGGCGATGAGGTCGGCGCCAAAGACAATTCCCGGGCGGAGGCGGCGCAAAGCCCGGCACAGATCAAGGGCCTGGTCCCGGCTGTGACGGCGCTTCATGCGNCGTAAAATCATGTCATCGCCAGCCTGCAGGCTCAAGTGGAGATGCGGCATCATCCGCGGCTCCGCTGCAATGAGAGAGAGAAGATCCTCGTCAAAGCGGGCTAAGTCGAGGGAAGACAGACGCAGCCGGGAAATTTCCGGAACCTGTGCCAACAGGCGGCGCACCGTGCTTCCCAGCGTTANTCCCCTGGCAAGATCGTCCCCGTAAGAGGCGAGATCGACCCCAGTCAGTACGAATTCCTGGTAGCCGTTGGCAGCGAGAATGCGCGCCTGTGCGACGATTCGCCCCAGCGGGATGCTTCGGCTGGACCCGCGCACGGCNGGAATNATGCAGAAGGTGCAGTCACGGTCACAGCCCTGCTGGACCTGAAGGAAGGCGCGGCTGCGGCCCTCAAATCCGGAAACNAGATGAGGGGCCATCTNGCGTACAGTNGTTATGTGGGAAACCGCCACNGGCGCGCCTNTTTCCATGTCACGCGCCAGNAANCGGGNCGGGTCCAGCTTCTCGGTATTGCCCAGNACCCGATCCACCTCNGGCATGGCGGTGTAGGTTCCCGGGGAAAGCTGNGCGGCGCAGCCGGTGACGACGATGCGCGCNCGCGGGCTTTCACGGCGCAGGCGGCGGATGANCTGGCGCCCCTGGCGCTCGGCTTCCGCGGTCACCGCGCAGGTGTTGATGACCACNGTTTCACGGCCCCGGTTCTTATTTCCTATGCTGTTTCCCGATCTGGCGTGGTCACGGATAATCTCGGATTCGAAGCTGTTGAGGCGGCAACCAAGCGTCACCACGCGCACCGCGTCCACCACGCCTGCCGTGGCCATATCAGTTTTCCGGTTCTCTGTTTGCTCTACGCTCATGACGCCTTCTCTGTCGTCAAGAGATTCTGATCCAACTCACCGTTAAAACTGGTGGCCACCGGCCCCGTCAGTAGTACATGGTCATCGGCGAGCCATTCTACCACAAGTGTGCCGCCGTCGAGCACCATCTCGGCCCGGCGTTCGGCCAGCCCCCGGCGGTGGGCCGCCACCAGCGCTGCACAGGCCCCGGAACCGCAAGCTTTGGTGATGCCAGCACCGCGTTCCCAGACGCGCAGGCGCAGTTTCCCGGGGGAAAGCACCTGCACCACTTCCACATTGGTGCGTTCGGGAAATAGGGGGTGGCGTTCTAGCTTTGGCCCTAGTTTTTCCAGCGCCACCGAGTCGGCGTCGTCCACGAAGAACACCAGATGAGGGTTGCCCATACCCACCGCGCAGCCGTCGGCAAGCGGGCCTTCGGAGATGCTGGGATGGTTGCTGTCGACGGCCTCGGCCAGAGGGATATCGCGCCAGTTGAACAGCGCCCGGCCCATATCCACGGCAATATGGCCGTCGGAGGTTTTATCGGTGTCGCGCAGCCCGCTCTCGGTTCCGATCACCGCATGGTCGGCCCCGGAGTCTGAAAGCAGCAGCGAGGCCACACAGCGCGCGGCGTTGCCACAGGCCGCTACTTCGCCACCATCGGCGTTGAAGATACGCATGAACACGTCGGCTAGCCCGTCATCGGCAGCTTCTATGACGATCACCTGGTCGCAGCCGACCCCGGTGTGACGGTCGGCGATGGCGCGCGCAGCCGCCGCGTCGAGGGTGAAAGCTGTTTCCCGCGCGTCGAGGATGACGAAATCGTTACCGAGTCCGTGCATTTTTATGAAAGGTGTGCCGTTCATATGCGCCATATAGGGTGTGGCGAGGGAGGAAGTCCACCCGTTTCAAAGAGGAGGGTGACGGGGCGCGGGCGGAGGCGGCTGGCGTACCATGCGGGCGCACGACTTGACTTGTATCCAGGCCACCCCTACATTCTGCGCCATTCACGCTTGATGTAGAGAAAATGAACGCTCCCACGCCCCGAGAGGGCCGGAGTCCACCAGCCCGCGAGTTTCGCGCACTGGTGCTTTTTTGCTTTGGCTGTAAGGAATCACCGTAACGCCCATGTTCGAGAATTTATCCAGTCGGCTTGGCGCCACCTTCGACCGCCTCAAGGGGCGCGGGGCGCTAGCGCAAGACGACATCAACGAGGGTCTGCGCGAGATGCGCGTGGCTCTGCTCGAGGCCGACGTAGCCCTGCCCGTGGTCAAGGAGTTCCTCGCCCAGGTGCGGGAAGGCGCCCTGGGCGAGGAGGTGGTGAAAAGCGTCACCCCAGGCCAGATGGTGGTGAAGATCGTCCACGACCATCTGGTGGAGATACTGGGTGGGGAGGGCGTGGCCCTCGATCTCGTCGCTGCACCGCCGGTGGCGGTGTTGCTGGCGGGCTTGCAGGGCTCGGGTAAAACCACCACCTGCGCCAAGATCGC
>NZAO01000079.1 GCA_002686135.1 Rhodospirillaceae bacterium
GGCGTACCATGCGGGCGCACGACTTGACTTGTATCCAGGCCACCCCTACATTCTGCGCCATTCACGCTTGATGTAGAGAAAATGAACGCTCCCACGCCCTGAGAGGGCCGGAGTCCACCAGCCCGCGAGTTTCGTGCACTGGTGTTTTTTTGCTTTGGCTGTAAGGAATCACCGTAACGCCCATGTTCGAGAATTTATCCAGTCGGCTTGGCGCCACCCTCGACCGCCTCAAGGGGCGTGGCGCGCTAGCGCAAGACGACATCAACGAGGGTCTGCGCGAGATGCGCGTGGCTCTGCTCGAGGCCGACGTAGCCCTGCCCGTGGTCAAGGAGTTCCTCGCCCAGGTGCGGGAAGGCGCCCTGGGCGAGGAGGTGGTGAAAAGCGTCACCCCAGGCCAGATGGTGGTGAAGATCGTCCACGACCATCTGGTGGAGATGCTGGGCGGGGAGGGCGTGGCCCTCGATCTCGTCGCTGCACCGCCGGTGGCGGTGTTGCTGGCGGGCTTGCAGGGCTCGGGTAAAACCACCACCTGCGCCAAGATCGCGCGCGACCTTCGTAACAAGGAAAAGAAAAAGGCGCTGATGGCGTCGCTCGATGTCTACCGCCCCGCCGCCCAGGAACAGCTTGCGGTTTTGGGCCGCGAGGCTNGCATCGCCACGTTGCCCATTGTTGCCCATGAAAAACCGCTGGAGATCACCAAACGCGCCCTGGAAACGGCGGCACGGGAGGGTTTTGACCTGGTGCTTTTGGATAGCGCCGGACGCGTCCACATCGACGACAAACTGATGGACGAGCTCGCCAATGTAGCAACGCTGGCAAGCCCGAAGGAAACGCTTCTTGTGGCCGACGCCATGACCGGCCAGGACGCGGTGCGGGTGGCTCAGAGCTTCCACGACAAGGTCACGCTCACGGGGATTGTGCTCACCCGTATCGACGGCGACGCCCGTGGCGGCGCCGCCCTGTCCATGCGCGCNGTGACCGGCTGTCCCATCAAGCTGCTCGGCACCGGAGAGAAACTGGACGCGCTNGAGGCCTTCCACCCCGACCGTATCGCCTCGCGCATTCTGGGCCAGGGCGACGTGGTNGGGTTGGTGGAAAAGGCGACCGAAGTTATCGACCAGAAAGAAGCCGAAAAGATGGCGCAAAAGCTTAAGAAAGGGAGCTTCGATCTGGAGGACTTTGCCGCGCAGTTGGCCCAGATTTCGAAAATAGGCGGCATGGACAAGCTCATGGGGCTGATGCCCGGCATCGGCAAGATCAAGAAACAGGTGGCCGAGGCCGATCTCGACGAGAAACTCCTCAAGCGTCAGCAGGCCATTATTTCGTCCATGACTCCNGCCGAACGCCGGCGNCCCGAGATNCTCAGGGCCTCGCGCAAGAAACGCGTGGCCGCCGGCTCCGGCACCACCGTGGCCGACGTCAACCGGCTGCTCAAGCAGTTCAAGGATATGCACCGGATGGTGAAACGAATGGGAAAAATGGAAGGCAAGAGAATCCCCACCGACTTGCTGCGCCAAAGCATGCCCGGCGGCTCTCTCAAATTCCCATGATTTTTCAATTTATTTAAAGGATAACCAGAAAGGAAAGACGTATACATCATGGCACTAAAGATCAGAATGGCCAGGGGCGGCGCTAAGAAACGCCCCTTTTACCGCATTGTCATCACCGATTCCCGCATGCCCCGGGACGGTCGCTTCATCGAGCGGGTGGGCACCCATAATCCCATGGTGGCCAAGAACCACCCCGGCCGCGTGACCCTGAAGGAAGATCGNATTAAATACTGGCTCGGCGTTGGNGCCAAGCCCAGCAACCGTGTGGCCTGTTTCCTGGCCGACGTGGGGCTGTGCGAAAAGCCACCTATCCCTGAACAGACCAAGAAAGACAAGCCCAAGGCCAAGACCCTGGAGCGCCTCGCCGCCAAGGAAGAAGCCAAGAAGGCCGCCGCCGAAGCCAAGGAAGCGGAAGCCAAGGCTGCCGCCGAGGCCCCCGCCGAGGAAGCACCGACGGAAGAAGCGAAGGAAGAGNCCCCGGCCGAAGAGGCTCCGGCTGAGGAGGCACCCGCCAAGGAAGCAAAAGAGGAGGCTCCGACTGAGGAGACCAAGGCCGAGGAAGCGCCAGAAAGGGCTCTCGCCGAAGAACCAGCTGCCGAGGAAGCACCGACGGAAGAAGCCCCTGCGGAAAAGACGAAAGAGGAGGCCCCGGCTGAGGAGGCACCCGCCGAGGAAGCGGCGGCGGAAGAAGCCCCTGCGGAAAAGACGAAAGAGGAGGCCCCGGCTGAGGAGGCCCCCGCCGAAGAAGCGCCCGCCGAGGAGATGAAAGAGGAGGCTCCGGCTGAGGAGGCGCCCGCCGAGGAAGCGGCGGCGGAAGAAGCCCCTGCGGAAAAGATGAAAGAGGAGGCTCCGGTCGAGGAGGCTGAGGCTGAGGAAGCCCCTGCAGAAAAAGCCCCCGCCGAGGAGGCGAAAGAAGAGGCCCCGGCTAAAGAAGCCAAGGCCGATAAAAAGGTTCCCAAGAAAGAAGCGAAGAAGAAAGACAAGCCCAAAGAGAAAAAGAAGAACACACCCAAGGAGAAGAAAAAGGACGCATCCAAAGACAAGTCCTGAACCGCAACCGTCACGGCCAGGGAGTCCGCTATGCCGCCAACCGCAACCACACCGTCCGAACGGGTCTGTGTCGGCGTCGTTACCGGCGCCCACGGCGTGCGCGGCGCGCTGCGCATCAAGAGCTTCACCGCCGACCCCACCCATGTGGCCGCCTATGGCGAGGTCACCGTTGGCGAGGGGCAGGACAGCGCCACCATGCGCGTCACGGGTGAGACCAGGGGCGCGGTGGTGGTAGAAATGGAAGGCGTCACCGACCGCGGAGACGCGGAGGCGCTTAAGGGCAAGAAGCTCTACGTGCCGCGCTCGGCGCTGCCGGAACCGGAAGGGGAGGAATACTATCGCGGCGACCTTGTGGGGCTGGAGGTGCGCTCCCTAGACGGAACGGCACTGGGAACCATCGAGGCGGTACATAATTACGGTGCCGGGGACATTCTTGATATCCGCGCCCCGGAAGAAAAAGGCGGCGGCGAGATGATGCTNCCCTTTACCCGCGAGGCNGTNCCGGANATCAACCTGGANGCGGGCTATGTGGTNGCGGACCCACCGCGCTGGCTGNGCGAGNACGACGATGATGACGGAGGCGAGGAGCAATGAACGAGGACGCGACGCCGTGGACAGCTACAGTTCTGACCCTGTTCCCGGAGATGTTTCCGGGCCCCCTGGAGCACTCCCTAGCAGGGCGGGCGCTGAAAAATGGTGATTTAGCGATAGAAACGGTGGACATTCGCAGTTTTGCGGGCGATAAACACCGCACCGTGGATGACACGCCCTTCGGCGGCGGGCCCGGCATGGTAATGCGCGCCGATGTGGCCGCCGCCGCACTAGATTCGGTGCAGGCCGAAGAGCAAGGCGCAACCGGAGCCACGGGAGCCCGTCCGGCGATCTATCTTTCGCCCCGGGGCCGGCTGTTGACCCAGGAGAGGGTTGGCGAACTGGCCACGAGCAAGGGTGTGGTCCTGTTATGTGGCCGCTATGAGGGGCTGGACGAACGTGTGCTGGAGACGCGCGGCATCGAGGAAATCAGCCTCGGCGACTATGTGCTCTCCGGCGGCGAACCCGCGGCGTTGGCGCTGATTGACGCCTGTGTACGGCTGCTTCCCGGCGTTGTCGGCGACGACGCTACACTGGAGGAGGAAAGTTTCGAAAGGGGATTGCTGGAATATCCCCACTATACCCGGCCCCAGACATGGGCTGGCCGGAAGGTGCCCGAAATATTGCTGTCCGGGCATCACGACAATATCCGCGCCTGGCGCCGCGAGATGGCCGAGAAGACAACCCGCGAGCGCCGTCCCGATCTGTGGCAGGCCTATCTTCGGCGGCACGGCAGGGACCAGGAGTAAGAGCAGAAAAAGACGTAGAGGCGAAAAGACAGGGGATAATGAAGGCAAGGCGCCCCGCGCGGCAGTATTTGAAGGAACGGCGCGGCAGACAACTGGAAACAATGCCATGAATATGATCGAGCAGATTGAAAACGAACAAATTGAAAAACTGAGCGCGGACAAGACCATTCCGAAATTCTCCGCCGGTGACACCCTGCGCGTCCACGTCAAGGTGGTGGAGGGCACCCGCGAGCGCGTCCAGGTCTTCGAGGGCGTGTGCATCGCCCGCAAGAACGCCGGGCTCAATTCCTCTTTCGCCGTGCGCAAGATTTCCTACGGCGAGGGCGTAGAACGCGTATTTCCGCTCTATTCGCCGCGTATCGAGAAGATCGAGGTGGCACGCCACGGCCATGTGCGCAGGGCCAAGCTCTATTACCTGCGCGGCCTCACCGGCAAGCGTGCCCGTATCGCTGAGAAAATAACTCATGGCGACAGCGCTGCCGCCGAGAAGGAGGCAGTCGCCGCCGATCTTGAGCCCACCGAGACCAAGGAAGTGGCCACCGCAGCCGATCTTGAAGAGGCCGAGGCCGAGGCCGCTGTGCTTGACGCGGTACAGGCCAAGGGCGAGACAACGGAAGAGGCCGCTGAGGGCGGGGCGGAGGCCGAGACCAAAGAGAGCGAGAAGGCTGAGGAAAAAGCCGAAGAGAAGACGGAAGAAGAGGAATCGGGAGAAGCCACTGCCGAAGATACTGCGGTCGAGGCGGAAGACAAGAAGGACTGATGGTGGTGGCGGTCTTTCCGCCACTTCTTTCTTCTGAATGAATCCCAACGGCGAGTTCCATGTCCGAGTTCTGCACCCTTTTCGACAAGATTTGGACCAGCCACGTGGTGGACCGGTCCAAGGGCGGCACCTGTCTTCTTTATATCGACCGCCACCTTGTCCATGAAGTGACCAGCCCTCAGGCCTTCGAGGGGCTGCGCGACGCCGGACGCACGGTGCGGCGGGCCGACGCCGCTCTGGCGGTGCCCGACCACAACGTGCCCACCACCGACCGCGCGGAGGGCATCGATGACCCCGAGTCGCGCCTCCAGGTGGACACCTTGATGCGGAACTGCGAGGAATTCGGAATCCGCTGTTTCACCATGGGTGACCTGCGCCAGGGGATCGTTCATATCATCGGGCCGGAACAGGGGTTCACCCTGCCCGGAATGACCATCGTCTGTGGCGATTCCCATACCTCTACCCACGGCGCTTTCGGGGCGCTGGCCTTCGGCATCGGCACCTCGGAGGTGGAACACGTGCTGGCCACCCAGACCCTGTTCCAGACTCCGGCCAAGAACATGCGCATCACCGTGGACGGCGAACTCGGCCCCGGCGTCACCGCCAAGGACGTGATTCTGGCCATTATCGGCAAGATCGGCACCGCCGGCGGCACCGGCCATGTAATCGAATACGCCGGGAGCGCCATTGCCGGGATGTCCATGGAAGAGCGCATGACCGTGTGCAACATGTCCATCGAGGCCGGGGCGCGGGCGGGGCTAATTGCCCCTGACAAAACCACCTTCGATTATCTTTCCGGTCGTCCCCTGGCGCCCAAGGGCGCCGTGTGGGAACAGGCCGTGGCCCATTGGCGGACACTGCCTTCCGACGAGGGCGCCCACTATCACTGCGAGGAAAACCTGGACGCGGCGGGAATCGCGCCCCAGGTGTCCTGGGGCACCAGCCCCGAACAGGTGGCCCCCATCACCGGAACTGTGCCCGACCCGGCAGCACAGTCTAACCCGGCGCACCGCGAGGCCGTTGAGCGCGCCCTGGACTATATGGGCCTTGCGCCGGGCGCCAGGCTGACGGAGGTGGCCATCGACCATGTGTTTATCGGTTCCTGCACCAATGGGCGTATTGAGGACCTGCGCGCGGCCGCGGCGCTGGCCGAAGGCCGCAAGGTGGCGGCTACCATCACCGCTATGGTGGTGCCAGGATCGGGACTGGTGAAGGAACAGGCCGAGGAAGAAGGGCTCGACCGGGTGTTTCTGGAGGCCGGGTTCCAATGGCACGAGCCGGGCTGTTCCATGTGTCTGGCCATGAACGCCGACAAACTGGAACCTAAGGAGCGCTGCGCCTCCACCTCCAACCGTAATTTCGAGGGCCGCCAGGGACGCGGCGGACGGACCCATCTGATGAGTCCGCAAATGGCCGTGGCCGCCGCAGTGAGTGGGCATCTTTGCGACGTGCGGGAGATGGCATAGCCGTCATGGAGAAATTCACTACACTGACCGGTATCGCCGCGCCGCTGGCCATGGAAAACGTGGACACCGATATGATCATCCCCAAGCAGTTCCTCAAGACCATCAAGCGCACGGGGCTGGGCGCGGGACTGTTCTATGAGCACCGCTTTGACGAGCAGGGCGAGGAAATTGCCGATTTCGTTCTCAACCGCGCGCTCTATAACGGGGCCAAGATTCTCGTCACGGGGGGGAATTTCGGCTGTGGCTCGTCGCGCGAGCACGCCCCCTGGGCGCTGCTGGATTTCGGCATCCGCTGTATTATCGCGCCCTCTTTCGCCGATATCTTCCACAACAACTGTTTCAAGAACGGCATCCTGCCCGTTACCCTGCCCCGGGAGGACGTGGACAGGCTTATGGAGGGTGCCGAACGCGGGGCCAACACCACGCTGACCGTGGACCTAGAGGCCCAGACCATCACCGGGGCCAGTTCTGATGGGGGGGACGGCGGCAGTATTTCCTTCCACATAGACCCCTTCAACAAGCAATGCCTGCTGGAAGGCCATGACGACATCGCCCTGACCTTAAAGAGAGAAGACAAGATCGCCGGTTTTGAAGCCGGACAGAAACAGGACCAGCCCTGGCAGTGGACCGGGCAGACGCAGGAAGGCGGCACATGAGCGACACCAGAACCATTCTCATGCTCGACGGCGACGGTATCGGGCCGGAAGTGATGCGCGAGACGCGCCGTGTCATCGGCTGGTTCTCCCGCCACGGCGGCACCGGCTACGAGCTCAGCGATGGGCTTGTGGGCGGGGCTTCCTACGACGCCCATGGCGAGCCGCTGACGGACGAGACGCTGAAACTTGCAGCAGACGCCGATGCGGTGCTGCTGGGCGCGGTGGGCGGCCCACAATGGGAAGACCTGGCCTTCGATAAGAAACCGGAGCGTGGGCTTTTGGGCCTGCGCAAGGAGCTTGGCCTGTTTGCCAATCTGCGTCCGGCGGTGGTGTTCGAGGCGCTGGCCGGGGCCTCGACCCTGAAGACCGACGTGGTGGCCGGGCTCGACATGATGATCGTGCGCGAGCTGACCGGTGGCATTTATTTCGGCGAGCCGCGCGGGGTGGAGGAGCTCCCCGACGGCACCCGCAAGGGCGTCAACAGCCTCACCTATACTAGCGGTGAAGTGGAGCGCATCGCCCGTGTCGCCTTCGAGTTGGCCATGAAACGTGGCAGGAAGCTGTGTTCGGTGGACAAGGCCAACGTGCTGGAATGCACGCTCATGTGGCGCCAGACGATGGAACAGGTGCACGCTGATTATCCCAATGTGGAGCTGTCGCATATGTATGTGGACAACGCCGCCATGCAGCTCGTGCGCAATCCCAAACAGTTCGACGTGATGGTTACCACCAATATGTTCGGCGATATCCTTTCCGACTGTGCCGCCATGCTCACCGGATCGCTGGGCATGCTGCCCTCGGCCTCTCTGGGGGAAAAAAGCGCGGAGGGGCGCGTCCCCGGCATGTACGAACCAGTCCACGGCAGCGCCCCGGACATCGCAGGAAAAGGCATGGCCAACCCGCTGGCCACTATGTTGAGCTTCGCCATGATGCTGCGCTATTCCTTCGATGACGGCGCCAGCGCCGAGACCCTGGAAGGCGCGGTGAAAAAGGTGCTGGCTGGCGGCGCGCGCACCGCCGACATCATGGAGACAGGCGCGCGGCAGGTCTCCACCACCGAAATAGGCGATGCGGTGCTGGCCGAGCTAGAGAAGACGGGCCCGTAAAGGGGCAGAAAGCTTGAAATGCCCGGTGTGCNGGCGTAAGTCATAGGCCGCGAATACAAAGAACAAGAGGACGGAATGGGCTATAAGGTCGCCGTGGTCGGCGCCACCGGAAAAGTGGGTCACGAAATGCTGCAAACCCTTGACGAACGGGCGTTCCCCGCCGACGAGGTGGTGGCGCTTGCCTCCGAGCGTTCGTCGGGCCAAGAAGTTTCCTTCGGCGAGGACAAGGTGCTCAAAGTGCAGGCCCTGGACGACTATGATTTTTCCGGCACCCACATCGTGCTCTCTTCGCCCGGGGCCAAGACAGCGGCGGCGTTCGCGCCGCGGGCCGCACAAGCCGGCGCCGTGGTCATCGACAACAGCTCGCACTTCCGCATGGACGAGGACGTGCCGCTGGTGGTGCCTGAGGTCAACGGCGAGGCCATCGCCGGTTATACGGCGCGCAACATTATCGCCAATCCCAACTGTTCCACCATCCAGATGGTGATAGCGCTGAAACCCCTGCACGATGCAGCGCCCATCAAACGGGTGGTGGTGGCCACCTATCAGTCCACGTCGGGCGCCGGACGCGAGGCCATGGACGAGCTGTTCGACCAGACCCGCGCCATCTATATGAACAACCCGGTGGAAAAGGCCAAGTTCACCAAGCAGATCGCCTTTAACGTAATCCCTCATATCGACGTCTTTCTTGAAGATGGCGCCACCAAAGAAGAGTGGAAAATGGCGGTGGAGACCAAGAAGATCATAGACCCCGGCATCGAGGTCTCAGCCACCTGCGTGCGGGTGCCGGTCTTTATCGGCCACGGCGAGGCGGTGCATGTGGAGTTCGAAAACGCGCTTTCTGAGGACGCGGCTCGCGAGGCCCTGAAAGTGGCACCGGGAATCGTGGTGGTGGATCACCGCGCCGATGAAAGCTATGTGACGCCGGAGGAATGCGCCGGCGAGGACCCGGTCTATGTGAGCCGCATCCGCACCGACCCCAGCGTCGAATACGGGCTCGCCATGTGGGTGGTAGCCGACAATTTACGCAAGGGCGCAGCCTTGAACGCCGTGCAGATCGCCGAAGTTCTAGCGTCCAAGTACCTGTAAGTCGTCAGCGGCAAGACGTAAGGGGCGAGAAAATCCCCTGAGTGAGAGGAATTTATGAGCGACCTGACCGCCAATTTCACCGCCGAAGTCTCGGAAAAATGCTTCCACAGCCGCTATTTCGAGGATTACAGCGTTGGCGACGAGATCGTGCATTCGGTGCCGCGCACCATCACCGAGGGCGACGC
>NZAO01000080.1 GCA_002686135.1 Rhodospirillaceae bacterium
CGAGCCGTAATTCGCCCGCCGTGGTCACGGCCGCCACACCGCCCGTCTGGTCCGCCAGAAATGTCGCCAGGGCATTGCCGCCGCGATGGCCGCCGAGCAGGGGTACGGCAGCGCCACCGTCCTCTGCCAGTGCCACAACCGACGGCTCCCGGGCCTTGTGGCACAAGGCTGGGGCCAGGGCGCGGATGAGAATCCCCGCCGCGCAGAGACCGACGATGGGGTGGCCATGGGTGAACAGATCTCGCAGATGGGCGCCGAGATCGCTGAAAACCGTGTCGGCATCGCCCACACGTGGCGCGTGTCCATGAACCTCGGCGCCGGGCAGGGCCGACGCCAGACGCCGGGCGAGGGCGTAACCCTCCCGGGTCAGGGCCAGAAAAACCACGCCTTCGGGGAGTGAGGACTTTGCCTCCGTCATGGAGAGGCGCCTTCCCGGTTGTGCAGGAGAATCATGGAGAAATAGGAGGCGGAGTCGGGGTCCACTTCGTCGAGGGGAAGGATGCGCTCCTCCGTCATGGAGACACGCTCCACGTAGCAGGCCTTTTCCGCCATGCCGAGACGTCTGAGAAGCCCATGCAGCTTGGCGAAATGCCGCCCTACCTTGACGATGACAGCGGCATCGAAGCCTGCCAGCCGGGTGGCGATCACATCCTCGTCCAGGGTCGCCGGAACCACGGCAAGACAGTCCCCGCCCGCGGTAAGGGCTATGTGCGCCGCCGCCGTTCCCGCCGCCGGGGCAGAGATACCGGGCACCACCACCACCGGGAGATGGTGGTCTAACCGGACGAAGAGATACTGGAACGAGCCGTAGAGGAAGGGATCGCCAAGACACAACATGGCCACGTCACGGCCCTCGGAAAGATGGCCCGATATTTCCTCAGCGGCTCGGTCATAGGCAGCCTCGACGGGCTGACGATTTTTATCATAGCTGGTGCGGATGATGATTTCGGTCTGTTCCCCCGGCAGGTGGGGTTGGGCGATACGCCGCGCCAGGCTCTCCCCCTTCAGGGGCGCGGGATAGGCCAGCACCGGGGCGGCGCGAAGGTATTTCAGGGCCTTCAGGGTAATCAGCTCGGGGTCGCCGGGACCGATGCCGAGGCCGTAGAGGGTTCCGGAAGCGTGGTTCATCGGGCTTTCTCCACAGCAAGCTGGGTCACGGGATGCTTGTCATGCCATGCCAGGGGCGTATCACCGGCCTCGGACTCGGCATGGGATACGGCAATCCGGGTAAGCCGCCCGCCCTCGGCGCGGAAGAAGGCGGCGAGGCGGTCTTTGCCTTTTTCCGTCACCGCATTGGCTACCAACCGCCCGCCGGGCGCTAGCGCTTCCCAACAAGCCTCCAACAAACCGTCGCCGGAAACACCACCGCCTACCAAAACTGCGTCGGGCGAAGCGAGGCTGGCCAGCGCCTGGGGTGCCTCGCCGGTAATTACTCCAAGTCTCGGTACGCCCAGGGCTTCAGCGTTTTCCACAATCCGTTCGGCGCGCACGGAATCGCGCTCTACGGCCACCGCCTGCGATGTGGGCTCGGTGCGCAGCCATTCGATGGCGATGGCTCCGCTGCCGGCACCCACATCCCACAGCAATGCTCCCGGCAGTGGTGCCAGAGCCGCCAGGGTGGCCGAACGCACCACTTGCTTGGTCAGCTGTCCGTCATTGAGGAAGGCTTCATCAGGCAGGCCGGGAATCCGGGGCAGGACGAATGCGCCTTTCTCAATGCGGCATTCAACAGCTATGGTATTGAGATCGTGACAGGAAGCGTCATCCCAACCCTCGGCAGTGCCGTCGCGTCGCTCCTCATGGGGGCCGCCGAGCCGCGCTAGCATGGTGAGGCGGCTGGGGCCATAGCCCTTGTCCCGCAGGGCCGCGGCCACGGCGGCCGGGGTTGTGCCGTCCTCGGCGAGGATTAGCAGCCGTGCGCCAGGGCGCAGATGAACGTTAAGGAGAGAAAGCGGCCTGCCGTGCAGAGTCAGGGTTTCCACTTCGGCCCGTGACCAGCCCAGCCGCGCGCAGGCCAATGAAAACGCCCCGGCGGCGGGAAATATCGCCATCTCCTCGGCGCTAAAACGCTGCGCCAGGGCCACGCCGACGCCGTAATTCATGGGATCGCCGCTGGCCAGCACCACCACGCGCTTGTCACGATGGCTGGCGATGGCGTCCAGGGAATCGGAGAAGGGCGTGCCCCAGGCCAGTTTCTCGGCTGTGGAGGAGGGGACGAAGGCCAGATGTCGCGCCCCCCCCGCCAAAACCTCAGCCTCTTCCACGTATTTCCTGCAGCGCGGGGACAACCCGTCGAGCCCGTCCTCGCCGATGCCAATGACCCGCAGCCAGGCAGACGCCGTCATGGGCCCACCGCCCGCGTCACCGGCTGCTGGGCCTGCTGGGCACGGGCCAGGGCATTGAAGGCGGCGACAGCCAGGGCNGAGCCCCCGAAACGGCCGCGCAGNGTAAGACAGGCCAGCCCGTGCGACGGAGCCTCGGAAATCAACGCCTCCTTGGATTCAGCCGCACCCACATAGCCCACGGGAAAGCCGAGGATAAGGGCCGGTGGCGGCGCGCCTTCCACGATAAGCTCCAGCAGCCGGAAGAGAGCCGTGGGCGCATTGCCGATAACCGCGATGGCTCCGTCCAGGTGGTCCAGCCAGTGGTCCAGCGCCGCCGCCGAACGGGTGATCCCTCCCGCTTTGGCCCGTTCTCCCACGCCGTCCTCCCGCAGGGTGCAGATCACCTCATTGCCTGCGGTCAGGTGCAGGCTGTCGATGCCCTGGGCCACCATGCTTGCGTCGCAGAGAATAGACGCGCCGGATTCAAGGGCGCCCATCCCCGCCGCCGCCACGTCGCCGCACCAGACCAGGTCGGGTATGATGTCCGGCAGAGCGCAGGCATGCACCAATCGCATGGCCACGGGCCGCAAGCTTTCGGGAATGCCTGAGAAATCCACCTCCTCGCCGATGATCTCGAAGGAACGGCGAGTAATGTCCTCGGGGTGGCGCAGGTAATCGAAGTTCATCTAGGCGGGTTCCTTGGCCGGACCATGGTCGTGGGCGTGGTCATGATCGTGGCCGGTACCGATGCCGCGCACATGGTGGTGGTGCCCGGCCTGGGGCTGGCCCTGGGCGTCCTCGAAACCCACCACCTGTTCACGGTATTTGCACAGCAAGCAGTTCATGGCGTTGTCGCCCTCGGNGATTCCCGTCACCCGCTCGGCTAGGGTATCAAGCACCCTGGGGTGGTCGTTTAGATAAGAGGCGGCGACGAATTCCGTGCCCGGATACTTGGACGCCACTTCGGCCATCTGGGCATAAATGCGCTTCACCAGCACCCCGGTGAAAAGAAAATAGGGAAAGACGATGATGCGCNGGAATGACATGGCCGCCACCCGTTCCAGCCCTTTGTCCACGCGGGGATGGGCGACGCCGCTGTAGCAGGTCTCGGCCCAGCCCAGGTCCATCCCCTCCCACAGCATGCGGGCGACCTTGGACACATTGGAATTGGCGTCGGGGTCGTTGGTGCCGCGCCCCACCACCATGAGCAGGGTGTCAGCCGCCGCCACACCGCCCCCCGCGGTTTCCATGGCGGCCTGGATACGGTCGCGCGCCGCCATCAGCAGTTTGGGCTCGATGGAGAGGTCGCGCCCGCAAGAGAGAGAGANAACTGGNTGGGAGGCAGCGAAGCTGTTGAGTTCCCAGGGGATATCGTTTTTCACATGGCCGGCGGCGAAAAGTATGGCGGGTGCCGCGAGAATTTCCGTCACCCCGCGCTCCATCAGCTTTTTCAGCCCTTCCTGGATGGTGGGCCGGGCAAATTCCAGAAAGCCCGATTCAACATCATATTGCGGCAGCCTTTCGCGCATGCCCCGCGCCAGAGACTGGAATTCCGCCACAGCCTCTTCATCGCGGCTGCCATGGCCGCAGATCATCACGCCCGTCTTGCTCATTAATNCTGTTCCCTTCCTTTAAANCTTAAGTGGTGGCGGTCCGGGGGCGAAGGTCATTTGCCGATTGACCAAAGAAGCCCCGGCATACCATTCTCGNAGGATGACGGAGTTCGCCGCCGTAAATACCCTTGCCAGCCCGCATNTCCTGTTCCTGCTTCTGGCCGCCCTGGCGGTGGAAGCAGTGGTGGGCNGTATNCCGCTTTTGTTCCGTATCGTGCCGCACCCCGTGGCCATCGCCGGGGGGNTTGTGGGCACCCTGGAACGCNGCCTGAATCGCAAATCGNGCANCGAAAGGGCGCGCCTNGNGCGTGGCTTCCTGGTGGTGGCGGTGATGGTGNCGCTGGCCGCCGGGGCCGGCTACGCCATTACCGNNATCGTCTGCGACCTGGCCCATGGCTGGCTGGTGGAGATATTTTTCGTAGTGACGCTGGTGGCCCAGCGCAGCTTGTACACCCATGTGCGTAAAGTGGGGNTGGCCCTGCAGACGGATGGCCTGAGCGCTGGACGGGATGCCGTCAGCCATATCGTCGGNCGCGACCCGGNCTCCCTCGATGAGNANGGGGTGGCCCGCGCGGCGGTGGAATCCTGTGCCGAGAATTTTTCCGACGGGGTGGTAGCACCGGTGTTCTGGTATGTGCTGTTCGGGCTTCCGGGTCTCTTTGTCTACAAGACCGTCAACACCATGGACAGCATGATCGGCCATAAAACCGAGCGTTATCTCTCCTTCGGCATGACCGCGGCGAAGCTGGACGATTTGATGAGTTTCATCCCCGCGCGGCTGGCCGGCTTGATTCTCGGGATTGCGGCGTTCCTTGTGCCCACGGCTCATCCCGGCCACGCCATAGGCACCATGCTGCGTGATGCCAGGAACCATTCTTCGCCTAATGCGGGATGGCCCGAGGGCGCGGTGGCCGGGGCGTTGGGCNTTTCCCTGGCGGGNCCGCGCCATTATGGCGGCAAGGTGGTCAAGGACAAGTGGATCGGTAACGGCCGCGCCCGGCTTACGGTTCAGGATATCCACCGTGCTCTTTTTCTCTATGCTGTGGCCTGCCTGGTCCAGGCGGGGATTATCGTCGCTCTGCTGATGACGCAGCTGGCTGCGCCGGGACAGCCTTCGCGGGAGGCCGAAACCATCCTCCACACCCTTGGCGAACTGAAGGATCTGTTCTGAGGCTGCGGTATTAGCAGTGTCAGCGCCCATGGGCAATCTCCAGCAGGCGGTCGAGATCGAGGNGGGNCTCGCACAGCACAGCCAGTTCGTCGAGGGCGTCTTCTANCCNCTGGGCGTAGGACACATGCGTTCTNAGCCCCCCTTTTAANNCCTTCAGATAATCGCGGCGATANGCGTCATCGGCAAAGAGACCGTGCAGGTAACAGCCTTCGANNAGGCNATTGGCGGAGATGGCCCCGCCCTGTCGCCTCCGGGGCAGGGACATGGGCCTGGCGCAGTCGGGACCGGAGGTTTCCCCGAGATGCATTTCATAGCCGCTTTGAGGAGCTGCGACCCCGGCGTCATCGGTTCCTGTGGCCCGCAGTAGGGTCTTCTCATCCGTCATCACTGTTTCCACGTCAAGCAGGCCCAGCCCCGGCGCGGTGCCGGCCCGGCCCTCCAGACCATGAGGATCGGCAATGACGCGACCCAGCATCTGGTAGCCCGCGCANAAGCCCAGCACCCGCCNGCCGCGGCGCAGATGGGCGTGAATATCCGTATCCCAGCCCTGTTCGCGCAGGAAGGCGAGATCGGCAAGGGTGGATTTGGAGCCNGGGATGAGGATGAGGTCGGCGTCCGGAGGCAGGGGCTCCCCGGGCGGGATCATATCCACCGCCACGCCGGATTCGGTGGCCAGCGGGTCGAGATCATCGAAATTAGCGATACGGGGCAGGCGCGGCACGGCGATGCGTATTTCCGTGCGCGGCGTATGGGCGGCGGNGGNGTTTTTGTTGTCNAGGGCCATGCTATCCTCGTCGGGCAGGCGGCGTGCGGCTTCCGNGTGGGGCAGGATGCCGAAGCAGGAAAGCCCGGTTTTGCCCTNGATAATAGCCAGGGCGGAATCGAACAGGCGTTCATCGCCCCGGAACTTGTTGATCACATAGCCCTTCAGAAGNACCCGCTCTTCACCGGTCAACAGAGCANAGGTGCCCACAAGGGCAGCGATGACGCCNCCACGGTCGATATCNCCCACCAGCANCACCGGCACATCNGCCACNCNGGCGAATCCCATATTGGCGATNTCAACACCGCGCAGGTTTACCTCCGCCGGGCTGCCNGCCCCTTCCACCAGGATCAGATCGGCGTCACGCCCCATAATGTGAAAGCTCTCTAGAACCCGGGGCAGGAGGTCGGGCTTACGCTTGTGATAATCACGGGCCGAGACACTGCCTTCCACTCGTCCATGGACCACAAGTTGGGAGCCGGTATCGGACTGAGGCTTGAGCAGNATGGGGTTCATATGCACCGATTCTGCCACCCCGCAGGCTTGGGCCTGAAGCGCCTGGGCGCGGCCGATCTCCCCGCCATCAATTGTCACGGAAGCATTGTTGGACATGTTCTGTGGCTTGAACGGGCGCACCCGTAGGCCGCGCCGCGCAAAGGCCCGGCCCAGCCCCGCCACCAGCAGGGACTTGCCCACGTCGGAGCCGGTGCCCTGGACCATCAGGGCGGGAACGCGCCCGGCGTCGTCTTCACTATGTCTCCCTCGTCCNCCCATAGAGAGTTTACTGGTCCGCCAGAAGGGCGCGCAGCTTGTCNGCCTCGGCGGAAGAGTATTTCTTCTGGAGCACGATTTCGGTGGCGCTAGCGCGGCGGCCGTAGAACTCNTCGTTGAGATCCTCGCGCCCGTGGATCACCGCCCCCTCGAGAGAAGCCCCGGCGTAAACCCCGCGCGCGCGGGAGAAGGAATAGACATCNGCCAACTGGACCGTGGTAGCGGCCTCGGCGCCGATTCCCACTGGTCCCGCGGCCACGCTCACATCGGCACCCAGTTTTACTTCCTGGCCGATGATGGAATCGATACCGCGGTCGGTCATGATGGCGAAGACGGTTTCCGCATCCTGGCCCCCGAACTGCAGGCCGAAGCTCACCGCACCCAGGGTAAAGAAGGCGGGATAGCTCCAACTGCCGTCGCTGCCACGGGCCAACAGCACGCCGCTGCCGCCCTCGGCACCAAAGAAAAACCCTGCCTTCAGAAGGCTGGGGAAAATCAACGCGCCCTTGGCGTCCTTCAGCAGGGCCTGAAGTGTGTGATAGTCGGGATTGCTGATAAGGTTGCCGAGCGTGATCTCNGATTTGATTATCAATTCCTTGGCATCGTTTTCTGCTCGCGTGGCCGTNGGCTGAAAGACCAAAAGGCCAAAGGCGAAAAGGACGAAGAATGACCTGTNAANGATGTTCATTGTTGCGATCATGGGNCTGGCTCCCNTGGAATTATCGTTGAATAAAAGAATAAGTCCTAGAATTCGACACCCGGCTGCGCCTTCACGCCCCCGCGAAAGGGATGTTTGACGAGCGTCATTTCGGTCACGAGGTCGGCGGCCTCGATTAGTTCCGGCTTGGCGTTACGCCCGGTGACCACCATATGCAGCCCCGGACGCCGGGATACGAGAACGTCGATTACCTCGTTTGGGTCGAGGTAATCATAGCGCAAGGCGATGTTCATTTCGTCGAGAATTACCATGGTGTATGTGGGGTCGGCGATCATCTTTTTGGCGGCCTCCCAGGCGGTTTTCGCCGCTGCGATGTCGCGCTCCTTGTCCTGGGTTTCCCAGGTAAAGCCCTCNCCAAGCGCCTTGAAGGTCACAAGCTCGGGGAAGGTCTCCAGAACCCGGCGCTCGCCGGTATCCCAGGCCCCCTTGATGAACTGGACTACGCCAACACGCATATCGTGGCCCACGCAGCGCAGTGCCATGCCGAAGGCGGCCGATGATTTGCCCTTGCCGGGGCCGGTATGGACCATGAGCAGTCCCTTTGCCTCGGTTTTGCCGGCCAGTTTCTTGTCGTGAAGCGCCTTGCGCTTTTCCATCTTCGCCTTATGACCGGCGCTATCGTTGGGACTCATGGTGTCACGGCCTCCCCGTTCATCTGTTGCTCCCCCACCATGCCCGTCAGGCCCGCAAGCCTGTGGTGGGCGGCGTTGGACCGGGGCCGCCACAGCCCGCGCTCCAATGCTTCCATCAGCTTGGCGCTCATTTCCCCCAGAGCCGCCGGGTTGGCTTCCTCCATGAAGCCGCGTACGTGGTCATCTTGGATATAAGCATCAAATACGGCATCAAAATGGTGATCTTTCACGGCATGGGCGGTGGCCGCGAAAGCGAAGAGGTAATCCACCGTGGCCGCCATTTCAAAGGCTCCCTTATAGCCGTGGCGCATGACGCCGGCGATCCATTTGGGATTGACCACGCGGGCCCGCACCACGCGGCCGATTTCCTCTTCCAGGGTGCGTATTTTGGGATGTTCGGGCCGTGAATGGTCGTTGTGGAACACCGCCGGGGTCTTGCCAGAGACATGACGTACGGCCGCCGCCAGGCCTCCCTCGAACTGGTAGTAATCGTCGCTGTCGAGGAGGTCGTGCTCGCGGTTGTCCTGGTTCTGCAGGACGGCCTCGATCCCGGCAAGGCGGTTCTCAAACAGGGCGTGTTCAGCTGCGCCCTTGGCCCCGCCGCCATAGGCGTAGCCGCCCCAGGCAATATAGGCGCGCGCCAGATCGGTATCGGTTCCCCAACCCCGCTCGTCTATGAGCGCCTGAAGCCCCGCACCATAGGCCCCAGGCTTGGAGCCGAAGACGCGGGCGGCGGCGCGGGCGCGCGCGGCGTCGTTGTCTTCCCCTCGCGCCATCATGGCCCCAGCCTCATCGCGCACATGGGCGGCCAGGGGGTTGTCCTGCGGCGTTTCGTCCAGCTCCGCCACGGCGCGGGCCGCAGAATCGAAAAGATCGATGAGGCCGGGAAAGGCGTCACGGAAGAATCCGGAAATACGCAGGGTTACATCCACCCGGGGACGACCCAGCACCGACACGGGCAATATTTCGAACCCGGTGACACGGCGCGAGGCTGGCTCCCACCGGGGCTGCACCCCCATCAGGGCTAGCGCCTGGGCAATATCGTCTCCACCGGTGCGCATATTGCTGGTCCCCCAGGCGCTTAAGGCCAAGCGTTGGGGCCAGTTGCCGTGTTCCTGGGCATAGCGATCCAGCAAGAGGGTGGCCGACTTCCAGCCCAGGGCCCAGGCCGCGGGCGTGGGCACCACACGGGTATCCACCGAATAGAAGTTGCGTCCAGTGGGCAGCACGTCTGGCCGCCCTCGGGTCGGCGCGCCCGACGGCCCCGGCACCACGAAACGCCCGTTGAGCCCGGCCAGAAGACCGGTAATCTCTGCCTCGCCGCAGGCCATGACGGCGGGACGCAGGGTTTCTTCTGTATAATCGAGCACAGCCGTGGTACGGGACCATGTCTTTTCCGGCTTGGTCTCACCGCCCACGAGACGGCAGGCCAACGATTCCAGCCGCTCCACCGTATCACCGTTGCTGCGCCAGACACCGCTTTCGTCCAGTACATCAGGCCGCGCCCCGTTCCAGGCTGCGGCCATGTCGCAGTCCAGGGGATCGAAGGAAAGTTCCAGATCATCCGCCAGGGCGCGGATCAAGGACGCATTTCTGTTGGCTCCGTCATTTCTCGGTGTTCGCAGCAGGGCCACCAGAAGATCGGTAAGTTGGACGTTTTCCGGCGACTGGCCGAAGATATGCAGGCCGTCCCTTATCTGCATTTCCTTCAGTTCACAGAGATAGGCGTCCAGCTTCTTCAGGGCCTCCTCCTCGCCGTCTTCGTCGGCGATAGAGCAATCGGCATCGAGTCCTGTCATGGAAAGGCGCTCCAGGATTTCACGGCGCAGCAGGGCGAGGCGGCGGGGATCGAGCCCAGCGGCCTCGTAATATTCGTCCACTAACTGTTCCAGCTCCGCCAGCGCGCCGTAGCTCTCCGCCCGGGTCAATGGCGGGGTGAGGTGGTCGATAATCACTGCCGCCGTACGGCGCTTAGCTTGGCTGCCCTCGCCGGGATCGCTGACGATGAAGGGGTAGAGATGGGGCATGGGTCCCAATGCCGCCTCCGGGAAACAGGTTTCGGAAAGCGCCAGCGCTTTGCCCGGCAGCCATTCGAGATTGCCGTGCTTGCCCATATGGACCACCGCATGAGCCGCGAATGGACCGCGCAACCAGGCATAAAAGGCAAAATAGCCGTGGGGTGGCACCAGGTCCGGGCTGTGATAGCTGGCGGTGGGATCAATGTTATAGCCCCGCGCCGGTTGCAGGGCCACGGCCACCTTGCCGAAGCGAAGCACGGGCAGAGCGAAGGCTTGATCATGTCTGAGAAAGAAGGGGTCCTGTTCCGCCCCGCCCCAGCGTTCCGTGACCTGGCGGCGCAGCGATTCAGGCAACGTGGCGAAGAAGGACGAATACTCGGCCAGAGAGATCGTTTCGGATATAGAACGGTTTGGCAGGTCGTGAAAATCATTGGTGGGACCGGCGGAAATCCAAGCTATGAGTGACGCCCCGTCCTCGGGCAGGGAGTCTGTAGTGTATCCGGCGTCTTTAAGGGCGTGCAGTACGTTGACGGTGCCCGCGGGTGTATCCAGACCGACACCGTTTCCGAGCCGCCCGTCGCGGTTGGGATAATTTGCCAGCACAAGCGTGATGCGGCGCTCGCGCGCCGGTGTTTGCCGCAGTTCCACCCAGGCGCGGGCCAGATCGGCGCAAAATGCCACCCGGTCGGCCACCGGCTCATGGGCCACCAGATCGCACTGGGTGGCCTCGTCGCGCCGGATGCGCTCCTTGAAGGAAACGGCACGGGTAAAAAGACGTCCGTCCACTTCGGGAAGAACCACGCTCATGGCCAGGTCGCGGGCGTTGAGCCCTGTGCATTCCTCTTGCCAGGCTTCGCGGGTACCGCCACTGAATGCCACCTGCAGCACCGGACAATCGGCGAAATCGAAGGGTGCATCCGCCCGCTTCTCCCCGGGGACCGAGAGGGCGAAGCCGGTAGCGTTTACCACCACGTGGGGCGGCGCGGCGCGCAGCAATCCGTCAACGGTGGCGGCGGCCACTGGGTCCTTGAGGCTGGCGGCGTAGATGGGCAGTGGGTTAAGACCGCGCCCGGCCAGCGCTGTCACCAGAGCATCCACCGGCCTGGTATCGGCGGCCTGGACCAGCGCCCGGTAAAACAAAAGCGCGGCCACGGGTTGTTCCGGCAGCCAGGCGTCACGCAGATCGTCCAGGGTGGGCTGGTCGCGGCCCGGCCAGTAAAGCCCGGCTCGCAGCAGCGGCGCTGGCTCCTGCCAGGAATTCTCGTGGCCCATGAGGCTTGCGGCGAAACGAAGGAAATTGGCGGCGTTTTCCATCCCGCCCTGCACGCAGTACTGCCACAGGCGGTGGGTAGCCTCCGGCGCTAGGGTTGAGAGAGCGACTAGTTCGGCGTCGGGTTGGTCGTCACCGGGCAGGAAAGCTAAGGCCAAACCCTTACGCCGCGCCGCGCCTACCAGTTCCTCCACGCCATAGGGCCAGTACCCCCTGCCGCCCAGAAGCCGCACGATCACCAGCCTCGCCTCTTCGATCACGGACCCCACATAGAGGTCCACCGAGAGGTTGTGGGACAGGTTCATGAAATTGGCCAGCCGCAGAGAGGGCAGGGCTTCCCCCTTTTCGCAAAGCAGGTCCCGCGCTGCGGCAAGAGAGGCGAGATCGCTGTCGGCGGCGGAGAGGACCACTATGTCGCTGGGAGTCTGGCCGAGGTCCACGGCCTCCATGCCGTCGCTGATGCCTCCCGATTGTGCCGCAAGCAGATGCATGGCTCAGCCGCCCGTTATCATTCTGGCGATGGCTTCGCGGTCCAACCCCTTGAGGCCGATCACCACCAGCGCGCCGTCACGGCTTTCACCGTCTCCCCAGGGACGGTCGAAATAATGGTGAAGGCGCATGCCCACTCCTTGCACCACCAGTCGCATGGCCTTATCCGCCACCCCGGCGAAGCCCTTGATGCGCAGAATATCATGGGTGGCGGCGGCCTCGTGCAGGCGCGCAAGGAGATCTCCCACGTCGTCCAGGGGGGGCAGTGGCAAGGTGAAACTTTCAAAATCATCGTGATCGTGCTCTTCCTCGCCGTCGTGGACCGAGGGCCGGGCATGGAGGTCATCTTCCGCCGCCGCGTCCAGTCCTAGGACAATGCGGGGCTCAATCTGGCCTTTGCGGGTGGCGACCATCTTCACCCCGGGACGCAGGCTCCCGGCTAGGTCCCGTTGCACGCTTTCCAATTTCTCTTGCGCCAGAAGATCGGTCTTGTTGAGGATCACCAGATCGGCACAGGAAAGCTGGTCGCCGAAGACTTCTTCCAGCGGATTATCATGGTCGAGCATGAGGTCGGCGGCGCGCTGGCGGGCCACGGCCTGAGGATCATCGGCGAAGCGTCCGGCGGCCACGGCGGCGGCGTCGATGACCGTAATCACGCCGTCCACGGTGACGCGGGAGCGCACCTCGGGCCAGGTAAAGGCCTTGAGCAAGGGCTTGGGCAACGCCAGCCCCGAGGTTTCGATGATGATATGCTCGGGTGGTTCTTTCCGGTNCATCAGCGCCGTGATGGTGGGCAGGAAATCATCGGCCACGGTGCAGCAGATACAGCCGTTTGCCAGTTCCACGATATCNTCTTCTTTANAGCCNGGCACCCCGCATTCCNCATTTTCCCCGCCCATTCCGTCNTCACCAAGGAGAGCCTCGCGGTCGAATCCAAGATCGCCGAACTCGTTGATGATAAGGGCCAGCCGCCTGCCTTCCGCGCGCACGATAAGGTGGCGGATGAGGGTGGTTTTTCCGGAGCCGAGGAAGCCCGTGATGACGGTTGCCTGAATCTTCATATCATTCCTTAACTAAAGTTGGGGTCTTGAGGATGCTGGGCAACCCCGCTGCCATGAACACCACCCGGTCGGCGCAGGCCGCCAGCCTTTGGTGAAGCAAACCCGCATGGTCACGAAAGGCGCGGGCAGTGGCGTTCTCGGGAACGATCCCCAGTCCCACTTCGTTGGAAATAAAAACCACGGCGCCGNTGAGCCGAGGCAGGGTCTCTTCCAGAGTATTGATTTCAGCGGCAACATCACGGCCCGCCGNCATCAGGTTGGCNAGCCAGAGGGTGAGACAGTCAACGAGAACAGGAGTTTCCGGACCAGCTTTCTCAAGAAGCGTCTCGGCCAGGGCCAGGGGCTCCTCGATAGTGGACCAGCCTTCGCCACGNCGCTTCCGGTGATGTTCGATTCGCGCCCGCATTTCCGGATCGTCCCGGGCCTGGGNGGCGTCGGCGGTGGCGAGGNAAACNCCNCGTCCCTGCGACGTGGCGCGCACCAGCCCCTCGGCATAGCTGCTTTTACCCGACCGCACCCCGCCCAGAATCAGAGTCACGGCGGAAAGGGAAACATTTTTCTGTNNGGATTTGGNTGCCTGCATGNGGCACGAACCTCCACCCGAGGATCAATTACGGCCTGAGCAAACCGGGGAGGTCTCCTGGCTCGGGATCATCCGTGAACACGATGCCTTCCCAGCCTTGCGGCCAGTGGTGTATATATCGCGTTCTCACCCTTACAGTTGCGGGGGCAGCGCCGGTCTGGCGGGNAAAGACGGGATCATATCGTCCTCCACACGTCACCGGACTTCCCTGTCCCAGTTTGATTCGCACGAACCTAACACGCCGCGGGAAGATTCGCCAGCAAAGCCGATGGCCTGGAGCGGAAATGAATTTCGTCCGTCGCATGTGGTCCCGTCGGCGTTAGACCCCAGCAGATACAGGATTATATAGCTTGGAGAAAAATTTTTCNGTCAAACCGGAACAAGATTGACCCCGCTTACACGCCACTGGACGGCCTCCCCGGGGAGGATCATACGGTCGATCCGGGTCACGGACAGGTTGTCCACGGCAAAGCACAGCGCCCTTTCCGGCCCGCAGTCAAGGGCCGCCGCCAAAGCCGCACGAATGACGCCGCCATGAGCAAAAACGACGCGTTCTTCATGAAGATGGTCCCGGGAAAGGGCTGCGATGGCGCGGCCAACCCTTTCCATTACCTGTACAAAGCTTTCCCCCCCCGGAGGGCTGGCCGAGCCCGGTGTTTTCCAGAACAGTTCGTTCTCCATGGGAAACCGTTCGGCCATTTCGTTATGAGTAAGCCCCTGCCAGAGACCGAAGTCCTGTTCGGCNAAGTCCGGTTCCACCAGGGGTTCGGCATCNTGGCCCACCGCCTTCGCCAANGCCGCCGCTGTCTGACTGGCACGTTTCAGCGGGCTGGTGACCCACAGGGCGTCCCGGGGCAGACATGAGGCCAGGCTATTCAGGATGGCGACGTCGGAAATATCGGCATCCACATCCATTTGTCCGAAGACACGACCCCTGCGCTCGGGAACGGGAGCATGGCGCAGCCACCACCAGCGGGTGATGCGGGTTACATCCTTGGTCATACAGCGGCGGCGGCGGCCAACAGGACGGCTATTTCACAGGCTTGTTGGGCGGTGCCCAGGACATCGCCGGTATAGCCGCCCACGAGACGACACGACAACGTCATCATTACCGTAATGATGGCAGCGGCGGCAAGAAGCGCAAACAGGCCTGCTACGGGACCAAGAAAAAGGAGGGCTAGCGCCGCGCCCAGGGCAACTGAGGCATAAACACGATCCTGACTAGGCCGCCCCGCAGCGACCGCCAGACCGCTGCGGCGTGCCGGTTTCATATTCGAGATGATAACTGGCAATCCTGCACGGGAAACGGCCTGGGCTGCAATCAGGACCGCAGCCACCTGCTCTGGATCGGCAAGGGAGACCAGGACCGCCACACGAATTCCCACTGAGAAAACCAGAGCCAGTACGCCATAGGCGCCAATGAAGCTGTCATGCATGATGGCGAGGCGGTTTTTCTTGTTGCTGCCACCAATGAAACCATCCACGGTATCGGCAAGCCCGTCTTCATGCATGGCCCCGGAAAGAACGACAACTGCAGCCAGGGCGAGAAACGCGGAAGGAAAAGGTGATAGGCCAATCCCGGCAGCAAGCCCGTAGACCACGCCCCCGGCGGCGCCGAGTGCCGCGCCCACCAGAGGGAAGGCGCGCATGGCGGCAGCCACGGCTCCTTTTGCCTTTTTTTTCGGCACGCCGAAGGGAATCCGGGTAAGGAACCTCGTAGCCACGCACAGATCATCCCACCAACTGGAGAGAATCTCACCCGCTTCGACAGCATCGAAAATAGGATCGTTGTCCTCGGCAAGATCAGGTTCCGGCACATCGGGCGGGATGGATGGTTTTTTCCTTGTGGCCATGAGCGGGGCTCTTAATAGGTGGCTGGATTACAGGATTGTCACTAGACAGGAATGTTTATAAGACAGATGAACGTCAGCGCCAATTCCATCTTTTTCCACGGGTCCGATCGCTGCCATGATACAGATACAGCCCCCCGCATGTTTCGATGATGTTCGTTCCCTAGTTGAGGCGTTTCCCGCCGCCAACGAGACGGCAGCGGCGGTAGCGCGCGAACGGGAATCCACGTTGACCAAGCCGGCGGGCGCGCTTGGCCGCCTTGAAGAACTATGTGAGTGGCTTTGTGCCTGGCAGGGGCGGCATCCCCCCCGCACCGAGAAACCGCTGCTGTGTCTGTTCGCCGGCAATCATGGGATAGCTGGGAGGGGTGTCTCTGCCTATCCCGTAGAGGTGACGTCCCAAATGGTACAGAATTTCATCAATGGAGGTGCCGCCATAAACCAACTGTGTGAGCAGGCCGATGTGGAGATGCGGGTCCATGAAATGGCCCTGGAAAAGCCCACTAGGGACTTCACGCGGGAGCCCGCACTCGACGAGTCCCAGTGCATGGAGGCCATGACCTATGGCATGACGTCTGTGGAAACGGGAATGGACATGCTTTGTCTGGGAGAGATGGGAATCGCCAACACCACGTCCGCCGCTGCGCTATGCGCCGGCCTGTTCGGCGGTAAGGGAAAGGAATGGGTAGGGCCGGGAACCGGGATGGCTGGTAAGGGGCTGCGCCTTAAGGCGCGAGTCGTGGACGCGGGTCTGGCGTTTCACCGCGGCCATTTGAAAGATCCCCTTGAAGCACTGCGGCGTCTGGGGGGCCATGAACTGGCCGCCATTACCGGCGCCGTCCTCGCCGCCCGTCTTTTATCAGTTCCAGTGCTTCTCGACGGTTTTGCTTGCACCGCCGCCGCCGCGGTTCTCCACGCTCTTGCCAAGGGATCGCTGGACCACTGTCAGGTGGGTCACGTCTCCATGGAACCAGGACACCGGCGGTTGCTGGAGAAGATTGGCAAGAAGGCGCTGTTGGACCTTAGCATGCGGTTGGGCGAGGGCACGGGTGCAGTGCTAGCCCTGGGGCTTGTCCGGTCGGCGGTCGCCTGCCACACCGGCATGGCTAGTTTTGCAGAAGCCGAAGTCAGCACCAAAGAGAGGTCCGATGACAAACATGGCGGGTAATGACGAAAGACGGGCTTGGCGTTTGTCGGGAATGGGTCTTGTTCTTTGCGTATCCCTGTTGGCATCAACGCCCGCGGCCACTCGGGCGGGGGAATTGCAGGTGGAAGTGAAAGGGCTGCGCAACAATGACGGTCTCGTGCGGCTGGCCCTTTATGACCGGCCCGAACTCTTTCCCATCAGTGGTAAAGCCTTTATCATTTCGGACGTGCCCATTCCCTATCAGGGGTTAAGCTTACTCTTTTCCGACCTGCCGCCAGGAGAATACGCCCTGGCCCTGTTTCACGACGAGGATGGCGACAACGTCTTCGACAAGGGCTTTCTGGGCCTGCCTCTGGAAGGGTTCGGGTTCAGCAACGACGCCACCGTTTTTTTCTCGGCCCCCAGTTTCAGCGCTGCCGCCGTGACGGTTGGCGAAGAACTCACTGCCATCACCGTCCATGTGAGATACTGGTCACAGGATTCATCCAAGGAGCGGAGGGAAGATGGCGGACCATAAAACCGTGGGTGATTTCATCCAGACCTTCGTGCCTTGGCCCACGCCCGGGGAAACCGACAGAATCCGCCTGCGCACGCTGGTGCGTATCCGCTGGGTAGCAGTAGCTGGACAACTTAATGCCCTGGTGGTGGTTTATTATTTTCTGGGCTATCCCCTCCCCATCATTCCAGCCCTTGTTCTGGTCCTAGCCTCGGGCCTTCTGAACCTGACCATCATCAGCGGGCAAATCAGCGGGCATCCCCTTCAAACCTAGCTTAGCGACGGGAAAGCAGCGGTCCAACTGGGCCTCGATACAGTACAGTTGAGCCTGCTGCTATTCCTCACTGGAGGCTTGATTAATCCTTTTGCAGTGCTGATTCTCGCGCCGATTACCATTGCGGCTACCGTTTTGTCACGACGCAGCACCATCATATTGGGGATTCTGTCAATAACGTGTATTTCCCTGCTCGCTTTCTGGTATCTCCCCCTGCCCATTCCACCGGACATTTTCTACATTCCACCCGTCTATATCGTCGGCATATGGGTGGCCCTGTTAACAGCCATCATCCTTCTCGCCACCTATAACTGGTATCTGGCGGAAAGCGGACGCCGCATGTCCCAGGCGCTTTTCGACACGCAAATGGCCTTGGCGAGGGAACAACGGCACTCGGCACTCGGCGCCCTTGCCGCGGCGGTGGCACATGAGCTTGGAAGTCCGCTCAGCACCATTGCCGTGGTGGCAAAAGAAATTGCTCACGACGCCCCCGATGCTGGCCCCTTGGCCGAGGATGTAGCCCTTCTTATCAACCAGAGCGAACGCTGCCGTGAAATCCTCGCCGAACTAGCCGAGAGACCGGGAGAAAGCGAAGAGACGATCCTTCGCCCCATTCCCCTTTCAGGGCTGGTGATGGCGGCGGCCACGCCTTATGCGGATGCCTCCGTGGAGGTGGTCTTCGAGAAAAGGGCGGAGAAGACCGAAGAAGGAGAAGCCTTACCTGCCGAGCCCCAGGTTGAACAGAGTCCCGAATTTATGTATGGCATCGGCGGACTGGTGCACAATGCCGTAGGCTTCGCCCGTGAGCGCGTTTTGGTGGTGACACACTGGAACACAACGGACGCAACCGTGGAAATACTTGACGACGGCCCCGGATTTCCACAACACATCATTCAGCGCCTTGGCGATCCTTATCTATCCACCCGTTCAGGAAAGGGGGGGCATATGGGGCTGGGAATTTTTATTTCTCAAACCTTGCTGGCACAAACCGGCGCTGTGCTATCTTTTGGCAATCGCTGGAATGGGGGGGCCATGGTTACGGCACGATGGCCACGCTCGGTGTTGGAGCCCTCCGCACCATCGACGGAAGCTGATTTAACGGAGAACGGGCTTTTTGGTGATGCGAAAAGATGACAAAAAAAATATGGAACACGTTTCAGGGCACCCCGTCACCAGCGGCCAGGGACGGCGCCTTCTTATTCTCGACGACGACGCGCCCTTACGCATGCGGCTGGCCAAGGCCATGGAAAAACGCGGGTTTACCACTTCCACAGCGGAAAGCGTCAGCGAGGCTCTGAAAATCACATCGGGCCAAAGCCACGATTATGCCGTACTGGACCTGCGACTCGAAGACGGTAGTGGACTTGAAGTGGTCGCCGCACTTCGTGATTCGAACCCGAACACCCGCATCATCATACTCACCGGATTTGGAAACATTGCCACCGCCGTTTCCGCCGTCAAGGCCGGCGCCATTGATTATCTGCCCAAGCCCGCGGATGCCGATGTCATCGAGAAAACGCTTCTTGCCGATTCCGATTCGCTTCCTCCCCCACCCGATCAACCCATGTCGGCCAACCGGGTGCGCTGGGAACACATCCTGAGAGTCTTCGAACAATGCGGCCGCAATGTTTCCGAGACCGCACGACGCCTCGGCATGCACCGGCGCACCCTGCAGCGTATTCTCAACAAGCACGCACCGAAATAAATCTGTTTGTTAAGGCCCGGAGCGAGTCTTAAAGGGATTCGGTGATAAGGCCCAAGAGCAGAACGAGCAAATTCTTCCCATGTTTTCCAGGCTTCTCAAGCGTACTGCGTTCACCATTGCCAATCCGCGAGTGCCGAGCGGCAGCAGAGTCTACGCCGTGGGGGACATTCATGGGCGGCTTGATCTCATCGAAAAAATGCATGAGCTCATCGCCGCCGATGCCACCGATTTTGACGGGTCGCGAAAAGTGGTGATTTATCTGGGGGACTATATTGATCGCGGTGAGAAATCCCGGCAGGTGGTGGATTTCCTTCTCGACAATCCCCTGCCTGGTTTTGAAAACATTTATCTGAAGGGAAACCACGAGGATTCACTGATAAAATTTCTCAGTGACACTTCCATCGGTTCGGCGTGGATGCGCTA
>NZAO01000081.1 GCA_002686135.1 Rhodospirillaceae bacterium
CAGGGGTCGTCTACGGCCTCTGCCCGGCCCCGCAAGAGCGGATGGCCCATGCGCGCGATCTTGAGAACAGCCATAGCAATAATATGAGGCCTGGTTTGTCTCTGGTAAAGTGCCCCTTGGCACCGGGTTTTTCGCACCCCATATAGGTTTTCTAGGCCATACTGGGGGTTACGGGGGTTTATAGGGGCTTCACAAGCCGGACACGCTGTGTTATGAAGCGCGGCCCATTGGACAAAGTCCCTCTTAAAGGGGCGTTATAGTTGAGAAAAAGGAGACCAGACCATCATTTCTGTCACTGTCCGCGACGGCAATATCGACCAGGCCCTGCGCGCGCTCAAGAAGAAGATGCAGCGCGAGGGCGTCTTCCGCGAAATGAAACTGCGCCGCTCTTACGAAAAGCCTTCGGAGAAGAAAGCCCGGGTCTCCGCCGAGGCCGTACGCCGGCACCGCAAGCTCATGCGCAAACGCATGGAGCGTGAGGGCTACTAGCTCCTTTCCGTGTCTACGTAGCAAAAAAGGCGAAGCCTCGGATGGCTCCGCCCTTGGTGATTCTTAGGATACTTAAGTAGGCATCAGCTCAGCGCTACCACGATCTCCTCAGTCATTTTCTTGGCGTCGGAGAATAGCATCATAGTCTTGTCTCTGAAAAACAGTTCGTTGTGCACCCCGGCGTAGCCTGTGGCCATAGAACGCTTGATGAAGAGCGTTGTGCCTGCCTTTTCCACATCGAGAATAGGCATGCCGTAGATAGCGCTTGTGGGATCGGTCTTGGCCGCCGGGTTAGTGACGTCGTTGGCGCCGATGACGAAGGCCACATCGGCAGTGGCAAATTCATGGTTGATCTCCTCCAATTCAAACACCTCGTCGTAGGGCACATTGGCCTCGGCTAGAAGCACATTCATATGACCTGGCATACGGCCCGCCACGGGATGGATGGCGTAGGCCACTTCTACGCCCTCTTCCTTCAGCTTGTCGGCCATCTCGCGCAGGGCATGTTGGGCCTGGGCCACGGCCATACCGTATCCAGGCACGATAATGACCTTGTTGGCGTTCTTCATGAGGAAGGCAGCATCGTCGGCGCTACCCGATTTCACCGGGCGGTCGTCACCGCCAGCTCCGGCCGCGGGACCCGCCACCTCTCCACCGAATCCACCCAGCATCACGTTGAAGATGGAGCGGTTCATACCCACGCACATGATGTAGCTGAGGATGGCGCCGGACGAGCCCACCAGTGCCCCGGTGACGATCAGGGCCACATTGCCCAGGGTAAAGCCAATGCCGCAGGCCGCCCATCCCGAATAGGAGTTGAGCATGGACACCACCACCGGCATGTCAGCGCCGCCAATGGGAATGATGAGGAGGAAGCCAACAAGGAAGCTGAGCCCCACCACCAGCCAGAACATATCGGACGACTGGGTGAAGATGAGGGCCACCACGGCGGCGACGATGGCCAGGCCGATGAGCGCGTTCAAGGGGTGCTGGCCGGGGAAGACCACGGGGTTGCCGCTGACCAGGCCCTGGAGCTTGGCGAACGCCACTACCGAGCCGGAAAAGGTCACGGCGCCGATGGCCGTGCCCAGGCTCATCTCGATGAGGCTAGCGGCGGCGATGTTGCCCACCGTGCCGATACCGTAGGCCTCGGGGCTGTAGAAGGCAGCGGCGGCCACGAACACGGCGGCCATGCCAACCAGACTGTGGAAAGCGGCCACCAGCTGGGGCAGGGCCGTCATCTGGATTCTGCGCGCCACTACGGTGCCGATGGTACCGCCGATGAGGACGCCGATGAGAATACCCTCGAAGCTCACCACCTGCGGGTTCATCAGCGTGGTGGCGACGGCGATGGCCATGCCGACGATGCCGTAGACATTGCCCTGGCGCGCCGATTCGGGCGAAGACAGCCCCCGCAATGCCATGATGAAACACACGCCAGCAATGAGATAGGCGTATCCTGTCAGTGTCGCACTCATATCACCGTCCCCCTATTTCTTCTTTTTCTTGAACATACCCAGCATGCGCTGGGTGACGATGAAACCACCGAAGATATTCACCGAGGCCAGAGTCACGGCGAGGATTCCCATGAGCTTGGGGAAGTCCACTGCACCTGCCGGTGAGGCAGCGATGAGACCGCCGACGATGATGACACTGGAGATAGCATTGGTCACTGCCATCAGTGGCGAATGCAGAGCCGGCGTGACGCTCCACACCACGTAGAATCCAATAAAACAGGCGAGAATGAAGACGGTAAAAAGCTGGAGGAAGGAGTCGCTCCCAGTCGCCGCCTCGGCCACTGGTATGGCTATTTCATAGGCCACCTGGTTGGTTAGCGCGCCCACCTGATCGGCTAGTGTCGCGGCGTGGTCAGAAAGAATGGTGTGGATCATATCATTCACCTCCCGTGAACATGGGATGGATTACCTTGCCGTCGCGGCAGAGCAACGTGCCAGCAACAGTTTCGTCCTCCCAGTCGAAATTGAGATCCTTTTTCTCCTGGTCCACATGGGGCGACAGGAAATTGAGCAGGTTTTTAGCAAACAGAAGGCTGGCGTCCTTAGCCAGACGGCCCGGCACGTTGTCGTGGCCGACTAGGGTCACGCCGTGCTTGACCACCACCTCACCAAGCTGCGAGAGCGGGCAGTTGCCACCCGCCTCCACCGCCAGATCCACGATTACTGAGCCGTGATTCATGGTCTTGACCATGTCCTCGGTGACAAGTACTGGGGCGGACCTTCCAGGGATAAGAGCGGTAGTGATGACCAGGTCCTGGCTCTTGATGTGCTCGGACACCACTTGTTTCTGCTTTTCGAAGTATTCCGGCGGCATTTCCTTAGCGTAACCGCCCTCGGTTTGAGCGTTTTTTTCCATCTCCGGATCCACCTCGAGGAACTTGCCGCCGAGGCTTTCCACCTGTTCCTTGGTGGCCGGCCGTACGTCGGTGGCCGTAACAATAGCGCCTAGGCGTTTGGCGGTAGCGATAGCCTGAAGTCCGGCCACACCCACGCCCATGATAAACACCTTGGCCGGGGGGACGGTGCCGGCGGCGGTCATCATCATAGGAAAGGCGCTGCCGTATTCGGCCGCGCCGTCGAGCACTGCCTTGTAGCCAGCAAGGTTGGATTGGCTGGAAAGGATATCCATAGACTGGGCACGGGTGATACGCGGCATCAGTTCCATGGCGAAAGCCGTGATCCCGGCCTCGGCCATAGCGGCCACATCCTCCTTGTGGGTCAGTGCCGCCATGTGGGCCAGCACTACGGCACCTTTTTTAATTAGGGAGAGTTCGTTCTGGCCCTCGGCACCCTCGGTGACGGGGCGCTGGATCTTGAGCACAATGTCGGCGTTTTTATATGTGGCGGTAGCGTCCTCAGCAATGGTGGCACCAGCGTCCTTAAAATTGGCATCGGTGATAGCGGCGGCCTCTCCAGCCCCCTTTTCAACGGCCACGTCGAAGCTGAAACCGGCGAGCTTTTTTACCACTTCCGGCGAAGCCGCCACCCGCGTTTCTCCGGGCCTACATTCCCTGGGTATGGCGATTTTCATTATCCCCCCCAAACCCCTTGTTTGCGGTCAAAATCAACACGCCCGGCGCGGAGCCGGGCAAAACAGCGGCACACAATGCCGTGCGGGGGTCAATTTGCCAAGAGGGTTTTTTCATTTCCAAAAAAAAAAATGATCCTTTTATCAAAAGCANGTATGAAAGAAACATGGCCGCGACCGACCCCATGATGCGATACGAAACATGGNCCAATCTGGNAACCATGTTTTTCGAAAAGGCNGCCGAGAGGAGCGGCAANCCCTTTCTNTGGGCCAAGTNTGGGGGTGTCTACAAGCCGCTAAGCTGGNGAGAAACGGCGGCNCGGGTGCGGGCCCTGGCGGCGGANCTGAAGGCGCNGGGATTGCGCGCCGGAGATCGGGTGGTGCTGGTTTCCGAAAGCCGCCCNGAATGGCTGATTTCCGACATGGCGATCATGGCCGCNGGCGGCATCACGGTGCCCGCCTATACCACCAACACCAGCGACGACCACCTGCATATCCTCGGCAATTGCGCCGCCCGCGCCGCCATCGTCTCCACGCCCGACCTGGCGGCGCGTCTGTTCCCGGCGGCGCAGCNCACCAACAGTCTCGATTTCATTATCGCCATGGAGCCGCCGCACATGGCCCAGACCGGCGGGTTCCGGCTTCTTTCCTGGGATCAGGCGCTGCAAGCNGGCGCNGCNGAGGAAGGCGCCATCGAAGAGCTGGCGGCGGGANTNTCACGCAACGACACNGCCTGTCTTATCTATACCTCNGGCACCGGCGGCGCNCCCAAGGGGGTNATGCTGAGCCANGGCGCCATCCTCAGCAATTGCGGCAGCGCNTATGANNTGCTCTCCCGGCTGGGGCTGGGCNACGAGGTGTTCNTGTCNTTCCTNCCCCTGTGCCATTCCTACGAGCATACGGCGGGGCAGTTTTTNCCCGTCTCCATCGGTGCCCAGATCTATTACGCNGAGAANATCGAGACCCTGGGCACCAACATGATGGAAGCCNGCCCNACNCTTATGACCGCCGTNCCCAGACTCTATGAAAGCCTGCACCAGCGCATCACGCGGGGNCTNGCCCGCGAGGGCGGCNTCAAGGAGAAGCTCTTTACCCGCGCCCTGGCGCTGGGGGTACGCGCNTATGAGGGACGCGACCTGCTTTCCCCCTGGGAGAAGGTGNTNAATGGCCTGNTGGATGTTCTGGTGCGGCGCAAGGTGCGAAAGCGTTTCGGCGGGCGATTGAAGGCCCTGATTTCCGGCGGCGCNCCGCTCAACTACCAAATCGGANTGTTCTTTACGGCGCTGGGGCTGCGCCTTCTCCAGGGCTANGGCCAGACCGAAGCGGCACCGGTGATCAGCTGTAACCCCGCCNCCGANAACCGCATCGCNACCGTGGGCCCGGCCCTGAAAGGCGTCACCGTGAANATCGCCNATGACGGGGAAATCNTGGTCAAGGGCGAGNTGGTGATGCAGGGCTATTGGGACGATCCGCANGCCACCGCCGAGACNATAAGGNACGGCTGGCTCCATACCGGCGATATCGGCGAGANGGACGAAGACGGCTATATCCGTATCACCGACCGTAANAAGGACATCATAGTCAATTCNGGCGGCGACAANNTCTCGCCCCANCGCATCGAGGGGTTCCTGACCCTGAAGGACGAAGTTGCCCAGGCCATGGTCNATGGCGACAGGCGGCCCCATCTNGTGGCCCTCATCGTACCTGAGGAAAATCTGGCCGCTTCACCNGAAGCCCGCATGGCNGTGGNNGCCGCGGTGGCGCGGGTCAATGCGGAACTGAGTCCGGTGGAGAGGGTGCGCCACTTCATNCTCGCCGAGGAGCCCTTCACCGTGGAGAACGGCCTCATGACCCCGACCATGAAAATCCGNCGCCACAANATCCGCGAGATTTACGGCGCGNNGCTNGAAGGGCTTTANAAGAAGTAGGGNGACAGCGATGGGGGTGGNCTAAACCCCGTGGTAGTCCTTGTACCAGGNGATGAAGCGGGGCAGGCCCTCGTCGATGGAGGTNNCCGGNTCGAAGCCNAAATCACGGCGGCTGGAGTCGATATCGGCNTAGGTTTTCTTGACGTCGCCNGGCTGCATGGGCTNCATCCTCNTCTTCGCCTTTTGCCCNAGCGCTTCTTCGATGAGGCCGATGAAGCGCATCAGCGGCTCGGAACGGTGATTGCCGAGNTTGTAGAGGCGGTGGGGGNCNCCCACGCCGTCGNCGGCNGGCGGGGTGTCGAGACAGGCCAGGACNCCGGCCACGATNTCGTCGATATAGGTGAAGTCNCGCTTCATATCGCCATTGTTGAAGACGGCGATTTCNTCCCCGGCCAAGATTTTCCGCGTGAAGATGAANGCCGCCATGTCGGGNCGCCCCCAGGGNCCGTAGACGGTAAAGAAGCGCAGCCCGGTCATGGACAGGCGATAGAGATGGGCGTAGGANGCGGCNAGAAGCTCCGCCGATTTCTTAGTNGCGGCNTAGAGNGAGACCGGATTGTCCACCCGGTCGTNCACCGAAAAGGGCAGCTTGGTATTGCCGCCGTAAACNGAGGAGGAACTGGCATAGACCAGATGGGAGAGGTTTTTCAGCGTCCGGCAGGTCTCCANCACCACCAGCTGGCCGGCCACNTTGGCGTGGATATAGGCGTGGGGGTTGATCAGCGAATAGCGCACCCCGGCTTGGGCGGCGAGATGGATGACCCGGTCGATGTCNGGNAACTCGGCCNCCAGCGCCGTCATGGCGTNCTTNTCGGCGATGTCNAGGCGGCGGAAGGTNAAGNCTTTCTNGTCCGCAAAGCGGGCCAGCCGCGCCTCTTTCAGGGCCACGTCGTAATAGTCGCTGAGGTTGTCTACCCCGATCACGGTTTCACNGCGCGCTAACAGCGCGGCGGTCACGTGNAAGCCGATGAACCCGGCGGCGCCGGTGACCAGTACGCTCATGCGGTGTAATCCGGTTTAATTGTTAAATTTGANACTATTCATTTTCATNGTCCCAATAGTGCCCCTAGTCACCGGTGGAGGAAAGCCCNCTTACGAGACCTTCCAGGGGCAGCGCCACGNTCNATATACCAGCGGCNCTATGGTCAAAATNACGNTTATGAAAGAAACGGGAAAGGTANGCGGGGCGCGNGTGAAAGCGGCGCCNGTAANCGGAAAACGTGGAAGGCTCAGCCCTGGCGGGCCTTGAAGCGGGGATTTCTCTTNTTGATCACGTAGACNCGTCCCTTGCGGCGCACCACACGGCATTCCTTGTGGCGTTTCTTGGCCGTTTTGAGGGAATTAACGACTTTCATGGCTCCNGCTTTCACTTAATCCACAATCGAAGGCTGCGGAACATACGAGTCGGGGGCGACTCTGTCAACCGTGCCGGGCGGGGGAAAACGGGGACAGAGCAGGGAAAGCCACAGCGAAAAACAGACCCTTTTCCGGAATGCTTAAAAAACGATAACAGGCCCATGGGAAAATAGAGAAAAATAGCGCCGAAAGTGGCGTCCCCCGGGAGGGATTACCCTCTCCGGGGGACGTGGTGGGCGATACTGGGATTGAACCAGTGACCCCCTCGATGTCAACGAGGTGCTCTCCCGCTGAGCTAATCGCCCGTTTTCTCTATGCCCTAGCAAAGTCAGGCTTTGCACGGGCAACATAGACCGAGAAAAACAAATGGCAATAGCGAATTTCATCACTCAGTGTGACAGGAGTGTGACAGAATTTACCGGGTCCTACCCCCCATCAACCACCAGTCGGCACCCCCACCCCCCGTCACACGAAACACCACCCTATATCCCGGTCTTCATGCTGTTCTGCTCTCTCGCTGAGAACAAANNACGGACGTGAACAAACCAAAAATATATGCAAAAAATTCTACCCCCCTAAACAGACGTGGTCCAAACATGCACCGTTTGACGGTTGTACGTTGATGCGGCCACTTTGACAATTGGCACTTTTCCGTATACACCACCCTCACGCATCAGGAATGGCTTTAGCCTACCAACCGAGGCAATCCCGCCCACGGTGGTCCATAGATGCGCCAGATCAGGAAAACAAAGGGACTTCCATGACGGCCTTTACAAAACGCAGTCCAAGTTAACAGCACCTCATTAAGCGGAATAATGGGCAGTTGACGCCACAGGTGCGTCCGCTTCCCGGTGTTGAACGCGGCTGCGTGTTCATTTGGCGGCTTGATGTCGCCAAACCAAAACGGCTCCCACTATCAACGAGGGGTCGAAGGAACCATGAGCAGGTTTATACGCTCTAGGCCCCAGCGGTGGTGAAAGGCCCACGCTCTAGACCCGTATTCAGCCGGGCAGTTGTCGCCAAGATACAAACTAAAACTAACCACGCAGTCGTTAACGTTCATCGTCGGGGATGCTTGCCCAATCACCCTTAGATTGAGGAGTAACACCATGACTGAAGAAAAACCCCCGTTTGAGAAAATCTACCCCTGCGGGATTAGGGTCCAGTGGTTTCCTGCCTTGGCCGCAAAATTTTCTGATCGCCTTGAGGAGATTGCGGAAAAAATCCTCGACGAGGTTACAGAGCTTGAAGAAACGAGAATCTTCTTTCATCGTTTTCAGTTTGAGGACGAAGAAGTGATCATCGCTACTTCTTGGGATGATGACCTCGACATTCTGTCTGCCGATGCGGACCTTGTCGCCTATCTGGATCTGGTGGGCGAGGCTGATCTGGATGGTGATGGGGAAGCCCTACCTGTCCTGATGCCTGTTCCAGCAAGCGTCGCGGAAACCACTCACTAACCTTAAGTATTTTGTAACCTCCGGCCTATTGGAGCTTCGGTAGGTCGGGGGTCGGACTGGACCAAAACTGACACCCATCAGGCATAAATTTCTTATTGGAAAAGAGTGATCCGCTCAACGGATCGGGCATTTGATTTTCAGCTTGTGCGCCCTGCCGCAACGGCAAAAGCACTAAAGAGGAGACTTTACCATGACAGACAATACAAAAGGCTCTGCGGACGGCGACCCTCGGTTCGTAGCCCAGACGCACTTTATCGAGCACGAAAATTTCAACAATCCCGATATTCTTGCTCATGAAAACCTTCAAGATCAGATCAATGGAGGGCAACTCCGCTACACGAAAGAGTTAAATCAGGCGGGTGTTGTGAGGGGAGCTATCAGAATCGTCAATGAGACCAATGTCAAAGAAGTTTATCTCAGCAGGGATGACGGTTGGTCAAAAACCATTCGACAGGGAGCGCTCTGGGTGTATGGCAGTGGCCTCATCTTTCTGAAAAGAGGGTCACCATTAAAAGATGGAAAGACATTTGATGATCTGAAAAAAGCTGTTTGTGGTTTTGAGGAAAACGACTGGTGTTACCACTTGACCAACATAAGTCACGAAATGGACTGGATGGCTCACAAATACATCGCTTACTCGCATCAAAAGTATGGTGCAATTTTTGATAATACGACTAGCTTCGGGTTTGACACCCACGCGGTTCCGCCTACGTTTCCTGATTGGATTGACGCGGAAGTCTATGGCGGCTTTGAGGGCTTGATGGCGATATTTGGAGAAAAGCTATAGCTATCAAATGGTCTTAGTTCGGCTCTATCTTCGTAACCTGCCTAACCCGGCAAGGCAGTGCAGGTCGTGGGCCACAGTTCCGTAACAGGCGGAATAGCGTTAAGCTGATGCCCATGAAACGTAAACTTCTTGCCGAATAGGAGGAACGGTGTGCTCAGCTTTCTTCTAGATATTGGCGGCGGCTACCTTGTCGCAAGGCACGTAAGCAACATATGGCTTGCAGTTCTGGCGGCACTTCTCGTCGGAGTGGTAAGCGCAGTTGGGGGTGGCTTCCTTATCCACGCTTGGGCGCCGGATCTTTTCGGCTGGGGTGATACTTTTTTAGGTATCACACAAGGAATCATGTTTCATCCAATCGTGGCTGTTGTCTCCTTGCTCATATTCAGGAGAAAAATGCCGCCTAGAGATAGCTTTGGCACCGAGACCTTTGCCGATGGGGAAAAATACGTCGGTGAATGGAAGGATGACAAAAGACACGGGCACGGCACCGAGACCTTTGCCGATGGGGCCAAATACGTCGGTGAATGGAAGGATGAC
>NZAO01000082.1 GCA_002686135.1 Rhodospirillaceae bacterium
GGCCTCAAGGGGCATGTCGCCGATTTCATCGAGGAAAAGAGTGCCGCCATCGGCCTGTTCGAAGCGGCCGGAATTGCGTTGCGTAGCCCCGGTAAAGGCACCTTTTTCATGGCCGAAAAGCTCGCTTTCGATTAGCTCGCGGGGGACAGCTGCCATGTTGATGGCGACAAAGGGCCCGTTGCGGCGCTTGCCGTAATCGTGCAGGGCCCGGGCCACCAGCTCCTTACCGGTCCCGGACTCGCCGTTGATGAGAACCGTAAGATCGGTGGACATGAGGCGGGCTAGAATCCGGTAAATTTCCTGCATGGCGGGAGAGCGGCCGATGAGGGGCAACGCCTCGTCGCCCACCTCTATTTCCTGAGCAGCGGGGGAATCCGACTTGGGCTCGCTCAAGGCCCGTTGCACCACCTGCGTTAGCTCGTTGATGTCGAAGGGTTTGGGCAGATATTCGAAGGCACCGCGCTCGGTGGCCTTGACCGCCGTGAGAAGCGTGTTCTGCGCGCTCATGACCAGAATACGGAGATTGGGCCTGATCTTGCGGATACGGGGGATCAGATCGAGACCGTTTTCATCGGGCATGACCACATCGGTAATGACGAGATCGCCATCGCCTTCCGACACCCAGCGCCACAGGGTGGCGGCATTGCCGGTGGTGCGAACCTCGTATCCTTCGCGCCCCAGGGCTTGGGTGATAACGGTGCGGATGGCCTTGTCGTCATCGGCTACCAGAATCGTCGCGGCGGTCATGGGCGCTGCTCTTTTTGCGCCGCCACGTCCTGGAAGACCGGCAGCCTTACGTAGAACGTGGTGCGGCGGGGCTGGCTGTCGAATTCGATGACGCCGCCATGATCGTTAATGATCTTCGCCACCACTGCCAGACCAAGTCCGGAGCCTTTGCTTTTGGTGGTCACAAAGGGATCGAAAAGGCAGGGATGGAGGTCTTCGGGAATTCCTCCCCCGTTGTCCAGGATACTTATCATCAAAGGCAGGTCCACCCTTTCGACCATTCCTGGAACAGCAAGACGCACACCATGCCGATAGGTGGTGGTAATGACGATCTCCCCATCTTTCTCCGGCACCGCCTCGGCGGCGTTTTTGATGAGATTGAGAAAAACTTGGACCAACTGGTCGCGATTACCGTGAATAGGCGGCAGGGAAGGATCATAATTCCCCTTGAACCGGACGCCTTTGGCGAAACCGGTTTCGGCAAGACGCTGTACCTGTTCCAGGACCTCATGCACATTGACCGGCCCCACCGCAAGCGCACCCTCATCGGAAAACACCTCCATGCGGTCCACCAAGGAGCAGATACGGTCGGTTTCGCTGCAAATAAGCTGGGTCATCTGTCTGTCGTTGGGATCAATATTCTGTTCAAGAAGCTGCGCCGCCCCGCGAATACCCGAGAGCGGATTCTTCACCTCATGAGCGAGCATGGCCGACATGGCGCTCAAGGACCGCGCCGCCTTGCGGTGGGTCAGTTGCCGGGTGATCTTTTCGGCCAGGGATTTTTCAGAAAAGGTAATCACGATCTTGTCTATTTCTTCGACAATTGGGGTAAGACGTATTGTCACCAAGCGCTCGCCGAATCGGGGGCTGCTGAGTGTTACCCCGTTTTCGGAAAGACTGCTGTCTTCCACTCCAAGCTGGCTGACCAAGGCGAAAAGCGGAGAATCCGACGGCAGAAAATCTCGCAGAGAATGACTGCAGAGATACTCGGAACTGGTGGAAAAAAACTGCTCCGCAGCCAAATTAGCGTAACAAATGGTGCCGTCCGTGGTGATGACTAGCACCGCATCGGAAAGAGCGTTGAGAACGATCCTCGTGTCCATCACGGGAGGTGTATTGCCGTTACGGCTTGCCGTTTTCCGCATTCGCGCCAGGGACGCCATCACGCCACCATAGGTTCGGCAAGAGGGTGGAAAAAGCCTCCGATCAATGCCCGCACCTCATCAGGGTCCTTGCAGGAATTGATAATAGCCCTGAATTCAGCCGACCGGGGCAAGCCCCGGCTGTACCAGCCAATATGCTTGCGGGCGATCCTCAGCCCTACAGTTTCGCCGTAATGAGACAGCATGTCATTGTAATGCCCCAGTAAAATTTCCATGCGCCGGGACACCTCAGGATCGGGAAGTTGTTCCCCGGTGCGTAGGAAATGGGTGACCTGACCCAGGAACCAGGGCCGCCCCAGGCATCCGCGCCCGATCATCACCCCGTCGGCACCGGACTGCTCGAGTATATTATGGGCGTCCTCCATGGTCATAACGTCGCCATTGGCAATAACGGGAATGGAGACGGCTTCCTTCACTGTGGAGATAAACCGCCAGTCCGCCCGTCCATTGTAACGCTGAGCGCGGGTGCGGCCATGAACCGTCACCATCTGAACGCCTTTTTCCTCGGCGATACGGGCCAGCTGCGGGGCGTTGCGGTGGGTCTCGTCCCAGCCGGTGCGCATCTTCAGGGTGACGGGTACATCCACCGCCCTGACCGTTGCCTCAATGATTCGGGCCGCCAGCCTTTCATCCCGCATCAGCGCCGATCCGGCGTGGCCGTTCACCACTTTCTTCACCGGACAGCCCATATTAATGTCGATGATGGCGGCACCCCGTTCCGCGTTGAGTCGCGCCGCCGCGGCCATCACTTCGGGATCGCAGCCGGCGAGTTGGACCGCCATGGGATATTCTTCCGCGCAGTTGGTGGCCATTTTTATAGTGCGGTGGTTGCAGTGGATCATGGCCTGGCTAGCAATCATCTCGGAAATTACCAGACCGGCGCCGAATCTTTTGGCGAGACGCCGGAAAGGAAGATCGCTGATCCCTGACATGGGGGCCAGAATCACGTTGTTTTCCAGTGAGATAGAGCCGATTTGGATGCCCATAATTTAGGCGTCTCATCTATTGTGGATGGTTATTGCACAAATTATAGGCTTGTCCCATTGGGATCAAGGCATCTGGAGATCAAGACATGCGGCAACGAATGGCGAGGAAATGATCAGCCCATCAACACATCAGTGACGAATTTAACGCCTGGATAACCCAGGGTCAGGAGAAGATAGGCCAGCAGTACGAAACGCGCCGCCTGACGCCCCCGCACTCCGGTACGGGTGCGCATGACCAGCAAAACAGCGATAATTCCAAAGGCGAGAAGGGAAAAAAGTGTTTTATGGTCGAACGCCATGACCCGACCGGTTTCGAAATAGAGAGTTGCCATCCCGGTAAGAATACCAAGCCCCAACACGGATTCAGCGGCCCTCAGCATTTGTAGTTCCAGAGCTTCGCTATCCATGACAGATGGCAGAAGACTGTTAAAAGCGGGACGTATTTTTTGTTTCAGCGCCCTTTCGTGGAGAAAAACGGCGAGGCCGGAAACCGCGGCCAGCGTCAGCAGGCCGTAGGAGACCAGGGAAAATAAAATATGGAGCCGCAGCCACGGGTCAAGCGCCATTCCCATCAGGGGCCGTTCCGGGGCCTGGCTCCAGACCGCCGCAAGCCCCCCCAAAAGCAGGAGATAGGGAAGCAACAAAGGCGCCAAACGCCAGCCGTGGCTGGTCAATGCGCTGGTCAGGATAAAAAGCAGCGTGCAAGAGGAGACGATGAGCCAGAGGGTGGCTGAAAATCCCGTATGCCATTCTCCGGAAAGCTGGACCAGGCTCCACCCGAGCGGCCCCGCCAAGGCCACCAGGGCCACGGCCCAGAACCCCAGATCGCGCGACTCACGGGGCTTGAGAACGTAAACCGTGGCCGGAATGAGAGCCAGAAAAGCGGACACGGTCATAATGGTGTTGGCGTTCATGGGCGGATTATAGCATCAGGCCGGACGACCAGAGCATATCTTTTCCCTACCAGCGCACGGCGGTATTCATTTCATAGCCTTCCTTAAGCTGGGAGAGCAGTACCCATTCATCCGCCGGCAGGAAGCGCTGGGCAAGGAAATAGGTGGCACGAAGCAGATCCTCCACGGCGTGGAATCTTTTGACTTCTATTTTTCCCCATACCTTGAAGGTTTTCTCCCAGGCCCGGAGGTGGCTTTTAATACGTTGGAAGTTATCTAATTGAAATTCCAGAGAAATTTCACTCAGGGCTGTTGAATCATAACCGCACAGCCAGCCACAGCGGCGGCGCCAGTATTCACGTAACAGGCTTCCATAACTCCAGGGCTGAGAAGGTTGCCGAACACATGCCCATCTTCCCCGATGTCGGCCCAGATGAAGGACTTGTTGTCACCCCTCAGCACGCCGACGAAGCTGTTGGTGCCGTCGCTGTAATCCACGGTGCCCTTGAAGCGACGGCCGTTCTGGTCGGTGATGTTGATAGATTTTTCGCGGTGGCGATAGCCTTCCTTGACCGAAACCGTATCGTTCTGGCCTTTCCATACGCCCCGAAGGTCGGGCGCTCCCGCCCATGCGGCGGCCGCAAAACCCGTGATGGCAAAGGCACCGAGAACGGCAATCATCAAAAAGAAGGAAAGTTTTTTCATGTAACGTCCTCCATTGTTATGAGTTGGTTTTTATCGGGCCGAAGGGCCTGTCTAACTCTCACCTCCATCTCACATGTCCATCTTTGGGGAGGTGTATCCCTGAAAAACCGTAATCACAGGCACATGAACACCCCCTGAATTTACCGGACAATCGGTATTTTCCATACCGATTCGCTCCGTCACCGGGTAAAAAGGCATCTGCCAGCTCGCAAACGTCTTGTTCCTTTCAAATCTTTTATCTGGACCGTAGTACCCAGTCATGCCTAAAAACGCCGCCATAATCGTCGCCGCCGGACGCGGAAGCCGTACCGATGGCGAGGTGCCAAAACAGTATCTGTCCCTTGGCGGCATTTCCATCCTGCGCCGCACCGCCCAGGCCTTCACTGGGCATCCAGGTATCGACGCGGTGGCCGCGGTGATCAATTTCGATGACCGCGACCTTTACGAGAAAGCCACCGCGGGGCTGGACCTAAGCTCCCCCGTGGCGGGCGGGGAGCGGCGCCAGGATTCGGTGCGTCTGGGGCTGGAAAGTCTCACCGCAACCCCCCCCGACAAGGTTCTGGTTCATGACGCCGCCCGTCCTTTTGTTGACGCCGACACCATCACTGCGGTTTTGGCCGCCCTTGACGAGACAGCCGGCGCCATCGCCGCGGTGCCGGTGACCGACACCATGAAACGGGGTAGCGACGGCCATATCGAAAACACACTGGACCGCAGCAGCCTGTGGCGCGCCCAGACCCCACAGGGATTCAGGTTCGCCGAGATACTCGAGGCCCATCGCGCCGCGGCCGGTGGCCCGGAACTCACCGATGATGCCGCCGTGGCCGAACAGTCCGGGTTGGACGTTGCCCTGGTGCCGGGATCGGAGAATAATTTAAAGATCACAACCCAGGAGGACCTCCACCGTGCCGAAAGGATTCTCATGACCGGCAGCACCGCCGCAAACACCGGCCTGCGTGTGGGTAGCGGTTTCGACGTCCACCGTTTCGCCGAGGGCGACCATGTCACCATCTGCGGCGTGACCATCCCCCACGACAAAGGACTGGCCGGGCATTCCGACGCCGATGTGGGAATGCATGCGCTCACCGACGCCATTCTCGGCGCCCTGGGCGAAGGCGATATTGGACAGCACTTCCCGCCCAGTGACGCCAAATGGAAAGACGCGGATTCAGAGATTTTCCTGGCTCACGCGGCGGGGCTGGTGAAAGAGCGCCAGGGGCATATCAACCACGTGGACATCACCCTGATCTGCGAGGCGCCCAAGCTCACCCCCCACCGCAAGGCCATGATCGCCCGTATTGGAGACATTCTCGGGCTTTCCGGCGACCGCATCAGCATCAAGGCTACCACCACCGAACGGCTTGGCTTCACCGGGCGCGGCGAGGGCATCGCCGCCCAAGCCACGGCCACCATCGCCCTGCCCTGCTGAGGCCTCCATGCCATGATGGACCCCAATAACGGTGCCGCGAACAGCAACCGGAACACTGGCTCCTCCCTGCCCGGGAATCTTTCTCTTTCCGACCCGGCGGTGCTGCTGGCCACTTGGTTCGGGTCGGGACTGATCCGCAAAGCGCCGGGAACCTGGGGATCGCTGGCGGCCCTGCCTTGCGCCTGGCTTGTGGTGCGCGATTTCGGGACTTGGGGATTGACCGCCGCCATCGTCCTGGTTTTTTTATGCGGCTGGTGGGCGGCCTCGCGGATCGAGGCAAAAACCGGAACAAGCGATCCCCAGTACATCGTCATCGACGAGGTAGCCGGACAGGGTTTGGCACTCCTTTTCGTGCCTTTGGATCTCTATCTTTATTTGGTGGGCTTTCTCCTCTTTCGCTTCTTCGATATCCTCAAGCCCTGGCCCTTACACGCCATGGAAACCAGATTGAAGGGCGGGCTTGGGGTGATGGCCGACGACCTTGCCGCCGGTGCCTATACAGCATTATTATTATACATTTTTTATATTTTAAAACAAATGGTTATAGATGTTTTCAAAGGAATTGCTTGAGGCTTCACAGAGGCTTCTTGATGGCTGCCACCGGAGAGGCATAGGTCTCGTCACGGCTGAATCCTGTACCGGAGGTCTGCTTGCCGGCTGCCTCACCGCCGTGCCCGGGGCATCGGATGTGTTCATCTACGGCTTCATTACCTATGCCAACGAAGCCAAGACCGAGATTCTCGGCGTACCTGAAGCCCTGCTGATCGAGCATGGCGCGGTCAGCGAAGAGGTGGCGCTGGCCATGGCCGAGGGTGCGAGACGAACCTCACACGCCGTCCTCGCCATGGCGGTGACGGGCATCGCCGGGCCTGGCGGCGGCACGGCGGAAAAACCGGTGGGATTGGTGCATCTGGCGGTTGTCACGAGGAAAACCCTCCATGAGCGCCATGAGTTTTCCGGAAACCGTGACGAGATCAGGCTGGCCGTGGTGGCGGCGGTACTGGAGCTAGGCCTGAAGGCCCTCGGGGATGCGGCCACTTGACGCAAAAGGTTGGCGAAGTCACATCGCAAGAGCCAGCAGAAGAATCATCAGCCGAAGGCCTTACTTTCCCCGTTCTTCTCTGGGTAACACTCGCCATTGCCGGCCTTTTCTTCACTTTAACCCTTGCCATTTACTGGTTCGATACCCCACAAACCCCGGTCGAGCGAGCACTAGGGCTGAGCGAGATTGGATTTCTGGCCGGGCTTCTGGCCCAGAACGTGGCCATTTTCGGAAGCCTTTACGGAGTTCTGGTGTGGTGGCGGGGGATTTCCTGGAGAGACTTAGGCCTGCGCCCGGCTCGGAAGAAATGGCTGAAAACAACTGGGTTCATCATCCTCGTCTTCTTTCCCCTTACCCTAACCCTGGAAATGGCCATGGAGCATTTCCTGGGCTTTTCCCTCAAGGATCTGGTCCTTGGGATATACGCGCCCTATGGCTTTTCCTGGCTGAGCGCCAGCGGCCTGATCGTAATCGGGGGGATGATGGCCCCGGTGGCCGAGGAGCTCTATTTCAGGGGCNTTCTCTATGGCTGGATGCGCTGCAGATGGTCGCCCACTGTAGGAATGTTGGCCAGNTCTGCCATCTTCGCGGGCATCCACNTGCANCCCCAGGTGATGCCAGAGATTTTCCTGGTGGGGGTGATCCTGGCCTGGTTCTATGAACGCTCGGGTTCTCTTGTCCCNGGGATTCTCNTGCATATGGCCATGAANATCCTCGCCNTCANTTGGCTCTTTAGTTCTCTGGCNATGGNGGAAGGATAGGTTCANNCGCCGCCATAGAGTTTTTGCGCCCGCGTCTCGAAGGCCNNCACCATGCGCCCCGCCGCCTCGTTGAANAGCCCGCCCATGAGTTTCTGCATCACCGCCGAGCGGAATTCGAAATCGATGAAGAANTCGAGAAGGCAGCCCTGTTCGTGGGGTTCGAAAATCCAGTGGTTGTTGAGATAGCGGAACGGCCCTTCCTCGTAGGTGACGTCGATGCGCCCCACCCCGCCGGGGTCCTGATCCGGAGGGTAGAGCACGTCGCAGGAGGAAAAGCGTTCGCGGAACATCTTGANGCCGATCACCACCTCGGCCACCAGCCTGTTGCCTTCCCGGCTTTTGATGCACACCGCCANGCACCAGGGCAGNAATTCGGGATAACGCTCCATATCGGCCACCAGGTCGAAAAGCTGTTGCGGAGTATGGGGGAGAACGCGCTTTTCCGCGTGGGTGGGCACGTTACTCGCCTTTAGCCAAAGGCATCAAGTGCCGATTCATGCATCNTTTCCGAGAGCGTGGGATGGGGGAACACGAATATTTTCTTAACCTTAACAGGTATCCCGGTTCCGCCCGGCTTTGCAAGCGCCACGGCAGCCAACCAAGGCGTGGAAAGAGGTCAATCGAGGGGGAGGATCACCACTTCGTCGGGATGACCCACGCTGAGCATGAGCCGGGCCCGTTCCTCCAGCATGTCGGGGTCGAGCTGGTCGGGACGCATGAGAGCTACCCGGCTTTCGACTTCGGTTCGTTCTTTCGCCAGGATAGCGGCATTGGCCTTGGCTTCCTGAATCTGCTGATCGAGCTGAAGGAGGGCGATGAACCCGCGCTCGCCGTTGACTAGGTGGTAAGCNAAATAGCCCACCAACACCAGGCACAGGACGGGGCCGACGATATGGCGCGCGCGGAGACGGATTTCATCAATTAAACCCATGAAAGGAATAGAATCACAAAGAATCCAAGGGTTCAACCAAATTCGCAAGGCTGTGGATAAGTCACCAGCCAACGTTGCAATTATGACTCTGGACGGCTATCCGGAATTTCCCCCGAAATTTCTTCTAGAGAGTCTCCCCTTTGGCCGCCGCTTGAGAGGCCTCCCCTTCCCCGTTCATTTTCGCAAACAGGTCATTTCAGGACGGCGCGCCCCGCGTAGCGTCCGGCCGGACCGAGATGTTCTTCCAGGCGGATGAGTTGGTTGTATTTAGCGATCCGGTCGGAGCGCGACAGGGAGCCGGTTTTGATCTGGCCGCAATTGGTGGCCACCGCNAGATCGGCGATGGTGGAATCCTCGGTCTCGCCGGAACGGTGCGACATAACGGCGGTATAACCCGCCTTGTGGGCCACGGAGAGGGCCTCCAGGGTCTCGCTCAGGGTGCCAATCTGGTTAACCTTCACCAGGATGGAATTAGCGACNCCGTNTTTAATGCCCTCGGCCAGTCGCGCCGGATTNGTGACGAAAATATCATCCCCCACCAACTGTATTTTCTCGCCCAGCGCCTCGGTNAGCGCCTTCCAGCCGTCCCAATCGTCCTCGGCCATGCCGTCCTCGATGGAGACGATGGGATAGCGCACCACCAGGTCCTGGTAATAGGCGATCATGCCGTCGNCATCGAGGGACTTGCCCTCGCCCTTNAGCTCGTATTTTCCATCCACGTAAAATTCGCTGGAGGCGGCATCGAGCGCCAGCATTACGTCCTCGCCGGGCTTATAATCCGCGCTTTCGATGGCCTGCATGATGAAACTCAGGGCCTCGTCGGCGCTCGCCAGATTGGGGGCNAACCCGCCCTCGTCGCCTACATTNGTGCTGTGGCCTTCCTTTTTCAGCCCCGCCTTGAGGGCCTGGAAAACCTCCGAGCCGGCGCGCACGGCGTCNGACATNGTAGCGGCGGCCACCGGCATGATCATAAATTCCTGGATATCGATGGGATTGTCGGCATGTTCACCACCATTGACGATATTCATCATCGGCACCGGCAGGGTNTCGGCGCTGGCCCCGCCCACATAGCGGTAAAGGGGCAGCCCGGCCTCGTCAGCGGCGGCCTTGGCCACGGCCAGGGAGACACCGAGAATGGCGTTGGCCCCGAGACGGCCTTTGTTTTCGGTGCCGTCGAGGTCGATCATGAGGCGGTCGACCATNAGCTGATCGTCGGCCTCGATCCCGGAGAGGGCGTCCAACAACTCACCGTTGACGGATTCCACGGCCTGAAGCACGCCCTTGCTGCCATAGCGCTTTTCGTCTCCGTCTCGTAGTTCCANCGCCTCGTGGGCGCCGGTGGAGNCTCCCGACGGNACCCCGGCCCGGCCCATGGCCCCGGATTCAAGCTCCACNTCCACCTCCACGGTGGGCATGCCCCGGCTGTCGAGGATTTCNCGGGCGTGAATGTCGATAATGGCGCTCATGGTCTTTAGGGTCAGGACCTATAAAAGGTTTTGGATTAGTGACGGGTGCGGGAATGTAGGGGGTGGCTCACGGGATGGCAACCGGATTGGCCTTGGCCAAAACATCGAATTCCAGCAGGGNGGCCAATAGGGCCGGCATTTCTTTCAACGGCACCATGTTGGGGCCGTCGGANGGCGCCTTGTCCGGGTCNTGATGGGTCTCGAGAAANACCGCCGCCACGCCCACGGACACCGCGGAGCGCGCCAGTANCGGCACGAACTCGCGCTGGCCGCCGCTGCTGGCCCCCTGCCCNCCCGGCTGTTGCGCCGAATGGGTGGCNTCAAACACCACCGGATAGCCCAGACCCGCCATGATGGGCAGGGCCCGCATGTCGGAAACCAGCGTGTTGTAGCCGAATGACGCGCCGCGTTCGGTGAGCAGGATGTGGTGGTTGCCAGATTCCGCCACCTTGGCCACCACATGAGCCATGTCCCAAGGTGCTAAAAACTGCCCCTTCTTGATGTTAACAGCCCTTCCCGTGGCCGCCGCGGCCAGGAGGAGATCGGTCTGGCGGCAGAGAAAGGCCGGTATCTGTAGCACGTCCACGGCCTTGGCCGTCGGTTCGCACTGTTCGGGCTCGTGCACGTCGGTGAGCACGGGACAGGAATATTTATCNGCGATATCGGCGAGGATTTGCAGGCCGNNCTCCATCCCCACCCCGCGTGCGCCGNCGAGGCTCGTACGGTTGGCNTTGTCGAAGGAGCTTTTGAAAATCAGGCCAATTCCCAGCTTGCGGGTGATCTCGGACAGGCCGCCAGCNATCTCNAAGGCATGGTTGCGGCTTTCGATGACGCAGGGGCCGGCGATCAGCGCCAGCGGCAGGTGGTTGCCCAGGGTCAGGTTGCCGATATGCACCTGGCGTTGCTCGGTCATAGCTGCCTCCTATACCAGACGCGACTGATGCACNGCCGCCTCGATGAACGAGGTGAACAGGGGGTGCGGCTCGAAGGGCTTGGATTTCAGTTCGGGATGGAACTGGACGCCGATAAACCAAGGGTGACCTGGAATCTCCACGATTTCCGGCAGCACCCCGTCGGGCGACATGCCGGAAAAGACCAGCCCCGCCTCTTCCAGGCGCTTTTTGTATTCGATATTTACTTCGTAGCGGTGGCGATGGCGCTCGAAAATGGTGTCCTGGCTGTAAATGCCGCAGACCTGGCTTTCCCTGCGCAAGGTGCATTCATAGGCGCCGAGCCGCATGGTGCCGCCGAGATCGCCACCAGACTTGCGTTTTTCCAACATTTCGCCCTTGAGCCATTCGGTCATCAGACCCACCACCGGTTCTTTGCAGTCGCCGAATTCGGTGGAACCGGCGTCCTTGATCCCGGCCAGGCTCCGCGCCGCCTCCACCACCGCCATCTGCATGCCGAAACAGATACCGAAATAGGGGATGTTGCGCTCGCGGGCGAAGCGGGCGGCTTCGATCTTGCCTTCAGCGCCGCGCGCCCCGAAACCGCCGGGCACGAGGATGCCGTCCACCCCTTCCAAATGATGCACCGTATCCTCATTCTCGAAAATTTCCGAATCAATCCATTTGAGATGGACCTTCACATTGTTAGCGATACCGCCATGGGTAAGGGATTCAGCCAAGGACTTGTAGGAATCGAGAAGGTTTGTGTATTTTCCGACAACGGCGATGGTGACCTCGCCTTCGGGCTCACGGATGCGATGGACGATCTCTTTCCAGCGAGTGAGGTCCGCCGCGCCACCCTGGTCAAAGCCGAAATAGCTGCAGACCCTGTCGTCGAATCCCTGTTCCGAATAGCTCACGGGAACCTGATAGATGGTGTCCACGTCGAGCGCCGCAATCACATCCGCCTCGGCGATATTACAGAAGAGGCCGATCTTGCGCCGGGCATCGTATGGAATTTCGCGGTCGCACCGGCACAGCAGAATATCGGGTTGAATCCCCACCGAGAGCAGTTCCTTGACCGAATGCTGAGTAGGCTTGGTCTTCAACTCACCCGCGGAAGGGATAAAGGGCACTAAGGTGAGGTGGGCGAAGAGGGTGCGCTCTGACCCCAACTCGTTGCGTAACTGGCGGATGGCCTCGAGAAACGGCAAGCTTTCGATGTCGCCCACCGTGCCGCCAATCTCGCACAGCACGAAATCCTCGCCGTCGAGGTCGGCCTTGATGAAGTCCTTGATGGCGTCGGTGACATGGGGAATAACCTGGATGGTGGCACCCAGATAATCGCCGCGGCGTTCGCGCGCGATGACGTCAGAATAGATGCGCCCCGAGGTGACGTTATCGCTCTGGCGTGAGGGCACGCCGGTGTAGCGTTCGTAGTGGCCGAGATCGAGATCGGTCTCAGCGCCGTCATCGGTCACATAGACCTCGCCGTGTTGGTAGGGGCTCATGGTGCCCGGGTCCACATTGAGATAGGGATCGAGCTTGCGCAGGCGCACCTTGAAGCCGCGCGACTGGAGTACAGCACCCAGAGCCGCGGAGGAGAGACCTTTACCTAATGAGGAAACCACGCCGCCGGTGATAAAAATGAACCGCGTCATGGAGGGACAATCTACAACAGGTTCCATCCCCGCCCCAAGAAAAAGAAGCGGCTTGGACACGGAAAAATAAACATTTTTTATTGATCCACGGGAACGCTGGGTGCTTCGGGCTCCGATTCCGACGCGCTTTCCGTTCCTTCCATAGGAAGTTCCGTCTGAAGGTCCGTGAAGTCTTCGTCATCAGCCGGCTTGTCAAGCTCTTCGAGGATGGATTCCGGGGCCACGTCGCGGGCGCTCACATAAGCCAGAAGCATGCTCGAGGCCATGAAACAGGCGGCGAGAATGGCCGTGGTCCGGGTTAGGAAGTTGGCCGTGCCGCGTCCCGACATCAATCCGCCCATGTCGCCGCCGCCGCCGATGCCCAAGCCTCCGCCTTCACTTCGCTGGATGAGGACAACCCCTACCAGGGCGAGCGCCAGCAAAAGATGAATCATGAGAAGAACCGTGGTCATGGGGATCGGCCTTTGGTTTCGGGTGTGAATGTCGCCGTTATCAATTTCGCTGAGGGTTTTTTAATGGTTAGAGCGCACTCCGGTCAAATGATTCTATTTGGCCGGAGTGCGCTCTAACGTTGGTTAAGGTCAGCGACTTCATCCATTCCTCTCCATCCTCGGCGATTCTCGTTCCCGGCCGCAAACGACAAAACCTAAAGACATGTCGCGGCGATGGCCCAGAAATCATCAGCATCGAGGCTGGCGCCGCCCACCAGCGCCCCATCCACATCTTCCAGCTCCATCAGTTCCGCCGCATTATCCGGTTTCACCGAACCGCCGTAGAGAACGCGCACGGCATCGGCATCGGAGAGCGCTTTGGCCAGACCGGCGCGGACCCCAGCATGGATCTCGGCCACATCAGCCACCGTCGCCACCAGCCCGGTGCCGATGGCCCAGACCGGCTCATAGGCGATGACCGTGTTGCTGGCATTGGCCTCGTCGGGAAGTGAGCCCGCCAGTTGTGAGCCGACGATGGCCATGGCCTCGCCGCGGTCGCGCTGTTCCCGGGTTTCACCGATACAGATGATGGCGGTGAGCCCGCAGGCATGAGCGGCAGCGGCTTTGATCTTGACCTGATCGTTGTTTTCGCCGTGATCGGCGCGGCGCTCGGAATGGCCGACGATCACATAGGAACAGCCCGCATCCTTGAGCATGGCGGCGCTCACATCGCCGGTATGAGCGCCACGTTCCAGGGTGTGGCAGTCCTGGCCGCCCACGGAGATGACGCTTTCGGCCAGGGTCTCTGAGACCTCGCGCGACAAGGTGGCAGGAGGACAGATAAGAAGATCGAGATGCAGGGGACCGTGCGCGGACTGGTGGGATGCAGCCTTTTCCGCCAGCGCCGCCGCCAGCGCCACGCCTTCCCGGTGCAGCCCGTGCATTTTCCAGTTGCCGGCGATCAAGAGCCGTCTTTCTGTCATTACCCAAATTCCTTTCCCGCTTGTGCCAGTGCGTCGCCCTGCAATGCGGGCCCCTCTACCGCCTCCTTACCATGAGGGTGGGATCGTTGCCACCTTCAGGGCGGTTCAGCCGGCAGCGGGAACCCCAATGAATCGCCTGTTGCGGGGGCCTGCCGTCACTTCTATGATGCCGCCCGTTTTTCGAGTTTTCCGTCAAGGCCTTGACCTTTACGGGGCTGTTCTGCAAAGAGAACAGGATTCCCGCCACAACATTCCGTTGGTATCCGCCTATGCTCGCCTCACTCCGCTCCAGAGCCAGTTCCTGGGTTGTCAAAATTCTTTTCGGCTTTCTTGTCCTCAGCTTCGCTGTCTGGGGGATAGGTGATATTTTCCGTAGCCCCGGCCAGGATACAGTCATCGCCAGTGTCGGCGACATAGATATCCGCTCAAGAGAGTTTACCACCCAGCTCAACCGCCAGATTCAGGGGCTCAACAAAGCCATCGGCATGGAACTGACCGACGAGCAGCTGCGCTCCATGGGGCTGGTAGACGGTATTCTGGATAATTTAATCGAACGCTCCCTGTTCGATGCCGCCGCCGCCGACCTGGGACTATCGGTGAGTAACGAGCTTGTGCGGGACAGAATCCTCAGCACCAAGGAGTTCAAGGACGAGGACGACAGATTCAGCGAATTCAAATTCCGGCGCACCCTGATCGAGAGCGGCTATAACGAGGAATCCTACATGGTCTCCCTGCGTCAGGAGCTTTCGCGCATACAGCTTATCGATTCCATCGAGGCCGGCGTCATACTGCCCGAGACCATACTCAAACCACTGACGATTTACCGCTGGGAAAAAAGGGCCGTTGACCGGGTCACCATCAATGCCGAAGACATCCCAGGATTTGATTCTCCGGAAGAGGCGTTGGTCCGAGCCTATTACGAGGAAAACCCGGACAGCTTTCAGTCCCCGGAATACCGCTCGGTGACGATGATCCGACTCGCCGCGAAAGACCTGGCAAACAAGATTTCCATCGCCGAAGAGGTCCTAGCGCAAACCTATGAAGAACGGATAGATGGCTATTCAAGCCCGTCCCGGCGGCGGCTGGAACAGATTCATCTGGAGAACGAGAAAGACATCAAGCGCGCCGCCGAAGCCCTGGCCAAGGACGAAAACAAGGGCCGAAAATTCCTTGAAATGGCCGAGGAGATCACGGGAAAAAGCGGGCAAACCCTTAATCTAGGCTGGAACCTGCGCGAAGACCTGCCCGATGAGATTGTCGAGGAGGTCTTTGCTCTGGAGGAAGGCGACGTTAGCGCCCCTCTGAAGTCTCCCTTCGGCTGGCATATTATCCGCGTCACCGGCGTCGAGGAGGAAAGCATCCAGCCCTTCGAAGAGGTCAAGGAGGAAATCAGGGAAGAGCTTGCCGCCGAAGAGGCCCTGGACGCCCTCTACGAGATCATCAAACAGATTGAAGACGAATTCGCCGGCGGCGCCTCGCTGGAGAAGGTGGCCGACAATCTTGACCTTGAGGTGACGCGCCTGAAGGCCATCGATGCCAAGGGCAACAACGCCGAGGGCGAGACCATTGCCGATCTGCCTGGTGAAAAGTTCACAGGCATGGTTTTCCGAACAGGCGAAGGCGAGCAGGCCGACCTTGTGGAAAGCGAGGATGACGGTTTTTACGTTCTGCGCGTAGACAAGATCATGCCGCCTGGCCTAATCCCCCTGGAGAAAATCCATCATAAGGTGGTGGATGCCTGGCGCAGGGAACAGCAGCAGCAGAGCGCGAAGGCCCAGGCCATCCTTATCACCGATAGGGTCAAGGCGGGCGAGGACATCACCGCAGTGGCTGGAGATTTGGGTCTGAAGGTGGAAGCCTCGGAGCCCTTTACCCGTGACGGCACTGACACCATCCCGCCGAAGCTGACCATAGAAATCTTTGCCTCTAACATCGGCCATATGGGCATGGCGGAAACCAAGAATGGATTCGTCGTCGCCCGGGTCGCTAGAATCGAGGCCGGCGACACCGCCAGCAACGATGAGGAAACCCTGCAAATGCAGAATTCGCTCATGGGCTCTCTGGGCAGCGATCTCATCACCCAGTTCGCCGCCGAATTAAGGGGGCACTACAAGATTTCCGTCAACAAACGGGCGCTCGATGATATCCTCTAGAGTTTGCCCAGGCCATGCCAAGGGCGGGACTCGATGAACCCTTTTCCGGATTTCCAGACTTTCGAGGGAATCTACGCCGTAAACCGGCCACAGCTTGTTTGGACGTTGCTGGCTGCGGATTTGGAGACCCCGGTCTCGGCCATGATGAAACTGGCCACCGGCAGCGCTAACAGCTTTCTTCTTGAATCGGTGGAAGGTGGGGCCCATCGTGGGCGTTATTCGGCCATCGGCCTTAATCCCGACCTCGTCTGGCGCTGTGTCGGCGTGGAGGCTGAGATCAACCGCAATGCCCTGAACACGCCCGATGTTTTCGAGCCCTGCGCCGAAACCGGGATCGACTCCCTGCGCACCTTGATCGCCGAATGCCGGATTAAAATCCCCGACGAACTGCCGCCCATGGCGGCGGGGCTGTTCGGCTATATGGGATACGACATGGTGCGGCAGATGGAATCCCTTCCCGACAGCAACTCGGAACGGCTCGACGTCCCCGACGCCATGTATCTGCGCCCTACGGTGATGGCCGTCTTCGACAACATCGAGGACAGCGTCTTCGTTATTACGCCGGTCTGGCCCAATAATGGGAAAAGTGGCGGAGAAAACGCCGAGAAGGCCTATGACCAAGCCCGGCGGCGAATTCAGGAAATCGTCACCAGGCTCGACAGCGAACTGTTACCAGAGCACGAAACCCAGCCCCTCGGTCCCGATACAGGAGAAACACCCCCGCAGCCCGAATCCAATACCACCCGCGAGCAGTACCACGCCATTGTGGAACGGGCGAAAGAATACATCCGCGCCGGGGACATTCTTCAGGTGGTGCCGTCGCAGCGATTCTCGGTGCCCTTCGAATTGCCGCCGTTTCTTCTCTACCGCGCACTGCGCCGCTTGAACCCATCGCCCTTTCTCTTTTGCTTTCAGTTCGAGGGCTTCGCGGTGGTAGGGTCGAGCCCGGAGATTCTGGTGCGGCTGCGCGGGGACATGGTCACCATCCGCCCCATCGCCGGAACCCGTCCCCGCGGCAAGGATAATGCCGAAGACAGGGCTCTCGCCGAGGAACTGCTGGCTGACCCCAAGGAGCTGGCAGAACATTTGATGTTGTTGGACTTGGGCCGCAACGATGTGGGGCGGGTGGCCAAAGTGGGCACCGTCCACGTTACCGAGCAGATGGTGATCGAATATTATTCCCATGTCATGCATATCGTTTCCAACGTGGAAGGTGAGATTGACCCCGGCCATGACGTGGTGGACGCCCTGATCGCCGGCTTCCCTGCCGGCACCGTCACCGGCGCGCCCAAGGTGCGGGCCATGGAAATTATTGATGAGCTGGAACAGGCCCGGCGCGGGATTTATGGCGGAACGGTGGGGGATTTTTCCAGTGACGGCTATATGGACACCTGCATCGCCTTGCGCACGGCGGTGGTCAAGGATGGCGTCATGTACGTCCAGGCCGGTGGCGGGGTGGTGGCTGACAGCGACCCCGAGGCCGAATATCAGGAAACCTGCAGCAAGGCTCGCGCCCTGATCCGCGCCGCCGAACAAGCCAAGCACCTTATCTCCAGTAAGGACTAAAGCCTGCTTGATGTGGGGCCATCGAGGGCAAGAAGTGGCCCCCGTGGCCTAGCCCGGGAGCATGGCGGCCAATTCCATGCGGCGGCGGATGAGGGTGCTGAGAGGCACCAACCTCAATCCATTCCGGTCCAGAGTGCCAGTCCATTGCGCCAGAGCCTCCAAGGTCGCCCGGTGAGGGTGACAGATGCCCACGGCAAAACCCTGGCGGCGCGCCACCCATTCAAGGTCGGCAAGGCGCGAGCGAACGGCCTCCACAGAAACAACATTGTCCAGAAACACATTGCGCGCGGCGTGGGGGACGCCTAGTTCCCGGGCCAGCTCCAGGCCCTGGGTGGCGCTCGTGGTTCGGGAATCGAGGTAAAGAAGACCACGCTTGCGCAATTCTTTCATCACCGTCTTCATGCCTTCGTGATGGGCGGTGAATTTGCTGCCCATATGGTTGTTAAGCCCCACGAAACCGTCGAAACTGGCAAGGTTCCAGCTAAGGAGACGGTTAATTTCCCTACTGTCCATCCCCGTCATCAATGCCTTTGGTCCGGGATCGTAGGCGTTGTCCAGGGGCTCCATGGGCACATGAACGAGGAGTTCGTGCCCAGCCTTACGCGCGGAAGCGGCCTGCCGCTTCAGATCCCCCGCATAGGGCAGAAAAGCCAGGGTCAAAGGCGGCTTCAGAGCCGTGGTTAGGGCGGTCCTGTGCCGGTTTATTCCCAGATCATCCACGACAATGGCAATCAAGGGCCGGTTGTCCTCCACTGTGCCCGGAACTGCCGCCGCATGGCGCAGCCAGGCTGGCGTGACCACCTTCCCCTCGACAGTATCGAGGGCGGGTGAGTGGGCCACCGCGGCCACCTGCCGGGGCTCCCCGGCCTGTGTCTTCTTCACGGGCAGCGGCGATTCAACATAAACCGTTTCACCAAACTCCGTGCTCTCCACCGGCGGGTCGCCATCGGGTTCCTCCAGGGTGAAGCCTGCGGCCGCCATCCTTTCAAGAACCTCTTCTTCGGTGGGCGGCGGCGTAATCACAGGCAGGGGGCGGACTTCCCCTTCGCTGATGGCAACGGTAACGGCGGCAGGAGGGGAAGGTCGCGCCCGGTTGGATTCAGGAGTGCGGCCCAGCAACCCCAGGATCATCCCCAAGCCGACCACGCTAAGAAGAGTGGCCGCACCCAGTGTCAGGGGCACCCGGCACTGTTTGATCCGGCCAAGGTTGAATTTGGTGAAAACCACGCGGACATCAAAAAAAGCCGGCATCCAGGAGAACCGCTTCATGGAGATATTTGGATTCCATCGCCCGGAAGGAGTCAAGTCCAGGGGGTTAAGTAAGGAGACGGAATATTGGACGCTTTTCATCTTCTCCCGCCACCTGATATAAGACCCTGAAGGCGCAACACTATCCTGAAACGTCCCTAAAATATTGAAATGTTTCTGTTAATCGACAATTACGACAGCTTTACCTACAACCTGGTCCATTATCTGGGTGAGATGGGTGCCGAGGTGGTGGTGAAACGCAATGACGCCCTCTCCGCCGATGAGGCCCTGGGCCTAGGCGCGCAGGGTATCGTTATTTCCCCCGGCCCCTGCGATCCCGACCGCTCGGGAATTTGTCTCGACTTGATCGTAAAGAACGCCAACAACGGAGCCACGCCCGTGCTCGGCGTCTGTCTGGGCCATCAGGCCGTCGCTCAAGCCTTCGGCGGCAAGGTGGTGCGGGCGCCGGCCCCCATGCACGGCAAAGTGAGTAAAATCTCACACCAAGGAAAAAGTGTGCTCAA
>NZAO01000083.1 GCA_002686135.1 Rhodospirillaceae bacterium
ATAGTTTGTAATATGGGCGATCAGGCCGGTGCGATCAGGCCCTATAAACCAAATGCAAATTTCCTCTGCCATGATACTGTGGTCTTCTCCCTCTTTATTTATTTCAGACCATTTGTTGCCATATGGACCCAGTCTCAGGCCGCACCAAGAGCTTTTTTCATGGCCTCGCCGAGGCCGATAATGGTGTCGGCCACCTCGACCCCAGCACTGCGCAGGGCTTCTTTCTTGGCGTCCGCTGTCTCAGCGCTGCTGGAGATGATGGCCCCGGCATGGCCGAGGCGGCGTCCCGGAGGTGCCGACGTGCCGGCAATGAAAGCGGCGACGGGTTTTTTATTTTTCTTCCAAGTCTTGATGAACTCGGCGGCTTCCACTTCTACGGTGCCGCCGATTTCGCCGATCAGGACCATGCCCTCGGTTTCATCGTCGTCTAAAAACAATTCCAGCGCCTGTACGAAATTGGTGCCGTTCACGGGATCGCCGCCGATACCGATGATGGTGGACTGGCCCAGCCCCGCGGTGGAGGTCTGTACGGCGGCTTCATAGGAAAGCGTACCAGAGCGCGAAACTACACCGATCTTGCCCTTTTCGCAGATATAGCCCGGCATGATGCCGATCTTGCCGTATCCCGGCGAGAGCACACCCGGACAGTTGGGTCCGACGACAACGGTTTTACTGTCTTTGAGCTCGCGCTTGACCATTTGCATATCCCGCACGGGGATGCCATCTGTGATGCACACAACCAGGTCAAGTCCCGCGTCGGCAGCTTCGAGGATGGCGTCGGCGGCAAAGATGGGTGGCACGAAAATACCTGAAGCGTTGGCGCCAGTCTTGGCTACAGCCTCAGCCACGGTGTTGAACACGGGCAGACCAAGATGCTCCATGCCGCCCTTGTCAGGCGTGACGCCACCCACAAGGTTGGTGCCGTAGGCAATGGCCTGTTCGGAATGAAAGGTACCTTGGGAGCCGGTTAGCCCTTGGCAGATGATTTTGCTTTTGGCAGTGATAAGAACAGCCATTCATGTGACCTCTTTGACGGCTTTGACAATTTTCTTGGCTGCTTCGCCCATGCTTTCCACGGGTTCCATGGGAAGTCCTGAATCTCGCAGGATTTCACGTCCCTTTTCCACGTTAGTACCTTCTAGGCGCACGACAAGCGGCTTACTGAGTCCTACTTCACGAGCGGCAGCTACTAGGCCCTCGGCTATGTCGTTACAGCGCATCATGCCGCCGAAAATATTGAGAAGAATGCCATCCACGCTGGGATCACGATAGATTAGCTTAAAGGCGGCGGCGACCCGCTCAGGGGTGGCCGCGCCGGCCACATCCATGAAGTTGGCGGCCTTACCACCGTAATATTCGATGCAGTCCATGGTAGCCATGGATAGCCCCGCGCCGTTTACCATGAGGCCGATATTGCCCTCCAGCTTTACATAGTTGAGATCATGGCGCGCAGCCTCGAGTTCAAGGGGGTCCATTTCGTCGTCGTCACGGAGTTCCTCTACTTCGCGCTGCCGGAACAGGGCGTTGTCATCAAAGGTCATCTTGCAATCCACGGCCACCACGTCGCCGGAACCGGTAATCACCAGTGGATTGATTTCGATCATTTCGGCATCCAAGTCTACAAAAGCACGGAAGGCGTTAAGCATCAGACGTGCCGCCTTTTTTGCGGTTTTTCCCGCAAGCCCTAAGTCAAAGACCGCCTTGCGAACGTGATGGTGCTGCAGATTGCCGCCTGACGTGATATGAACCTTGAAAATCTTGTCTGGAGTCTTCTCAGCCACTTCCTCGATGTCCATGCCGCCCTCAGTGGAGGCGATCATGGCGATACCACTAGTGCTTCGATCGTTAAGAATGCAGAAATAAAGCTCGTTGTCGATATCCACCCCGGCTTCGATATAAACCCGGCGCACTTCCTTGCCTTCTGGGGGCGTTTGCGGAGTGATCAGTTTCATGCCGAACATGTTGTCGACCGACTCGACGGCTTCTTGGACCGACTTAACCATCTTTACGCCGCCAGCCTTGCCGCGGCCTCCAGCATGAATCTGAGCCTTGACGATCATCACGTCCTCATCAAGCCATCGCGCCACGCGTTCTGCATCATGGGTTTTATAGGCAATATCGCCGGCAGGGATGGGAATGTCGTATTTGGCGAGAAGCTGTTTGGCCTGGTACTCGTGAATGTTCATAGCTGTGTAATCACCTGTTTGTGTTGACAATAACCTTTCCCGCGGCCGTGGATCACAATGGGCTGCGGTTGAACATCCTTATCGTTATGATTTCTGGAAAACCGATTTGTGATGACAGGTTATATCCTAGGCGGGCGCAAAATGCACAAAAGACGCCTCCTGAGTCAAGACAGTGTCACGTGACTGTCGTCACCTGTTTATGAAGGGGCAGATACGGGGGGATGTTACTTCTTCTTCTTGGCCTTCGACTTCGACTTTCTTACAAGGGCCTTGGCGGGCGCTTTCCGGGGAGCTTTTTTCTCTGGTTTTTTCTTGGGCCTTGGGCTCTTGGCCAGGATGCGCTTGGACGCCTTGATGAGTTCGCGTACCGCCGCCACCGATTTATCAAACATGGCCTTTTCCCGGGTGCTGAGGTCGATCTTCACCACCCGTTCCACGCCCTTGGCGCCGATCACCACGGGCACGCCCACATACATGCCGCGCACACCGTATTCACCGGAAAGCCAGGCGGCGCAGGGCAGGACCCGTTTTTTGTCCTTGAGATAGGATTCGGCCATGGCGATGGCCGCAGCCGCCGGGGCATAGAAGGCCGATCCGGTCTTGAGCAGGCCGACGATTTCGGCGCCGCCGTTACGGGTGCGTTCGACGATGGCGTCAAGCCGCGCCTTGGTAGTCCAGCCCATCTTGATGAGGTCAGGCAGGGGGATGCCGGCGACCGTGGAATAACGCACCAGCGGCACCATGGTGTCGCCGTGGCCGCCGAGTACGAAAGCGGTGACGTCCTCGACGGAAACGTTGAACTCATCGGCCAGGAAATGGCGGAAACGGGCGGAATCGAGAACCCCGGCCATGCCCACCACCTTGTTGTGGGGCAGGCCGCTTTTCTCACGCATGACCCAGACCATGGCGTCGAGGGGGTTGGTGACGACGATGACGAAGGCCTTGGGGCAGTACTTCTTGATGCCCCCGGCGATAGAGGAGATGACCCCGGCATTGATGCCGATCAGATCATCGCGGCTCATGCCAGGCTTGCGGGGCACACCGGCGGTGACGATGACCACGTCTGAATTTTTGATGGCNGCCATGCCGCCGGNGCCGCCCATGGCGCCGTCGTAACCCTCCACNGGTCCGGTCTGCGCCAGGTCCAGCGCCTTGCCCTGGGGGATGCCNCTGGCGATGTCGAAAAGGACCACATCGCCCAGGTCCTTCAGCCCGGCTAGAAGGGCCAAGGTGCCACCGATATTACCGGCACCGATGAGTGCTATCTTGTTGCGCGCCACGTGAGGTTCCTCCCCATGAAATAAGGTTTTAGGGATTTTCGTGAATGCCGGGCCAAGCTCCCGTTGTCTTGGAAAGTAGCCAAGGCGGCGCGGCAGAGCAAGAGGTGGGCTCAGTCGTCCTCTTTCTTGTCCTCTTCCTCGGCTCCTTCCCTGGCCGTGAAATCCAGCCCCATATCGGCGGCCGGGGCCGATTGGGTGATGCGGCNCACGGAGATGAAATCGACGCCGGTTTCNGCGATGGCGCGTATGGTCTCGATGGTGACGCCGCCNGANGCCTCCAGTTTCGCCCCCGTATTAGCACTCTTGTCGCGCAAGGCCACGGCCCGGCGCAGGGTGTCCGTATCCATATTATCCAACAACAAAACATCGGCCCCCGCCTCCAGGGCTTCTTGCACCTGGTCCAGGGTGTCGCATTCCACTTCCATGTCTGAGAGCCCCGCATCGCGTGCCCGCGCCACAGCCTCGCCAACGCCGCCGGCCACCGCAAGATGATTGTCCTTGATCAGCACCCCGTCGTGAAGCCCTAAACGGTGGTTGCGGGCGCCGCCGGCATGGGTGGCGTATTTGGCTAGGGCACGCAGTCCAGGGATGGTCTTGCGGGTATCCAGAAGCACGCATCCTGTGCCTTCTATTTTTTCCACATAGGTGCGGGTCAGGGTAGCGATGCCCGATAGGTGCTGGATGAAGTTGAGCGCGGTGCGTTCTCCGGCCAGAAGCGCCCTCGCGTCTCCCTTGATCCGTGCCAGTACGGTTGCGGTGGCGGCGTGGTCGCCGTCATGCACCAGGGGTTCCAACGCGGCCTCGGGGTCGAGGCGGTGGAACACCGCCAGCGCCACGTCGAGCCCTGCCACCACTACATCCTCGCGGGTGGTCAGCGCGGCTTCCAGTTCCGCGTCTTCGGGAATCACTGCGCGGCCGGTGATGTCGCCGGCCACATCCCAGGCCTCGCCGTTTTCGCCCAAATCCTCGGCCAGGGCGGTGTCGATCAGGCGGTCAATGTCCGTGGGATCTGGGGTCACGCCACGTTGGCACGGGGGTCAAAGGCGGGTTNGGGTTCCGGTGTGTCTGTGTTGGCCGCCGCCGGCGGGGAGAGTTCCATCATGCGGTCCAGCGGCTTTCTGGCGGCGATGCGCAGGGTATTGGGAATTTCCACCCGCGGTGCCATATTGACCATGCACAGATAGAGCTTCTCCAGGGTATTCAGCTCCATGAACGGGCAGTTGGCGCAGGAACAGGTGCCGTCGGCGCCGGGCGCGGGAATGAAGGTCTTTTCCGGTGCCGCTTTCTTCATCTGGTGAATGAGGTGGGGCTCGGTGGCGATGATGAACTCGCTGTCTTTGGAGGCGGTGACGAATTTCAGCATGGCGGAGGTGGAGCCCACATGGTCGGCGTGGCACAGGATGGCCTCCNGGCATTCGGGATGGGCCGAGATCGCGGCCCTGGGGTGTCTGGACTTCAAGCGCAGAAGTTCGCGCTCAGAAAACTGTTCGTGGACTACGCAGGTGCCCGGCCATAACAGCATGTCGCGCCCCGTCTTGCGCGCTAGATAGGCGCCCAGATGACGGTCGGGGGCGAACAGGATGGGCTGGTCTTGGGGCAGCGAATTGATAATGGCCTCGGCGTTGGACGAAGTGACGATGATGTCGGACAGCGCCTTCACCTCCGCCGAACAGTTAATATAGGTCAGTGCCAGATGGCCTGGATGCTTGTCGCGGAAGGCACGGAAGGCATCCGGTGGACAGGATTCTTCCAGCGAACAGCCGGCCTCGGCGTCGGGCATGAGCACAATGCGTTTGGGGCTGAGGATTTTTGCTGTCTCGGCCATGAAGCGCACACCGCAGAAGACGATGATATCGGCCTGGGTTGACGCGGCGCGGCGCGACAGGTCTAGCGAATCACCGACGAAATCGGCCAGTTCCTGGATTTCCCCGTCCTGGTAGTAATGGGCTAGGATGATGGCGTTGTTCTCACGGCGCAGCTGCCCTATTTCCCACTCCAAATCCAGAGTGGGATCAATGTCGTCAGGTCCAAGTGCCTGAGGGCCTGGGGCGATGATGGTTTCAATCATCATTTTCTTCTTCAGGAGAGGGAGGACCCTTATTCCGCCTCGCGTTCAACGTGGTCTTGACCTTATATTACCTAAGCAAGCCAACGCCAGCGACAAGGGTTTTAGCACACAAAGTACGTTTTGTTGATACTTCCTTTCTCCTCATCCTCTTAATCCTAATTTGTGTTCTTTACCCTCAACATCCAACTCATGCTGAGGAACGCCCACTAAATAGCATGGCATGATGTCAGTTACACGCACTCGCATATCCTGGGTTGCCATAGCCGTCGTCGGAGTCAGACGCGTTCGAGGAGTAATTTTTTGATCTCAGCGATGGCGCGGGCGGGGTTGAGATTCTTGGGGCAGGTCTTGGTGCAGTTCATAATAGTGTGGCAGCGGTAAAGCCTAAAGGTATCATCAAGCTGATTGAGCCGTTCTTCGCGGGCTTCGTCACGGCTATCGGCGAGCCAGCGATAGGCTTGCAACAAGATGGCTGGCCCTAGAAACCTATCGCCATTCCACCAGTAGCTCGGACAGGCGGTGGAACAAGCAGCGCACAGCACGCACTCATATAATCCGTCCAACGCCGCACGTTTCTCAGGCGATTGTAACCGTTCGCAGTCTGCATCTGGAGGGGCGCCAGCTCGTAGCCAAGGGGTGATTGAGGCGTATTGGCGGTAGATTTCGCTCAGGTTCGGCACCAGGTCCTTAACTACCGGCATATGGGGTAAAGGGTAAATCTTTATTTCACCCTTGACCTCGGAAATAGGCTTGAGACAGGCCAGAGTATTGGTGCCGTCGATGTTCATGGCGCAGGAGCCGCAAATACCTTCGCGGCAGGAACGGCGGAAGGTAAGTGTACTGTCCACCTCGCTTTTGATCTTGATCAAGGCGTGCAGAACCATGGGACCACAAGCGTTGAGATCGATCTCATAGCTGTCCAGGCGCGGGTTGTCGCTGTCGTCGGGGTTCCAGCGATAGATGCAGAAAGTCTTGGTATTGGTGGCCGCGCGTGGTGCGGAGTAGGAGTGACCCTTCATGATTCTAGAGTTAGGCGGTAGCGCGAATTCTACCATGGGGCGGTGTCCCCTGCGGTATCTGTTTCCACGGCGGTTTTTTCGCAAATCGTCATTTTACGTCTCTGATCCTAGTAGACTCTGGGCTTGGGAGGAATGCTCTCTACGCCCTCCATTTTGGGATCAAGACAGACCTGGCGGAATCCTGTGCTGACTCTGCCCTTGGCGTCGAGCCAGGCAAGGGAATGCTTCATCCAATTGTCGTCGTCACGCTCAGGGAAATCCTCACGGGCATGGACTCCGCGGCTTTCGGTGCGGTTGAATGCGCAGGTGAGGCTGACAACGGCCTGTCTGAGCAAGTTGTCGAATTCTAAGGCCTCCACCAGATCGCTGTTCCAGATTAGCGAACGGTCGGAGACGGCAAGATCGCTGTACTGCTGCCAAATATGTTTAAGCTTGGCTAGGCCTTCGGTCATGAGTGGAGCGTTGCGGAAGACCGGGGCAAAGGTCTGCATACAGTGCTGCAGTTCAAGGCGAAGCTCCATGGTAGGTGTGCCGCCGTTGGCGTAACGGGCCTTATCCAAGCGTTGTAGGGCAACTTCCCCCGCGTTTTTTGGCAGGGGCTTGTGGGTGGCGTCGGGGACGATGATTTCAGCACAGCGCAGAGCTGCGGCGCGGCCGAAGACCACGAGATCGAGCAACGAATTGGAGCCTAGTCTGTTGGCGCCGTGGACGGAGACGCAGGCTGCCTCACCAATGGACATGAGACCGGGCACCACGGCATCCGGATCGTCCTCTGTGGGGGCTAAGACCTCGCCGTGAATATTGGTAGGGATGCCGCCCATGTTGTAATGCACAGTGGGCTGAACGGGGATGGGTTCGCGGGTGATATCCACATTAGCGAAGATCTTTGCCGATTCTAGAATGCCCGGTAAGCGTTCATACAACACTACAGGATCGATATGACTGAGATTAAGGTGCACATGGTCCTTCTTTGGCCCGCAACCGCGGCCTTCCCGGATTTCTACGGTGATAGAGCGGCTAATTACGTCACGTGAGGCCAGGTCCTTGGCGTGGGGAGCATAGCGTTCCATGAAACGTTCACCCTCGGCGTTGGTAAGAAACCCGCCCTCGCCACGTGCGCCTTCAGTGATGAGCACACCGACGCCGTAGATCCCGGTCGGGTGAAACTGGGAGAACTCCATATCTTGCAGGGGCAAGCCGGCCCGCAGTACCATGCCACCGCCGTCACCGGTACAAGTATGGGCTGAGGTGCAGGAAAAATAGACACGGCCCATTCCACCGGTGGCGAGCACCACCATGTGAGCTACGAAACGATGCATAGTGCCGTCATTGAAGTTCCAGGCCATGACTCCGCGACAGCCCCTCTTCTCGTCCATGATTAGGTCGAGAGCAAAGAACTCGATAAAAAATTTGGCCTCGTGGCGTAACGACTGTTGATAGAGGGTATGCAGGATGGCGTGGCCGGTGCGGTCGGCGGCGGCGCAGGTGCGCTGCGCCTTACCGTTACCAAAATGGGTAGTCATGCCGCCGAAGGGACGCTGATAAATTTTCCCCTCAGGCGTGCGTGAGAAAGGCACTCCCAGATGTTCTAACTCGATCACCGCCTGCGGCGCCCCACGACACATGTAGGCAATAGCGTCCTGGTCGCCGAGCCAGTCGGAGCCTTTGACCGTGTCATACATGTGCCAGCGCCAGTCATCCTCGCCCATATTTCCCAAAGCGGCGCTGATTCCACCTTGGGCGGCCACGGTATGGCTGCGGGTAGGAAAGACCTTGGTGACGCAGGCGGTTTTCAGCCCCGCGGCGGCCATGCCCAGTGTCGCCCGCAGGCCCGCCCCGCCGGCGCCGACGATAACCACGTCATAACTGTGATCCACGATCTCGTAGGACATACCGGCTATCCCCGGCCTTCGAGATAGATGACTAGGATGGACAGCCACGCCACCACGGTGCAAAGGATACAGCTGGCCCGGATAGAGGCCATTGCGGCCCGGTTGCGGGTGCGGATGTGCACGTAATCGTCAACCACCACCTCAAGGCCAAGCTGTATATGGCGGAACAGGGCGGCCATGAAAATAGCCAGGAACAGGGACGTTATCGGCGAGGCGATCCACTGTCGCACCAGGGTCAGCCCGGCGCCTGAAAGGGTGACGAAAGAGGCCGTGAACCACAGCACCAGAGGCACCAGAAGAATGGCGGTAAGGCGCTGTCCCCACCAGTGGGAAACGCCGCTCTCCGCCACCCCGCCCTGTGCACTGTTGTTGCCGGCGTCGTTCATGGGATGGCTCCGGTGACCGAATAGGCGAAAAACCAGGTCACCAGGGTCAGGCTCCCGGCCCCCGCCACTACCAGCCAGCCGGTAAAGGTGGCCGTGCCCAGATTGAAACCGTATCCCAGATCCCAGGCCAGGTGCCTGATGCCGTTGCACAAGTGATAGAACAAGGCGAAGGTCCAGCCCAGCAGCAGCAATTGTCCGAACCACGATCCCCAGAAGGTGCGCACGGTTGCGAAGGCTTCAGGTCCTACCGCGGCGGCGGCCAGCCACCACACCAGCAACGGCGCGCCCACGGCCAAGGCGACGCCGGTAATGCGGTGGAGAATGGAAAGCACCGACGTGATCTGCGGTCGGTAGACCTGCAGATGCGGGGACAGGGGACGGTTGCTGGTGGCCATGGGTTTCTCTGCGGGTTTTCCGGGCGGTGGTTGTCGGGTGACAACCGCCAGTCAAGGCCAGGAAACGGCCCGGCGCCAATCATGGGCGCTGATTGTGAGGCACACGCCCGCCCACAGTCAACCTAGACTGTGAACTCGGACTATCGGCTCGGATGGCTGATTTTCCCCACATAATTCATGGGGTTAATCACGGCAAGAATTGGAATGCGCCCTGTGGTAGTCGGGTGGTGGCCGGACGCCGTGGCGCAATGACAATGCAGACGCACGAACAGTATTATTTCATCGTGTTTTATTGTTGGTTATCAATTCACAAGAATAAACCTGTGGATAACCTGTGGATAAAATGTGTGCTTCTATATTTTTTACTCACAAGAAATTTAAGTATTACTTCATATTATTATTGCTTTTAGACATAAATTTCACCTTTACTTTACACGGCGCATGAAAGTTCCGGCATGTTTCGTGAGTTTCGGCTGTTGCCCGGTAAAGCGGTCTGCGGACGAACCAGGGAATATTTCGGGGCCGGGCTTGCCGGGGAACCGGCGGTTCGGATCGTCGTGGCGGTTGTTTTCCTTTATGTATGATGCATGGGGAAGTTCGGCCGCCAAGGGGGGGAGGTCCCCCCTGGCTTTCAGGTGTATCCGTCCCGGATGGGGGGTCTGGCGGCCACGTCGGAACGCCCGTTCATCGCGGCGGACAATGCCGGAGGCGAGGGATAAGGTCTTCCTTTTACGGGCAAGTATCCTATTCACCGGGTTCACGGATTCGGCAACAGGATCGTCGCCTATTCAGGCTGCGGGGCGTGTATATCTGGGGCGCACGAACCGCATGAAAGTTTGAATGGGTGGTCGGGTTGCCCGTTTCTTTCATCCGCCACGGGGCCTTCACGGGCTCTATAGGGGCGTCAGGGGTATCCGGTTCTGCTGGATACATAGCGCAGACCTTCCCTTCCAAGCCGCGCACCTGACGCCTCTACCTTATCCTGTCATCCCTTAAATCTGTCTTGATGCCCGAAATCGGCGCTAACGGCGCGGAATCAGCACCGTATAGTCCAGATCGAGCACGATATTTTCGGGGAAATCCTTGCTGTCCTTGTGGGGATACTGGGCCTTAGACTCGTCCTTCGAGGCCAGGGTGCGTAGGCGCAGGGCGCCCACATCACCGCGTCCGGGAATGTCCATCCTGTCGAGAATCTCCGACCAGGCATAGATGGTATTGCCGGCGAAAATGGGCGCGGCGTGGCGTCCCGAATTGATGGCCGCCACGCGGAAGGCGTTGGCTAGCCCGTTACAGGAAATGGCCCGCGCCAACGAGATGATATAGCCGCCATAGACGATGCGCTGGCCGAAACGGCCCTGTTTCTCCACATGCTGGTTGAAGTGGACGCGGGCGTTGTTCTGGTAAAGCCGGGTCGCCATCTGGTGCTCGGCCTCTTCGATGGTCTGGCCGTCGAGGTGGTGGATGCGCTCGCCCACGTCGTAATCCTCGAACAAGGCGTCGGAGCCCGTCACTTCTCCGTCCCATTTACTGACGTCCAGCCCCTTGGGAATATGCAGGCCGTCCACCGCCACGTGGTCGGGAAGGTCGCCGGGCACCACCGCTTCGGGCGCCGGCGAGGCCTCGTTCTTCTTGCGCATCATGACCCAGCGAATGTAATCCAGCGCCACCTCGCCCTTCTGGTTCCAGCCCGTGGAATGCACGTAGACAGTGCCGGTGCGCCGGTTGGAGTTCTCCTTGACCCCGATCACGGTAGACTTGGCGTTGACGGTATCCCCGGCATAGACCGGAACCCCGAAGGTGACGCTGGCATAACCGAGATTGGCTACGGCGTTAAGCGAGATATCCGGCACCGTGCGCCCGAACACCATGTGAAAGGCCAGGATGTCATCGATGGGGGCGCGGGCGTAGCCCATCTCACAGGCGTATTCGTCGGAGGAATGCAAGGCGAAGCGCGACCCCGTCAGCGCCATATAGACGGCGGCGTCGCCCTCGGTGATGGTGCGCGGCACCGAATGCACGATCTCGTCGCCAACGCTGTAATCCTCGAAATAGCGGCTGTGGAAGCATTTTTCCGAGACTTCGGCGGTGAAATTGGCGGTCAGGTCGCTCATAAATTCCTCTCACTCAGGGGATTTTCTCGCCCCTTACGTCTTGCCGCTGACGACTTACAGGTACTTGGACGCTAGAACTTCGGCGATCTGCACGGCGTTCAAGGCTGCGCCCTTGCGTAAATTGTCGGCTACCACCCACATGGCGAGCCCGTATTCGACGCTGGGGTCGGTGCGGATGCGGCTCACATAGACCGGGTCCTCGCCGGCGCATTCCTCCGGCGTCACATAGCTTTCATCGGCGCGGTGATCCACCACCACGATTCCCGGTGCCACTTTCAGGGCCTCGCGAGCCGCGTCCTCAGAAAGCGCGTTTTCGAACTCCACATGCACCGCCTCGCCGTGGCCGATAAAGACCGGCACCCGCACGCAGGTGGCTGAGACCTCGATGCCGGGGTCTATGATCTTCTTGGTCTCCACCGCCATTTTCCACTCTTCTTTGGTGGCGCCATCTTCAAGAAAGACGTCGATATGAGGGATTACGTTAAAGGCGATCTGCTTGGTGAACTTGGCCTTTTCCACCGGGTTGTTCATATAGATGGCGCGGGTCTGGTCGAACAGCTCGTCCATGGCCTCGCGTCCGGCGCCCGACGTGGACTGATAGGTGGCCACCACCACCCGTTTGATGGGCGCTGCATCGTGCAGGGGTTTCAGCGCTATCACCATCTGGATGGTGGAACAGTTGGGATTGGCGATAATGTTGCGCGCCGTATAA
>NZAO01000084.1 GCA_002686135.1 Rhodospirillaceae bacterium
AAACGGGGGTCGCGCTCGGGATAATCAACCCCGCAAATATCGATCAGCACCTTGAACTGGCAAGCACTGTCGTCGCGCAGGAAGTTCAGGACCCGGACGATGGAGTCCTGGTTAACGGTGAGGATGAGCTCCCCTTTTTCCTCGCACGAGAACAGAACATGGTCGGACATAGCCGCCATTAAGTGGTCGCAAAAGTCATGAAGCGCCTGTTCCATCATTTTATGATTATTCTTCCCGCCTTACGGCACACAGCCCCTGTTGTAAAAATCCTATCGAAGGATGGTCCCGGTGCGGCGAATCTTCTTCTGTAGTTGCAGAATCCCGTACAAAAGGGCCTCCGCCGTGGGCGGACAGCCGGGAACATATACATCCACCGGCACGATGCGGTCACAGCCGCGAACCACGGAATAGGAATAATGGTAATAGCCGCCGCCATTGGCACAGCTGCCCATGGAAATAACCCAGCGCGGCTCCGCCATCTGGTCATAGACCTTGCGCAGAGCCGGCGCCATTTTGTTGGTCAGCGTGCCGGCCACGATCATGACATCGGACTGGCGCGGACTGGGCCTGAAGACGATACCGAANCGGTCATAATCGTANCGGCTGGCGGCGGACTGCATCATTTCTATGGCGCAGCAGGCNAAGCCGAAGGTCATGGGCCACATGGAACCGGTGCGCGCCCAGTTAACAAGATTGTCGAGCTGGGTGACGAAGAAGCCCTTCTCGGCGAGCTTCATATCCATGTCCAGCAACAGGGCGTCCTGTTGCTCACCATCGGTCATGGCGCTGGCGGAAATTACTCCCATTCCAAGGCCCCCTTTCGCCATTCATAGATAAATCCGACGGTTAGGATGACAAGGAAAAAGACCATGGACCAGAAGCCGAAAAGCCCTATATCCCCCAGCGAAACAGCCCAGGGAAACAGAAAGGCCACCTCCAGGTCGAAGACGATGAAAAGAAGAGCCACCAGATAAAAGCGCACGTCGAAGCGTCCGCGTGAATCGTCGAAAGGCTCGAACCCGCATTCATAAGGAGACAGTTTTTCGGAATCGGGCCGCTGCGGAGCCACTATCCAGGACGCCACCACCGCAATGACGGCAATGGCGAAGGCTATCAGGAAGAAAATCAGGACTGGCAGGTATTCGGTGAGAATCGCATCAAACATTCTCTTTCCCCTAATAGATGCCCCAGGAAGCCCCCAGGAGGTTGTGTGAACTCCTGAGTGAACATCCCATGTAAACCTTTGTGGAATCATTACCGCATCGTCCGCCACGGCACAGATTTCGGGGCATTATAAAAACCGGAGTTGGCTAATGAAAGCAGGTTCACGCCAGAAACCGGGGAAAATGATGAAAAACAGAAGCCCCGGAAAATGGCGGGAGTGACGGGACTCGAACCCGCGGCCTCCGGCGTGACAGGCCGGCGCTCTAACCAGCTGAGCTACACCCCCTATGGGACGCGCCNCGCGCACCGAAAAGGAATCAAGATTCCCATATGAAGACGGCCTTTTNCGCGGCGGACACGAGGGAAGGGCTTACTACTTTACCCCCCCGCGGGTGTCAAGCAACCTCTCCATGTGGGGGAAGCCGGCTGGGGAAAAGCCCCAGCGCAAGGAGGAATGGTGGGCGGTGACGGGATCGAACCGCCGACTTCCACGGTGTAAACGTGGCGCTCTCCCAGCTGAGCTAACCGCCCGGAAACAGGAACCCCCGCTCCCTACGGCACATGCTTTACAGTNCCGGGGGCGAGCCCTGCAAAGAAAAGANGAATGCCGGCCGTAAAAAACGGCCGGCATTCCGGTAGTCGCTTCGGGGATTCCCCCAAAGATCAGTAAGGATTAGTTGACAGCCTGCTTCAACGCCTTGCCGGCCTTGAACTTGGGAACCCGGCAGGCGGGAATCTGGATAACGGCCCCGGTGCGGGGGTTTCTTCCCTGTGAGGCGCGGCGATTGCTGACGCTGAATGTGCCGAAGCCGACGAGCCTTACNTCGGTGCCTCCCCTCAAGGAAGAAGTAACCGATGCCAGGGTAGCATCAATGGCTTTTGCCGAATCTGCTTTGGAAAGACNGGTTCTCGAAGCAACTGACGCTATGAGATCATTTTTATTCACTTNCATGCCCNCTTCTGAATNGAACTGGATGTGAAGANANAATATGGATTTCCGGAACTACGGANTGGCCAACCCTAAGGATTGGNAANCCNTANGACAGGGGGAGTGTAGAGCGGGGAAATCGGCCCCGTCAATCACGGAAATGGNCTTACCTCCAGCTTTTTCATNCTCNTAATTGAAAAAACAGGAAATTTTTCGACTAATGAGTCACCACACTTTCCTGGGAAGCGTCCTTTTCGCCCTCTGGAATCTGCTCAGGATCCACCCATTCGATGGGAACCAGAGGTGATACCAGGGCCTTTCCAAGCACTTCATCGACGGTGCCCATGGGAATGATCTCCATGCCACGCTTCACGTTGTCGGGAATTTCGGCCAGGTCCTTTTCGTTTTCCTGGGGGATGATCACGGTCTTGATTCCGCCCCGTAACGCGGCCAGCAATTTTTCCTTGAGCCCGCCAATGGGAAGAATACGGCCGCGAAGGGTAATTTCCCCGGTCATGGCAATGTCCTTGTGCACAGCTATCCCGGTCAGGGCGGAGACAATGGAGGTGCACATAGCGACGCCCGCGGACGGCCCGTCCTTGGGCGTGGCGCCCTCGGGCACATGGACGTGGATATCGTTTTTCTCAAACACCGTGGGCTTGATACCGAAGGCCACGGCGCGCGAACGCACGTAACTCCGCGCCGCCTGGACCGATTCTTTCATGACGTCGCCGAGCTTGCCGGTATGCGCCACATTTCCTTTTCCCGGCATGACCACGGCTTCGATGGAGAGCAACTCGCCCCCCACTTCGGTCCATGCCAGCCCCGTGGTCACGCCCACTAGGTTCTTTTCCTCCACCTCGCCATAGCGGTAACGGCGGATGCCCGCGTATTTGCCGAGATTGCGGGCGGTCACGTTGACCTTTGTCTTACCGCTCATGAGCACGTCCTTGACCGCCTTGCGCGTCAAGTTGGCAATCTCGCGTTCGAGGTTTCGAACGCCGGCCTCGCGCGTGTAATAGCGGATGATGTGGCGGATCGCGAAATCCGAAATTGACCACTCCCCCTTTTTCAGGCCGTGTTCCTTGACCTGTTTGGGAATGAGGTGACGTTTCGCGATCTCTACTTTTTCATCCTCGGTGTACCCCGATAGGTGGATGATCTCCATGCGGTCGAGCAGGGGCTGAAGCATGCGGGTGGTATTGGCGGTGGTGACGAACATGACGTCGGAGAGGTCGTAATCCACCTCGAGATAGTGGTCGTTGAAGGCCACGTTCTGTTCGGGGTCGAGCACCTCGAGCAGGGCCGAGGAAGGATCGCCACGCCAATCGGAACCCAGCTTGTCCACCTCGTCGAGGAGGAACAAGGGATTGCTGGACTTGGCCTTTTTCATGGACTGGAGAATCTTGCCCGGCAAGGACCCGATATAGGTGCGCCGGTGGCCGCGGATTTCGGATTCGTCGCGTACGCCGCCCAGGGACATGCGCACGAATTTCCGTCCTGTGGCCCTGGCGATGGATTGACCCAGAGAGGTCTTGCCCACGCCCGGCGGCCCCACCAGGCAAAGGATGGGGCCCTTGAGCTTTCTCATACGGAGCTGGACCGCCAGATATTCGATGATGCGTTCCTTGACCTTCTCCAGCCCGTAGTGATCGTCATCGAGAATCTTTACTGCTTTCTTGAGATCGCGGTTGCTTCTTGTGCGTTTGCCCCAGGGTAGGGAAAGCATCCAGTCAAGATAGTTGCGCACCACCGTGGCTTCGGCCGACATAGGGCTCATGGAGCGCAGTTTCTTGACCTCGGAAAGGGCCTTTTCCCGGGCTTCCTTGCTGAGCTTGGTGTCCTTTATCTTGTCCTCGATCTCAGAGACTTCGTCGCGGCCCTCGTCGATTTCGCCCAGTTCCTTCTGGATCGCCTTCAATTGTTCGTTGAGGTAGTACTCGCGCTGAGTCTTGTCCATCTGGCGCTTGACCCGGTTGCGGACGCGTTTTTCCACCTGGAGGACACCGATCTCACCCTCCATGAGGGAATAGATCTTTTCTAGCCGTTCAGTGACCTTTTCGGTCTCCAGCAATTGCTGTTTTTCGGGAATCTTCAGTGTCAAGTGAGAGGCCACCGTATCCGCCAGCTTGCAGGAATCGTCAATTTGGTTGATGGAAACCATGACCTCTGGCGGGATTTTGCGGTTGAGCTTTATGTACTGTTCGAACTGGGCGATAACCGTACGTGACAGCCCCTCCACTTCCTGGTCATCATCCATGCGGTCGGGGATGATCTCGGCGTGGGCCTGGAAGAATTCCTGGTTGTCGGCATAGTCCGTAATGCGGGCGCGTTCGCCACCCTCCACTAGAACCTTCACCGTTCCGTCAGGTAGTTTGAGAAGCTGAAGCACCGTGCCCACCGTGCCCACGGTGTAAATATCTTCGGGTTCGGGGTCGTCTTGGGCGGCATTCTTCTGGGCGACGAGAAGGATCTGCTTGTCGTCCTGCATCACATCTTCGAGCGCACGTACCGATTTCTCGCGCCCCACGAACAGGGGCACGATCATATGTGGAAAGACCACGATGTCGCGAAGCGGTAGTACCGGATAGAGAGGGTTCATCTCGGTTTCTGCTTCGTTGTCATTTGGGAGCATGGGGTTCTTTCCTCAAATAAGTGCCACCGGCAGGGTCGCCGCCAAACGGTGCGGCGGGACATTCCACAAAAGCCTTGCGCCCGAAACTGTTCATAACCTGTCCAGTAGGTGGCACCCGAAAGCGCCGGGGTCAAGAGGCCCGGAGCATTAAACAGAGCATTAACTCCGGCAGGACATCAGGCGCTTGATTCGATGTCCTCCTGACTTTCCGTGTAGATATAGAGGGGCTTAGCGCGCCCTTCGATCACTTCGCGGTTGACGACGATTTCCTCCACATCGGAAAGGCCGGGAAGCTCGAACATGGTGTCGAGCAGGATATGTTCCAGAATTGAACGCAGACCCCGGGCCCCGGTCTTGCGCGCCAGGGCCTTTTCGGAAATACCACGCAGGGCGTCCATGGCAAATTCAAGGTGAACTCCCTCGATGTCGAACAAGCGCTGGTATTGTTTCACCAGGGCATTCTTGGGCTTGGTGAGAATCTCTACCAGCGCGTCCTGGTCGAGATCGTTAAGAGTGGCGACCACCGGCAAACGGCCGATGAACTCGGGGATGAGGCCGAATTTCAACAGATCCTCGGGCTCCACGCCGAGCAGCACTTCGCCCGTCTGGCGATCATCGGGGCTCTGTACATCGGCGCCGAAACCGATGGAAGAGCCCTTGCCACGGGCGTTGATGATTTTTTCTAGCCCGGCGAAGGCGCCGCCACAAATAAACAAGATATTGGTGGTGTCTACCTGGAGAAATTCCTGTTGCGGGTGTTTGCGTCCGCCTTGGGGCGGGACGCTAGCGACGGTTCCCTCCATGATCTTGAGAAGTGCCTGTTGCACGCCCTCGCCCGAGACATCGCGGGTAATGGAGGGGTTGTCCGACTTGCGGCTGATTTTATCCACCTCGTCGATATAGACAATGCCGCGCTGTGCCCGTTCCACATTGTAATCAGCGGTCTGGAGGAGCTTGAGGATGATGTTCTCCACATCCTCGCCCACATAGCCGGCCTCAGTCAGGGTAGTGGCGTCGGCCATGGTGAAGGGCACGTCAATGATGCGGGCTAGGGTTTCCGCCAGCAGAGTCTTGCCGCAACCGGTAGGGCCGATCAGCAGAATGTTGGATTTTGCCAGCTCCACGTCGCTGGCCTTGCTCCCCTGCGCCAGACGCTTGTAGTGATTGTGGACGGCCACCGAGAGGACGCGCTTGGCATGGTCCTGGCTGATGACATAGTCGTTGAGAACCTTGCACACCTCAACCGGCGTGGGCACGCCGTTATCGGATTTAACCAGGGTGGATTTATGCTCTTCGCGGATGATGTCCATGCACAGCTCGACGCATTCATCACAGATAAACACCGTCGGGCCGGCGATAAGCTTGCGCACCTCGTGCTGACTCTTGCCGCAGAAAGAGCAGTAGAGAGTATTCTTGGAGTCGTTGCCGCTGGACTTGTTCATGTCCTCTCCACACAGGCCGCTTTGATTTGGATTCGCCTCCGGCTCTTGACAGATATGTTACCCAGTCAGGAGGCGTTCACACAACGCCAAAAACCCGGGCAAAAACTGTCTGCCCCCGCCGCCGCACGGAAGAGCGTCAGAGGCAGCCGTCCCATGATCGTCCCTTGGGGAGCAAATTAAATCTGCACTTCGCAGCGTCAGATGCACCCCCTGTTTGTGAAAAAAGCTTTCGTTCTTAAAGGTTTGTTCAGGAAAATTCAAGAAATGGTTAATGCCAGAGTGGGAAGATTTCCAAGTGTTACATTATTGCCGAATGATTACTTTTCTTCCACGTCGTCATTTTCCCCGTCATCGGCCGGTTCGGGGCGCTTATCCACCACCTCGTCGACGAGGCCGAATTTCCTGGCTTCTTCCGCCGACAAAAACTTGTCCCGGTCCATGGCCTCTTCTATGGCCTTTAGGGTCTGGCCGGTGTGGGTGGCATAGATCTGGTTGAGCCGGGCGCGCAAGGCGAGGATTTCATTGGCGTGGATTTCAATGTCGGCGGCCTGACCCTGAATCCCGCCGGAGGGCTGATGCACCATGATCCGGCTGTGCGGCAGGCAGTACCGCTTGCCCGCGGCGCCGGCCGCCAACAGTAGTGATCCCATGGACGCCGCCTGGCCGACACATACGGTGCTGACATCGGGACGGATGTATTGCATGGTGTCGTAGATGGCCAGTCCTGACGTCACCGCGCCGCCGGGGGAATTGACGTAGAAGGAGACGTCCTTTTTCGGGTTTTCCGATTCCAGGTACAACAACTGGGCGCAGACCAGGCTCGCCACATCGTCGGAAACGGTGCCAGTGATAAAGATAATCCGCTCTTTGAGAAGGCGGGAATAGATGTCGTAGGCGCGCTCACCACGGTTAGTCTGTTCCACCACCATGGGCACGAGGGTGTTCATGTAAAAATCGCCTGATTCGTTTGTTTCGTTCATGGATTTCCTATCCCTGACGCTGATCCCGGAATATGCTCCAGGAAACTGCCCGGGTCTTGTCCGGGATTATCCGGGGGGCGCACCGCCCCGCCACAAAGAAATTGGTGGCGTGGAGGGTATGGGGGTTATTTTTTCTTGGCCGCCTTGGTTTTGGCTCCTTTGGTCGTGGCCTTCTTGTTCTTCGGTTTTGACCCGGATGAAGGCTTGGCCGCCGCCGATTCCCCGGGCGCCTCGAGAAGTTCCTTTAAATCCACCTTGCGTTCAGTCACTTCCGCCATCTCGACAATGAAGTCAAGGACCTTTTCTTCGTAAATCTGGGCCTGGAATCCCTGAATCATCTGGGGATTCTGCTGGTAATGGCTGATGACCTGCTGTTCCTGGCCGGGATAGCGGGCAGCCTCAGCCTGCAGGGCCTTCATGACCTCCGCCTCATCCACTTTGATATTGTTGCGGTGTCCCAGTTCGGCCAAGACCAGGGCGAGAAAGATACGCCTCTCGGCAGCAGCGCGGAATTCTGCTTTTTTGGATTTCCCGCCTTCATTCCCGGCAACCTCTTCCCCGGCAGCTTTCTTTTCTGCCTCGTATTTCTCCATCAGGGACTGGAATTCGTCCTCCACCATGCCTTCGGGCAGGGTAACCTTGCATTTCTCCACCAGGGTGTCGGAAATAACCCTCTTCAGGCGGATACGGGAAATTCCCCAGTATTCACGTTCGAGCCGCCCTACCACCATCTGTTTAAGTTCCTCCAGGTTTTTCAGGTCCATGTCCCTAGCTAACTCGTCGTCAATGGCGATGGGAGCGGATGTGCGCACTTCCTTGACGGCGGCATCGAAAACAGCCTCTTTTCCGGCCACTTCCGACACATGATAGGTCTCCGGGAAGGTGACCTTGATCTCGATTTCCTCGCCCGCCACCACGCCCACCATCTGTTCCTCGTAGCCGGGAATGAAACGCCCCGAGCCGAGTTCGATCTCCTCACCCTCGCCCGATCCGCCGTCGAAGGCCACGCCGTCGATCTTACCCACATAGTCGAACAGGATCTGATCGCCCATCTCGGCCTTATGCGAGGCCCCGGCAGGTTTGAACCGCTTGTGTACCTTGGCCAGCTCCTCCAGTCCCTCAGTGACCTTGGCTTCGTCGGGTTCAGTGTAAAGCCGCTCGAAGGAGAGCTTGGCGAGATCAAGATCTGGAATCTCGGGCATGACTTCCAGCACCATGTTGTATTCCAAGTCGGCGCCGTCTTCGTAGGAGGTGATCTCGATTTTAGGCTGACTCGCGGGGCGCAGGTTCTTGTCCTCCATGGCGCGCTGGGAAGTGGCATTGACGGTGGATTCGAGGATGTCGCCCATGACCGAAGAGGCATAACGCTTCTTCAGCATGGCCAGGGGCACCTTGCCGGGACGGAAACCAGGAATCTTCGTCGTCCGGCCCATTTCCTGCAAACGCAACTCCAGCTGGCGGTCCAGCTCCTGGGCGGGAACCACCACCCTGAGCTCACGGGCCAGTCCTTCGGATTTGATTTCCGTTATCTGCATTTGCCCTTATCTCTGCTCATATTTATAACATTTATATCAATGTATTAAATTAAAAATCTAATTTAAA
>NZAO01000085.1 GCA_002686135.1 Rhodospirillaceae bacterium
AATTTCATCTTCATCTGGCCGGCACGGGCCAGAGATTCCTCCATCCCACTGAGGCCAGGGACGCTACACCCTCCTGAAGCCTTAATGAACTTCGTCGCCATAAAAAGACGGCCGTCATTCATATTGGCGATAGCGCGGACCTTGGTATAGGCGTTGATGCGAATACGCGTATCAATGGCGGCTAGCCCGGAATCTGGTGTCAGGTGAAAGACGGCGGCGACGGGGGAAGGATTCTGGTCTATCACAAGCGTGATGGACTCGATGAACTCATCCTTGGTCTGGGGCTTTGCGGCAACAACGGTGATGGGCACGATGGCGGCGTCCATCGCCCGGTAGGGGGCTGTTATGGAAATGACATCCTTACCGTCCTCGATCACCTGGTCTTCGTAGAGCATGTCCCGGATATCGTTCCAGGCATCGTGGTCATAGCCGGGGCTTACATCGTCTTCCGGATCACGGTTTGAAGCATCGTAGTCATAGCCAGGGCTTATATCATCCGTGGCTTCCTCGGCCCAGACAGGTGCCAGCGCTATAAAAGCCGCCAACAAAATGGCCAAAGCCACCTTGCCAATACACGAAGCCTGTCGCCATCTAAAAAACATCTCCGTCTCCTTCGCCAAAAACGCCGCTCTCACAAGATGCTGAATGCCCCACTCAAGTGCACGGCACTGCTATTTCAAAGGGTAATATAACTATTTTAGTACACTTCAAGAAAAAAATCTCTCCCTTCATAAAAAGTGTGAAGGATTACATGCACTTGTTGCCGGAACCCTGAAGCGTCATTCCCATTCCAGTTCCGTAAAGGTTTTAGTGACGTTACCAGGATTATAGTCGTCAAAGAGTGCCCACTTGTCCGCCTCGCCCTTTCCCACGACGGCTACTGCCTCAGGAATGGTGCCGCCCCGCTGGATGATAGGGCGGATGCCCTCGATCAGCACGTCGAAATACCGGGACTGGGCGTCCTGGGCCACCGGCCATGGGGCGGATGCTGGTCCGTGGCCAGGAATGACTTTCGTTATCTTCATCTCGCGCAAACGTTCCAGTACCTTTTTCCAGCCAAAAATGCTGCCATCCACGGACGGGATGCGTTCCATGAAGACAAGATCACCCGCCCACAAAATTCCAGTTTTTAAGTCCATTACGGTGAGGTCGTTATTGGTGTGGGCCTGAGGGTAAGCGATCAGGATCAACACACGCCCCCCAATATCCAGTTCCACTGGCTTGCCGATAGCCACCGTGCGGGTTGGCAACACCACCTTTGTGCCTTCGGCCTGTCTTTCGCCGATGAATTCATTGAGCCTGGCGAGGTAATAGTCTCCGCGCGCCGCCATCTGACGGGGTAGTTGCACATGGCCGATATATTCGGGCTCATCCCCGGCAAAGGCGATGTTGCCAAAGATATGGTCTGGGTGCACGTGGGTATTGATGACGTAGAGGATCGGCAGGTCCGTGACACTCCTCACTGCCTCGCGCAACCGTTGGCCCAGCCGGGCGGTGCCCCCGGTATCGACGACAGCGACACCTCTGTCCCCGACCACGAAGCCAATATTAGCAATATCCCCATGGTTTTCCCTATCGGTGTCTTGATGGGAGCCCGTGTGGACAAAGACGCCTTCCGCCACCTCTTCTACTGCCAGCGGTTCTGCACAGGCTGTCGATGCTAGAAAAACTATCGGGAAAAAAATGGTAAAAACCCGGAGCCAGTGGCTTCTTTCTCGCGTGAACGGTGAATCTGGGACCGACGGTGGAATCATTTTATCTCGCTTTCTCAGTAATTCCGGCAAGCCACAGCCTAAAACGGGGAGGCAAAACAAAGAAATTTTGGAATCTTGGCAGGGAATGGGGGCATATGTTGTTAATTTCAAGTGCTGCCTCACTTAGAAACCATATGTCAATGTTTTTTTAAAACAAAACGAGGCAAGATCCTATAAAATCAAAAGAGTCTTGACCCGTCAGAAAAAAGCCCCTTAAGATACCGCTGGGTTGTGTAGGTTTGGAAAGTATCTAAAACCCCTTGTTATGACGTGAGCCGACAGGCATGTGCCTTTTGCGTGTTTGTTTCTGTCCTTTAAAAGTTTTGGGCGGAAGCGGTTCGTGACCCAGGGGGGGAAATCAACCAGACTTAACAAATACCCGCGTTTAAATGTTTGGTCGGGCGCTTGTGCCCAGTCAAATGATACGTATCTTTATGGGGAGGAAATCTCAGCTATGAAGAGTATTCTCAAAACAACTCTCTTAGCCTCTGCGGTTTTCGCTCTCCCGGGCCTTGCCCAGGCGAACGATGAACTGTTGAGGTTAAGTGCCNACCCCGCCAACTGGGCTATTCCGAGTGGTAACTATTCAGGTACCCGCTATTCAGAGCTCGATCAGGTTAACAAGAGCAATGTTGGCAGCCTGAAAGTCGCTTGGCAGTTCTCAACTGGCGTTCTACGCGGTCATGAAGGTGGCCCGCTGGTGATCGGTGATGTCATGTATATCGTGACCCCGATTCCCAACTATGTGTTCGCCCTCGACCTTAACAACGAAGGTCGTATCATCTGGAAGCATATTCCAGTGCAGGGCGGCAAATATCCTTCCGGTGAAACCCAGGCTCGTGTTACCAGCGTTATGTGCTGTGATAACGTGATCCGCGGCGTTTCCTATGCCGGTGGTAAAATCTTTGTGGGTCTAGCCGATTCTACCCTTCAGGCNCTCGATGCCAAGACGGGTAAACTTGTCTGGCAGGCACACAATATGTCAGCCGGTAAGGCTGGTGAAAGCGAAGCTACGGGCATCAAACCAGTCCGTGGTAATGCGGCTTCCACCAACACTTCCGTGCCNTTTGTCGTCAAGAATAATGTCTTTATCGGTTGTTCCGGTGCCGAGTTTGGCGTGCGTTGTAACATGACTGGTTACAACATCAACTCAGGCAAACGTGCCTGGCGTGCCTATTCTATGGGTCCGGACNGCGATATCCTGGTTGACCCAAACAAGACTACCCACATGCTCAAGCCCGTCGGTAAGNATTCCAGCCTCAAGACCTGGAAGGGCGANGCTTGGCANATNGGTGGTGGTTCTCTCTGGGGCTTCTGGGCCTGGGATCCNGATCTCGANCTGATGTACTACGGCACTGGTAACCCCAGTACGTGGAATCCGGTCGCNCGNCCGGGTGACAACAGGTGGTCCATGACCATCATGGCCCGCGACCCGGATGACGGCATGGCCAAGTGGCTCTACCAGATGACCCCGCACGATGAGTGGGATTATGATGGAATCAACGAGATGATCCTTGTGGATCAGGAAGTTAAAGGTAAGAACCGNAAGGCTCTTGTCCACTTCGACCGTAATGGTTTCAACTATACCCTGGATCGTGNCNCCGGTGAGCNTCTNNTCGCTGAGAAGCATGATCCGATGGTCAACTGGGCTACCCATATCGACATGAAGACCGGTCGTCCGGCCTTGGTCGACAAGTATGGCACCGAGCACGGTGGTAAAGGTCTTGATTACCTGACCAAGGGCATCTGCCCTGCCGCTCTCGGCACCAAAGATCAGCAGCCCGCGGCCTATTCGCCACGGACCAAGCTGTTCTACATCCCGGCAAACCACGTTTGCATGAACTACGAGCCAGTCCACGTCGAATACGTGGTTGGCGACGCGTATGTTGGTGCAAACCTGGATATGATGCCTGGACCTGGTGGCAACATGGGCGAATTTGTCGCTTGGGATGCCGGTACAGGCAAGGTCGTCTGGGAGATCGCAGAACCCTTCTCCGTATGGTCAGGTGTTCTTGCGACTGCTGGCGGGATTGTCATGTATGGCACTCTCGAGGGCTTCGTCAAAGCCGTCGATGAAACTTCGGGCAAAGAACTCTACAGGTTCAATTCGCCCTCCGGTATCATCGGCAACATCAATACCTGGCTCCATAAAGGCAAACAGCAGATCGGCGTCTTTTCAGGTGTCGGCGGCTGGGCCGGTTATGGTGTCGCAGGTAAACTCAACGACATTGAAGGTAATGACCGTGCCGCTCTTGGCGCCATTGGTGGTTACCGTCATCTGAAGAACTACACGCAGGCCGGTGGTGTTCTCACCGTGTTTGAACTGCCGTAGGTCTCTTTAGATAACTCTTTTCAACCCGGCATCCTCTAGGGGATGCCGGGTTTTTTTTGATTTTTTCTGTTCCCTTCCGCTTCATTTACGTCGTACCAATTCTCGCCTGGAAGCAGGAATATTCTAAAAATCACAACTAATTGAAAAACAAAGGAAAACAGTATAATTCCTCTGTTGTTTTTATGTCATATGCTTGTATTATCATGCGCTGTCTAATATGGATTTCTTTAGTTCCAAGCGGCCAACCACACTAAAAACAACTGGTGCCGTCAGTTTTAAAACCTCCGGGGAGGGAGTACCTGTTTTGTATAAAGAAACTATTTCACTCAAGGAGCGGCTCTCCATGATGCCACATCTTCTGGCTACCGCCATGTTCGCCGGCGCCATGATTGTCGCCACCGTATCCGCGCCCCTCGCTGATGAGGGCGATGATGATGGCGTTCCGCAATACGTAGTCAAGGACGACGGCTCAGTAAACAAGGCCACCTATCAGGGATACCGCCGCTATCACATGGAATGTCATCGCTGTCACGGCGCGGACGGTCTGGGCCATCTTGCTCCCGACCTGGTGAATTCCCTGAAGACCATGGATTATGAAACCTTCATGGAAATCGCGGTCAATGGTGTGGAGGCGAATATAAAATCCACTGGCGGCGTCATGCCTGGCTTCGGCGCAAATCCCAACTTGGGGCCGTATCTCGATAATATCTATATGTATCTAAAGGCACGCGCAGACGGCAAGCTTGCTCCTGGCCGGCCTGATCGTTTTGACAGGGAAGAATTAAATTTTTGACAGGCCCACATTAGATTAGAGAGAAAGTCTTTTCATCCAGTCTCTGTCTGTTACATCCGTTTCAAGGCACGATAGGCGGTTGGCTTGGTCACGGACGGTCTTCTCTCGTTCGGCCTCCCGGCTAATCCACCCCTTTAGGCGGCCAGGATGCCTCACGAACGAGTGATTTTAGCCAATTCCACACGGGGTTTTCCGGCACGATCGGATGTTGGTATTCAGGCCTCATTCAGGGTGAACGGCCTATCAGGAATCCGAAAATCGGTTATATTTCTCTGTTCTGGCTTGTGAACATATTTTAGAACGCCCTTTTTCGTTGCCTGGATACAATCTGCATGTGTCTCCCAGAGGTACCATGATATCTGGACGCTACTTCCAACAAACACTTTTCAGCATGCTCTCTTCTGGCCGTCCCCCTTTGGCCGTAGCTCTCCTGGCCGTATCAGTGACTCTGGGCGTGACACCGGCCCATTCCCGGACTTATATCGAGGCCGTGGACCACAAAAATCTCCGGGTCTGCGCCGACGGGAACCTCATGCCCTATTCCAACAAGAAGCAGGAGGGTTTCGAGAACAAGATCGCCGCGCTCCTGGCCAAGAAACTCGGACGACCCCTGGTCTACGAATGGTATCCCGCGGTTTCGCCGAAGTTCGTACGCGACACCTTGGGGCTGAAAAAATGCGACGTCATCATAGGCGTGTCCGCCGGCACTAAATCAGTGCTTCACACCAATCCTTATTACCGTACAGGCTATGTTATGGTGGTCCCGAAAGATTCAGGCATTAAGGCGCGCGGCCTTGATGATCCTGAGATGGCAAATCTCAAAATCGGTGTTGTCGCCGGATCCCAGCCCTCACGGCTTGTCGCAAAGTACGATCTGCTGGACAAAATGCGCTCCTACGTTCTGCGCTTCGACACCCGCAAAAAATCCATAGGCAAATTGATGATTCAGGACCTCAAGGAGGGGCTCACCGACGTGGTGCTGATGTTCGGGCCCAAGGCCGCCTATCATACTCGTGAAGAGGAGCTGGATGCGGAGCTCATCCCCATAAAGAGCTTGGACAACCATGAGAACAGAATGGATTTTCTCATAACCATAGGCGTGCGTATAGGCGAACAGAACTGGAAGCGGACACTCAACAAACTGATTAAGGAAAACCAGGACGAGATTACCGCCATCTTGGAGGAATACGGCGTGCCCTTGATGAAGATCAAGAAAGGCCGGCGCCGGAGGGACAAAACGAGCGAAGAAACATCCCAAAAATAAGCCGGAAACAGGCTGAAATCCTGTCGCTGTAAAAAGGACCACGGGCACGAGAAGCGTTTGACGGCGCTGGCTATTGGTCCTTAGTAGGGAGTGTTGAACTCCGCCCCCATGCGACGATAAATGAATTCCGGCGGCGGTTTAAGAGCCTCGGCCGCGGCCATTCTGAAAATCTTTTCATGGAAGGGCGAGAGATCGCATGCGGGGTCCGCATTGGCGGCCTCTCCGGTCAGGGCGAAGGCCTGACAACGGCACCCTCCCCAATCCAGTTCCTTCCTGTCACAGGACCGGCATGGTTCGGGCATCCAGGCGGTTCCCCGAAACTCATTGAAAGATTTTGAGTTCTCCCATATCCAGGCCAGGTTGTGGTCCTTCACGGAATCAAATTCCAGATCGGGGATCACTTCCGCGGCGTGACAGGGCAGCGCCAGCCCCACCGGATTTATGTTCATGAAGCGCCGTGCCCAGCCCCCCATACAGACCTTGGGCCGCTTCGCGTAATAGTCGGGGATCACATAGTCGATCACCAGGGTGCCTTTGAGGCGTTCGCGCGCGGCCTCGACGGTGGCCGTGGCCTCATCTAGCTGTTGCGGCGTGGTAATGAAGGCCGCCCGGTTCTTCAGGGCCCAGCCGTAGTACTGGACCTGGGCCACCTCCAGACGGTCGGCCCCGAAATCCACGGCCAACTGGATGAAGTCTTCCAGGTGATGGATGTTCTGGCGGTGGCAGACAGCATTGATGGTTAAGGGCATGCCAGCGTCGCGCACCCACTTGGCGATGTTGAGTTTGGTCTTGTGGCCACCCTTATAGCCGGAAATATAGTCGGCGTTTTTTTCATCGATGTCGTCGAAGCTGAGCTGTACGTGCTCGAGGCCCAGCTTTGCCATACTCTGTACGCGCGATTCGTCCAAAAGAGCGCCACCGGCGGTAATCAGGTTGCTGTAGAGCCCGGCCTTGGTGGCATGGCCCACAAGCTCTTCGAGGTCCTTGCGAAGGGTGGGTTCGCCGCCGGAGAAATGCACCTGATGCATTCCCATCTCCACCGCCTCGTCCATGACCCGGCACCAGGTGGCGGTATCGAGTTCCTGGCCAGCAGCTTCCAGTTGCAAAGGGTTCGAGCAATAGGAGCACTGGAACGGGCAACGATGGGTGAGTTCGGCGAGAAGTGCCAGCGGCGAATCCATGACCACGACCGGGGTTTCGGAATCTCCCGCTTCGGCGTTCGTTTGCGGTGTCGAAGGTTTGACGGATTCGGTCATGTGGCAATGAATCCTTTGTCTGCGAGCCCCTGGAGAAGCTCCATGACGTCCTTGCCGATGGTCTCGCGCGGGGCATCGTATTTATCAGCCAGAACGTCGACAATTCCCGAGACGGAGACCTCGCCGTCGCAGTGCTGAAGGATTTCAAGCGATGTTTCGTCGGGCACCAACAGCCGTTCCGGGGCTAGGACCACCCACTGTTCGCGCTGTTCGTTAAAGCGAAGCTTCACATGGACGGGAAGCTTCGGAACCGAATCCTCATCAATCAAAACGCGGTCGGTCATCGAAATCCTCTGGCACGAAGGCGCCGGGCGGAATGTGGCCCTCGACGTAGGCATCGTAAAGCGCATCCTGCTGCGCCCACANACAATCAAGTTTGAAGATCAGAGAGTCAATGACGCCTTGCTGTTCGGCCCTCGATTGAGGCCATGACAGGGCCAGTTCAAGAACATGTTCGGCATCGCGCGGCGCCTGGTCGAGGCGTTTCTTGAAATAGGCCATGATGTCATCGTGGATGAAATCGTAGTTCTTGAGCATGCCGGCGATCCGCTCACGGTGAATAGAAGGCGCGAAAAGCTCGGTCAGGGACGACGTCATGCCTTCAAGTACTGNATGTTCTTTGACGTAAGTCACATAGCAATCGACGGCGAAACGTGTGCCAGGCAGGAGCCCGTCGGTTGATTTTACATACTCCCGGTCCAGTCCCAAGCCGTCGGTAAGCTTTAACCAGCGCTCAATGCCGCCATCACCCGGCTTCGCCCCGTCATGGTCGACCACCCGCTGAATCCAGATCCGGCGCAGGTCGGGATCACGCATCCGCGACATCAGGGCGGTGTCTTTGACCGGTATAATAATCTGATAGTAATAGCGGTTCAGCGCCCAGGCCTGGACCTGTCCCTTATTCAGCTTGCCACCGTGAAGAAGCTTATGGAATTTGTGCAGGTTGTGATAACGCTCATCCCCGAGCTTACGCAGGGTTGCTTCCATTTCGTCACGGGATAAAANTTTTTCTTTGCTCACAGCGTAATCTCCATTCCGTCGTAGCTTACCTCCCATCCTGTAGATTCGGCTTCCTTGCGCTGGGGGGAATCCTCCAACAGGATGGGATTGGTATTGTTGATATGAATAAAAATCTTCCGTTTCACGCCCAGCGGCTCGAAACAGGAGATGGTGCCATCGGGACCGGAATTGCTCATATGCCCCATGCGGTCACCGGTCTTGACCCCGACCTGGTTTTCCTTCATTTCATCATCATTCCATAACGTGCCGTCAAAGAAGACCAGCTCCGCGCCGGTGAGGCGGTCNGCCAGTTCCGGNGGCATCTCGGCGCAGCCGGGCATNTAGAAAAAACTGGANGCGCCGTCGGCGGAGCTGANCTTGAGGGCGATGGTGTCCTCGGGCTGGGAACCAAAATTCTCGGCTGATTCATCCTCCAGCCACAGGGCGATCTTCCCCGGCACCGTAAAAGGTTCAACGATGATGCCCGACGCTTTTCCTTCCTTGGTTTTTAGTTCTATCGGCGTATCCATTTCCATGACCCTGCGATCCACAAAATCAGGGTTCAGCACATTGAAGATTTTATTGTCCTTGAGAACCTTCTGAACCCGGCCCGTGGCGTAGACAGCGAGAGGATNGCTCTCACGCAGGGTCAACAACCCGGTCACGTGATCCACGTCGCCATTGGTGAGAACGGCGCCGACGATGGGGCTGTGGCGCCCGGAATCACAGTTGGTCTGCAGGGCGGGAATGCTGACGATCTGTTGACCCAGATCGGGGGAGGCGTTGCACAGNAACCAGTTGTCGCCATCGGCGCTGACAGCGATGGATGATTGAGTCCGCCGCACGGTGCCGGGTTCTCCAGCGCGAACACGGCGGCATACGGGACAGTCGCAGTTCCACTGTGGGGAACCGCCACCAGCACCGGATCCTAGAACCAGAATCTTTAGCAAAAGCCCAACCCTTCTTTAAAAGCTCTCTATTTTACCTGGGCAAACAGGAACCCAAGAAAGATAAAAGAGAGAGAATAATTTACTCTGATCCACTCCATAAACCGGAGGGCCATGAACCGGGGGAATGCCTCTGCGTCAACATTGCCTCATCTCTGGGGAACAATAGATATACGGCGGCTACGCATCCGGCTAACACCCGGTGATGGGAAACAGCGGCGTAAAAAAGCCTCCGGCGACCATACCGGCCACCGGAGGTTTTAAGAACGAAACTTAAGCCTCGGCGCAGGCGTAGCTGTTGATTTCGAGACCTACAGCGATTTCAGTGATCTTCGGAGTATTCCAGGCCATGAGTTTTCTCCTGTCAGGCTTGGATTATTATTAAAACCACTGTCCCCACCCTAAGCCGCTGACACTGAACTGTTACTGAGCATAACGTTCATCTGGGGTTCAGTTTATCGATACGAGCCCTTAGCCTCATGCTTAAGGTCTAAATCCGGACATGAAAAAACCCCCGGGGGTATGAATACCGCCGGAGGTTTTTTGAAACCTAACGCGCTTAGACTTCGGCGCAGGCGTAGCTGTTGATTTCGAGACCTACAGCGATTTCAGTTATCTTCGGAGTATTCCAGGCCATGAGTTTTCTCCCTGTTGGCTTGATTATTATTAAAACCACTGCCCCCACCCTACCCCGTTGTTACTGAATTGTTACTGAGCATGTCGTTCATCTGGCGTTCATAATCAGTCTAAGAATAAATCCGGTTTTTACGGTGTTCCCGGCCCCCTGGGGAAATCCCTCTTGAAGGCGCATACACGGCATCAGGCCCCAAAGGGGTTCGGAGGTGGCGTTTCTCCCCTTGAAAGACTTAAAATCACCTCCCAAAAAAGCTTTTCAATTTCCGAAGGAAAGGGATTTTCAATCTCGGATTTATCCCGGGTCACGCCTTTGAAAACGTCCGCGCCTTGGTGCAGTTTTTCGGCCGGTTTGGATAAGCAGCTCTCTTCTGTCTGCTCGTCGAATCCCGATCTCCCTCTAATCCCTCCCTAATCTCCCAGTGCCACGCCTTCGCGGCGTGGGTCGGCGCCGCCCAGCAAGCCCTCAGGCGTCACCTGAATACCGTGTAGGCCGCTGGTCATGGGGCGGATGGCCACTTCGTGGCCCATGCGGGTAAGCTCGTAATCCAAAGCCTCCAGGGGCGTTCCTGCCTCAATCACGGTGATATGGGCGCGATTGGCGTGATGGGGCATGGCGATGGCCTGCTGGATGTTCAGCCCCTGGTCGAGCACCGCGACGATGGTTTTCAGAACATAGGGGATGATGTTGATTCCCCCCGGCGACCCCAGAACCAGGACCAGCTCGCCCTTATCGTCGAAGACCAGGGTCGGGGCCATGGAACTGAGCGGGCGCTTACCCGCTTCCACCCGGTTCGCCACCTCTTTTCCGGCCACCCTGGGGCGGAAGGAAAAATCGGTGAGCTGGTTGTTGAGAAGGAAGCCGTCCACCATCAAGCGCGAACCGAAGGCGTTTTCGATGCTCGACGTCAGGGCTACGGCGTTGCCTTCTCCGTCGATGACGCTGAGATGAGTGGTGGAGGGGCGCTCGATCGTCTCTCCGGGGCCCAGGTTAAGCTGTTGTGGGGGGTCTGGCATGATGCCCGGGGACACCTCATCCATGGCCCTGTGGGGTGACACAAGGCCCGCCCGCGCCGCGAGATAGCCTGGGTCGAGAAGTTGCCGCTGCGGCACCGCGACGAAATCGGGATCGGCGATGTAAGTGTTGCGGTCGGCGAAGGCCAGCCGCGTGGCCTCACTCAAAAGATGCACCGTTTTCGCCGCGCCCGGCTCCAGTCCGCCCAGATCAAAGGAGTCGAGAATGCCAAGACCCTGCAACAGGGTGATGCCGCCGGAAGAGGGCGGCGGCATGCCGCACACCAGCCAGCGCCGGTAGGGATGGCACAGGACGGGACGCTCCTTCGCTCTGTAAGCTGCCATATCGGCCAGGGAAAGCGTTCCTGGATTGTCCGCCTTCCGCACCGCGGCCACCACATCGCGGGCTATGGACCCTTCATAGAAGACCCCAGCGCCGTCTTGCGCGATGGCGCGGAAGACGCGGGCCAGGGGCTCGTTGACCCGCATCTTCCCCACCCCAAGGGGCTCGCCCTCAGGCGTGTAAAAATAGTCCTTCGCGGTGGTGGAGGCGCGCAGATAGTCGTCGCGGGCGATCAGGCCGTTAAGGCGCGGCGAGACGGCAAACCCCGTTTCGGCCAGTTCGATGGCGGGGGCGAACAGGGCTCTCCAGGGCAGAGCACCATGCCGTTTATGGNCCAGTTCCAGCATACGCAGCAATCCCGGAACACCCACCGATTTACCACCCACAACGGCCTTGAAGAAAGCTTGTGGCTGGCCGAAAAGGTTGAGAAACATCTCCGNCGTTACCCCCGCCGGCGCGCTCTCCCGCCCATCATAGGCGGCAACCTGACCACTCGCGGAGTCATAATGGAGCAGGAACCCACCGCCGCCGATGCCCGAGGATTGCGGCTCCACCAGACCCAGAACCATCTGCATGACGATGGCCGCGTCCACGGCGCTGCCGCCCTGGCGCAGGATATGACGTCCCGCCGCCGCTGCATGGGGGTTGGCCGCTACCACCATGAACCGTTCTCCGGTGACGGCGCTGGGTGTTCCNCCNGGGACGCCGATGNCGNCCTCGGGNTGGGCGCGGCCGTTCGATACCGGGGNGCAGCCATGGAGGAACAAAATGCTGAGGAAAAGNAAAAAACNGGGTTTNAACATAAGGTCCGAAGCTCACCATATCCTGGGAGAAAATCATAATACTCCCTTGAACGTGCCTCACCGGGGATGCCATATGGGCGGAAGAGGGCCACCGTAAGCGGATTTTTTGCAGGAGGCTTTGCCCGGTCGGGGGAATGCAGTATAACTCTTCTTCCCGGTTTTTGTTGCGGCGCACAACACCCCTTGAATGGCCGCACCGGAGCTGACACGTTGCCAGGATTGGNGTAAGGAGCGACAAGCCAGTGAGCATCCTCAGCCGTGTAAACCGTATCTCCGTGCCCGATATCCAGGCCCGCAAGGGCGGCGAGCCGGTGGTCTGTCTGACCGCCTATACCACCCCCATGGCGAAACAGGTGGACCCCCATACGGATCTGATCCTGGTGGGGGATTCCCTGGGCATGGTGNTCTACGGTTTCGAGACCACCCTGCCGGTGACCCTAGATATGATGATTGCCCACGGTGCCGCTGTCACGCGCGGATCNTCACAGGCCTGTGTGATTATCGATCTTCCCTTCGGTTCCTATCATGAATCCCCGGAACAGGCCTTTCGCAACGCCTCGCGGGCGATGACGGAGGCCAGGGTTAGCGGAGTAAAGCTGGAAGGCGGGGTGGAAATGGCCGACACCATCGCCTTTCTCACCCGCCGCCATATTCCGGTTCTCGCCCATATCGGGGTCATGCCGCAATCGGTGAACCAGACCGGCGGCTACCGGGCGCGCGGTAAAGACGCCGAGGACGCNGAACGCATCATCGCCGACGCCAAGGNCGTGGCCGNGGCCGGGGCCTTCGCCGTGGTCATCGAAAGCACTTGGGAACCCGTGGCCCGCGAGGTCACCTCCCTGTTGTCCATCCCCACCATCGGTATCGGCGCCTCCAATGCCTGTGACGGCCAAATTCTCGTAACCGAGGACATGGTGGGNCTGTTTTCCGATTTCACGCCCAAATTTGTCAAACGCTACGGCGACCTCGGTNAGGAAATCTCTAATTTTGCAGCCGCCTACGCTGCCGACGTGCGTTCGCGGCGCTTTCCTGGACCAGAACACTGTTTCGGGGCCGCCAAGGGGAAGGTGAAGATCGCCACCGTCGCCAGTGCCGCNAAGGTCCGCCGCAAGGCCGTTTAGAGCACGCTTTCCAGCTTCACGGATCTCTGAAAGGATGGCGGAATGACGAGGAATTCCGGTATTTCCGTTATACGCACGGTTCCCAAACTGCGTGACCGGGTATCCGCCTGGCGCAGCCGGAACCAGCGCATTGGTTTGGTGCCCACCATGGGGGCGCTGCACGAAGGCCATCTGGCGCTGGTGAAACGGGCGCTGGAAACCTGTGACCGAGTCGTGGTCTCCCTCTTCGTCAATCCTACCCAGTTCGGCGAGAACGAGGACTTAAGCACCTATCCCNGGGACGAGGCTGCCGACCGGGCTATTCTCGGGGAGTTGGGCGTTNATGTGCTCTATGCGCCCACTATNGAAGAGATGTATCCGCAAGGCCTGGTGANTTCGGTCCGGGTGCCGGAACTCGCCGAGGGCCTGTGCGGGNCGTTCCGGCCGGGCCATTTCGCGGGCGTGGCCACGGTGGTGACCAAGCTCTTCTCACAATCCCTTCCTGACATGGCGGTGTTCGGCGAGAAGGATTACCAGCAGTTACAGGTCATCCGTGGGCTGGTGCGCGACCTCGATATTCCCGTCCACATCGAGGCCGTGGCCACAGTGCGGGAGGCGGACGGCCTCGCCCTGTCATCGCGNAACGCCTATCTCTCGCCCGCCGAACGTGCCATTGCGCCNACCCTGTTCCGGGCCTTGANACAGGCGGCNGCGGCGATCGAGGCGGGGGGGGATNTCCGGGACCTGATCGAGGAGNGCGAAAGGGCGCTTCTGGAGGGCGGCTTTTCGAAAGTTGATTATTTCGAGGCCTGTGACGCNCTGACCCTGAAGGCCGTGTCCGATGTCCATGCCCCGGCCCGGGTTCTAGCCGCAGCGCATCTCGGCACTACACGCCTCATCGACAATGTTGCCGTTGCCGCCGGTGTGGGGGACTGATCCCCTCATTCCGTCCAGGTTTCCCATGAAAAAAACCGGCGCTGTAATGACGCCGGTTTCTTTATCACTTCCCATGCGGGAAACCCCTCAGCGCAAATAAATACGTACTTCGTTGGTTTGCGCCTCGCCGCTGCTCATGGCGGAGAGCTTCACCCGTTCGGCGGGCAGCCCCATATCCGACAGGGCGCGCAGAACTTCCTCGGCGCTGCGCCGCGCGGAATTTGAATTTATGGAAAGCTGGGTCGGGGAGCCGCCGCTCGGGGTCACAGCCACCAGATCAAAGGCGGCGTCGGGCCGGCGCGAAATGGCCCGGTTGACGGCCGTGTAAAGGGCCTGCTGATAGTTCACGTTCTTGCGGTCGAAGCGGATAACCACCAGGGGACGCCGGTTGGTTGGTGAAAA
>NZAO01000086.1 GCA_002686135.1 Rhodospirillaceae bacterium
CGCAACGGGAATGTCAGAAGCCTCCGCACTTTCGGTCTCGTCATCGCCGGAAAGCGAAGGCCAGAAAGTATCGTTGACGTAGGAGCAGCCGCCCAAAGCAAGTGCCGCTCCGAGGAACGCCGCGTTTACAGTCTTAAAAGCCATGGGGAAAACATACCCTTAAGTTTCAATGTTCGAAAAACGAGCACCGCCAGTTACACAAAGAATACGTGAAAGGAAGCACAGGCAGACCCCCCCGTCCACTGTTGGCCGATACTACTCAAACCATGAAGTGGCCACAAGCGGCTTTTAGTGTGTCTCAGCAGGGCTTTTTTTTACCGTAGCATTGCCGTTCTTGCCATTCCAGGGCGATTTCATTACTGTCCCCCACCTTTCTCGCCTCCATGTCCACGGAAACTGCGGTTTTAAGGGCCAAGGCGGTAAAATAAGCGCCCGTAGCTCAATTGGATAGAGCGTCTGACTACGGATCAGAAGGTTGGGGATTCGAGTTCTCCCGGGCGCGCCAAGTTTTCCAAGGGGTTCAGCGTTTTTCGTTGGGCCCCTTTCCCTTGAATAGGGGGTCTCGTAACCGTGGTGTCACCGGTGCGTGTTAGAGACGGTCGGGGAGTTGTTTGGACCCCTGTCATTTAATGCGCGTATTTATTGCATCCTTGATCGTGCTTCTGCTGCCTTTGCATGCTTGGGCTGACGGCGGTTTGACCATCGTCGGCGAGGATCAGTTTGCGCCTAAGGAAATCAAACTTAACGAAAAGCTTTTCAAGCTTTCGGGCCTCTCCGCCAGAGGATACCGCGAAAAGAAATGCTATAAGCGCTCCCTGAAAATCGTCGCCAATAGTCCCATTTGCACCGATCGTGGCGTTGGCAAGATCAACCAGTGCAACCACCCCGCAATGGAAAAATGGCTCTTTTTCGAGCCAGAGGTGAAGCAACTGACGGCGATTTGCATGAAAGGGATATTCTTCGACGAAAGAATCGTCAATGGTGTCATCCATTGGACTGAATGGACAAAGATGCTCGCCAATGTGGAAAAACTTCAGCCCGCGTATCTAGCGGAACTGGCGGTATCCGACAGCGACTTGAGCCTCGCCTCGAGCGATGACGCCTACATGGCCTCGCCCGGGGAAATGCTGGTCTTGGGAATCCAGTATCTCGAGGGCAACGAGGTCATCCAGGATTACGTGACCGCCCATATGTGGTTCAACCTAGCTGCGGCGCGGGGGAATAAGGATGCCGCCGAGGGGCGAGACGCGCTTGCGAAGTTAATGACGCTTCCCCAAATCGCCGAGGCGCAGAAACGGGCGCGGCGGTGGATGGAAAAACACCCTAAATAACCACCCCAACACAACTGTGGCTGCAGAAATAGCCTCTTTGTGCGGCGGCACGCTTAAAGGATTTCAAGAACNTGTTCCGGCGGGCGGCCGATGGCGGCCTTACCGTTGGCCAGAACAATGGGGCGTTCAATCAGGATCGGGTGCTTGACCATGGCCTCGACCAGNTCNTCNTCGGATAAATTGGGGNTGTCGAGGCTGCCTTCGGCATAGGCGGCCTCTTTCTTGCGNANCAGTTCCCTCGGCTGGAGCCCNAGCATGGCCANGATACCCCTNAGTTTTTCCGCCGAAGGCGGAGTCTCGAGGTATTCGATAACCNTCGGCTCNATTCCNCGTTCCCGCAGCAAGTCCANGGTCTGACGCGATTTGCTGCAGCGCGGATTGTGATAGATGGTAACGGACATGGGCACTCTATCCTTAAGCAAGGGTTTGAAGGGAACAGCGCCGGAAAATGGGTGTTAAAATAGGCATGCTGGCTCCTCATTTTTGGGGCNGCAGTCTCTGACGTACCCTGGCCCCNATCNGGCAGGATCACTTATATAAACCGCCCGTCGGGAGATAGCGACTCCTCGCTTTGGGCGTCCACGATCCTGCGCGCGATGTCGAAACAAAAACCGGCCCGTCCCAGGGCGGCAAGTTCCTTCTCCCGTAGTTGCTGGTCTTCCTTATGGTCTTTCTCATGGTTTTCTGGGGCGGCTCCCGGCCCAGGATGCCGCCGGAAGGGACCGATGCGGCGGCGGCGGGAAAAGGTGACAGCCGCTGAAAATTCCGGATCTGGATCCTCTCCTTCCAGGGCGACGAGGGCTTTATCTATGATAGACCCGCCCACTCCCTTGGCCATCAGTTTGGCGCGGATGGCGCGGGATGACGACCCCCGGCGATGTAGGGAAGCGGCCTTGGCCGTGGCGTAAACCCCGTCGTCGAGAAGGCCCGTGCGCAGGAACCTGGCAATGATGTCTTCCACCTGCGCCGCGCCTTCATCCCTGTCGGTGCCGTGGAAACGGGCCGAACGTTCCACCTTGGCTATCATGACTCGTCTTAAGTTGGCCACGGAGCTGGAAAAACGCTCCATATAATACAGGGCCGCGTTCTCCAGATAGCGCACGGTGGCCTTGCGCGGGGTTCTCCGTGACCCGGTTTTTTGTTGATGCTTCGACGCTGTTGTCATGGGTGTAAGATTCGCACAGGATGGCCCGGAATAACCAGTTGCTTGTGGAACCGTTGATGGCGGAGATATCTATTCCAACTTCGAAAAAAGGCCCCAACACCATGAACACGTCGCCGCCGCCCGCACCGCAACCCGTGGAAATTGGCATTGTGAACTGGATAGGGGTGTGGACCCTCTATCAGAAGGAGGTGCGCCGGTTCCTCAGCGTGTTTACCCAGACCGTGGTGGCGCCCATGGTGACCACGTTGCTTTTCTACGCTGTGTTCGCCCTGGCCCTGGGGCGGGCCGTTACCCATGTGGGTGCGGTCGGGTTCAGCGAATTTCTGGCGCCGGGCCTGATCATGATGGCCATCGTCCAGAACGCCTTCGCTAACACCTCCTCTTCCCTCCTTATCTCCAAGATACAGGGCAATATCGTGGATGTCCTGATGCCGCCCCTGTCGTCGGGAGAAATGGCCTTTGCCTTCGCCATGGGCGGGATGACGCGAGGCCTTGTGGTGGGGGTCGCGGTTTCGCTGGCGATTCTGGTCTTTGTGCCCTACACCATCCATTTCCCGCTTTATGTGGTGTTTCATGCCCTTGCGGCGTCCCTCATGCTGTCCCTGTTGGGGATCATGGGCGGTATCTGGTCGGAAAAATTCGACCATATGGCGGCGGTAACCAATTTCGTTATTACGCCGCTGGCCTTCCTTTCCGGGACCTTCTATTCCATTGACCGGCTGCCCGGACTCTGGAACACGGTGGCCCGCTTCAATCCCTTTTTCTATATGATTGATGGGTTCCGTTATGGATTCATCGGCCAGTCGGACAGCAGTCCGGCACTGGGCGTCGCTGTTATGGTGGTCATGGACTTTNTATTGGCCGTGGTGGTGCTGCGTATGTTCTCCACCGGATACAAGCTCAAGACCTGACCGTCAGGCGCCACGGCCATTNCTGCCCNCGNGCGTTGACACCNGCCCGCCAAACACTGATAATCCCGCGCTTTTCCGGGGCAAAGGACGGGGCCTGGCACCGTTCTTTATTTTTTTCGCGTTCTTTATTTTTTTCGGGAGAGTGACGTGATTTCCGCCATCCTGCCCACGTATAACCCTGCGGATCTGGCTTTCGAGCGCGGGGAAGGGGCCTATCTTTTTACCGCGGACGATCGGCGATTCCTGGATTTCACCAGTGGAATCGGCGTCACCAGTCTCGGCCACGCCCATCCCCATATTGTCAAAGCCCTGAAGGAACAGGCNAGCAAGCTGTGGCATTGCTCCAATCTCTACACGATTCCGGNTCAACAGCGACTTGCCGAACGGCTGGTGGCCAACAGCTTCGCCNATACGGCATTCTTCTGTAATTCCGGCGGCGAAGCCGTGGAGGCGGGAATAAAGATGGCGCGCAGATACCATCATGGCGCCGACCACCCCGAACGGTTTCGGATCATATGCGCTGAAAACGCCTTTCACGGGCGCACCCTGGCCGATATCGCCGCCGGGGGGCAGGAAAAACACACGCAAGGCTTCGGACCCGTCGTGGACGGCTTCGACCATGTTCCCTTCNCCAACCTCAACGCCCTGCGGGCGGCCATCGGCGAGGAAACGGCGGCCATCCTGATAGAGCCGGTACAGGGCGAAGGCGGCATCCGGCCCGCGCCGGATGACTATCTCCAGGGCCTGCGCGCGGCGGCGGATGAGTTTGGCCTGTTGCTTTTCTTCGACGAGGTACAATGCGGAATGGGTCGCACCGGCCGCTTTTTCGCCCATGAATGGGCCGGGGTGACACCCGATATCGTGGCCGTGGCTAAGGGCATCGGCGGCGGGTTTCCCCTTGGCGCCTGTCTGGCCTCGGAAAAGGCGGCCGCGAGTATGGACAGCGGCTCTCACGGCTCCACCTATGGCGGCAATCCTCTGGCCATGGCGGCGGGTAACGCCGTTCTTGATATTCTTCTGGGCGACGGGTTCCTNGATCACGTGGCCACCATGGGAACGCTGTTACGGGAGCGGCTCGACGATCTGGCCACGTGCCACCGGGGCATCGTCACCGACGTGCGCGGCCTCGGGTTGATGCTGGGACTAGAATGCGCGGTTCCCAACCGGGATCTTATGACGAAGCTGCGGGGAAACGGCCTGTTGACACTGACAGCAGGTGACCNTGTGCTGCGCATGTTGCCGCCTCTGGTTATCGAGGAGAGTCATGTGGACGAGGCTATGGAAATTCTTGAAAAAACCTGCCGNGAATGGGAGTAAGAAGCATGGGTTCTCCCCGTCATTTTCTCGATCTCAATGGCATGGAAGCGGGCGTCCTNCAGGACATTCTTGTCCTGGGGGCCACCTACAGGCGCGGGGAATCNCCGTCCGGGAAAGAACGCCCCTTGAAGGGCAAAACCCTGGCGCTGATCTTCGAGAAGCCCTCCACCCGCACACGGGTTTCCTTNGAGGTGGGNATGAAACAACTGGGCGGTGATGTNGTGGTGCTTGGCCATACCGACACCCAGCTCGGCCGTGGCGAGACCATTGCCGACACCGCGCGGGTCTTGTCCCGCTACGTGGACGCCATCATGATCCGCACCGATTCCCATGAGAAACTTCTCGACCTGGCCGGCCATGCCAGCGTNCCGGTCATCAATGGCCTTACCGATTATTCTCNCCCCTGCCAGATTATGGCTGATCTCATGACTTTCGAGGAACATCGCGGCCCCGTCGCCGGAAAGGTTTTCGCCTGGATCGGCGACGGCAATAACGTGGCCGTTTCCTGGATTCATGCCGCCGTTAAATTCGCCTTTACCCTGCGTCTGGCCTGCCCGGAGTCGCTCCCTCCCCCGCAAGAGGTTCTTGACTGGGCGGGCGCGCAAGGCGGGGCGGTTTCCTTTGGCAATGATGCGGCTGCCGCGGCCGCGGCCGCCGATTGCGTCATCACNGATACCTGGGTNTCCATGGGGGACAAGGACGAAAAGGCGCGCCGCGCCGCCCTGGCTCCGTTNCAGGTGGACGAATCGCTGATGAAATCTGCCGCCAAACAGGCCCTCTTCATGCATTGTCTTCCCGCCCACCGTGGGGAAGAGGTGACGGACGGGGTGATTGACGGCCCCTGGTCGGTGGTCTGGGACGAGGCGGAAAACCGCCTCCACGCCCAGAAAGGCATCCTCAGCTGGTGTTTGCAATGAAAGACGGGCCATTTCCTATGCGTTGGTTATTTTCCGCCTTTGTGTTTTCCGCGCTCATGGTGGCGGGTTGTCAGACACCGCCGCCGAAACAGGATTTTCCTGAGCTGACCTGGGCCCACCTCGACCCTTACGTTTTTAACGTTGGCAAGGCGGAAGTGGTGTCGCAGTTTACGGNGCCCTTACAGGAGCCCCATATNGAGCATCTGCTGCCGTTTACGGTCCAGGCCGCGGCCATGAACTGGGGCCGCGACCGCATCCAGGACGGTGGCGAGGTGGGTGGGACCGTGACNTTCATCGTCGAAGAGGCCAGCGCCGTGGAAGTGCCCCTGCGCCAACAAAAAGAGGGCGTAGAGGGCTATTTCACCGACGAGCAAAGCGAGCGCTACGACATGAAAGTGAAGGTGAAAATACAAGTCCGCGGCGGCGACCGCTCCACGGGTTCGGTTACCGCCCATGCGGTTCACACCCAAACGGTGGCNGAAGACATTACCCTGGATGAAAGGGAGCGTGTCTGGTTCGCCATGACCGAAGCCTTGATGCAAGAACTCAATACTACTCTGGAGGCAANCATCCCGAAATATCTGGNAAAATTTTTGCTTCGCAAGTCTAATTGATGCTTTCATGAAGGNCGTGCCCGGGATCTTGCGTTGTGCGATCCCGGTTTATTTTCGTTTTAGGCTCACATAATGGGGCAAACGGGGTTTCTATGTTGGGAAGGGTTTTCTTAACNGCCTGNTGTCTCGGTGGCTTTCTGGCGGCATCCGNCNCCAAGGCTCAGGACATCTATGATGACAGGGCCCATAGCGCCGTGACCGTTGCGCCCGGCGACTACCGCTATGTGGCCACGCCAAGCTCCTCCCTGCCGCAGTACTATCCACCACCGCCCAGTGCCTATATCAACTACCGTCCTCTTTATTATGATCCGGCGGGGCAGGCTCCTGCGCCGGCTGCTTATGGGGGCTATGGCTATGCAGCCACCTCCAGCGCGGTTCTGCCGCAGCGCTATCCGCCGCCTCCCAGCTCCTATGTTGGTTACGGAGCGCCCGTCTACAGCGTGGCGCCTCGCCCCTATGCGCGGCTTGTTCCCGCGGTTTCCTATCCCGTCCCTTATGCCGTCCCCGCCAAGGCCGACGTTGCCCTGGCACCGGCCTCCGAATCCGTGGAAATGGTCGCCATGAGAGAAGAGGGTCCGGGGAATATCTATTATGCCTTTGACATCATCGGTGCCGTGTCGTTCATTCGCGATCACGAGTTAAGCTACAGTGCGGGCCGCGATACCCTGGAGGTCAGGCATGAGGACGACTTGGTTCTCGGCAACAGCCTAGCCGTGGGCTATGACTGGAAGGATCACGGCTTCCCCATTCGCACTGAACTGGAGGCGGGAATCCGCTATCGTTTCGATCTCGATTACCGGGCGCGCTCAGCCTCAAACAGCGCACTTGTCTCCGGTTACACAACTAATCTGGCAACGATTTTCGCCATGACCAACGCCTATTACGATTTCGATCTGGAGTCCGACTTCCGGCCCTATGTGGGGGCCGGCGTCGGCTGGGCGCGCCACAGGGCCGACACCGAAAGACGTGATTTTCCCACCAATTCCACCATCAGTGAGATCGACAACACGGACAATTTCACCTGGTCGCTAATGGGCGGCGTGATCTATGACTGGACGCGCAACTGGGGGCTCGGACTGGAAGGCCGGTTTACGGACCTTGGTGACGTGACCGTGGGCCCCTTCGGCGGCGGCGATAAGGTGGATTCCAGGTACTATTCCTTTGATGTTGTGATCGGCATTACCTATACGCCTTGACCGGGCTTCGTGCAGGTCATCCTCGCCAGAAGCTGGGGGCGAACAGGATCAGCACCGTATAAAGTTCGAGCCGCCCGATCAGCATGCCGCAACTCAAGAGCCATTTCGCGGAATCGGGAAGCGTGGCGAAAGTTCCCGCCGGGCCGATAACCTCGCCCATCCCCGGCCCCACATTGGCGATGGCCGACGCCGCTCCGGACATGCTGGTGAGAAAATCGAGGCCGAGAAAGCTCAGCCCCAGGGCGAGAACGGTGAAGGCCAGCGCGAACAGGAAGAAGAACCCCATCACTGATTCGGAGACATCGGGAGGAATCGGTTTGCGGTTGTAATAAGGGGTGAAGACCCCGTGGGGTTGCATGAGCCGCTCGATCTGGGCCTTGGTGGTGGCGTAAATCACCTGGAAGCGGAAAATCTTGATGCCGCAAGTGGTGGATCCCGCGCATCCTCCCACCACCATGAGGAAGAAAAGGAGAGACACGGCGAACCCTCCCCACAGTCCGAAGTCGGCCGTAGAATAGCCCGTTCCCGTCATCAACGAGACGGAATTAAAGGACACGTAGCGAAGCGCCTCGAGAAACGCCACGTCGTTGCCCAGCCATTGCCAAACAGTCAGTGTGGCAACGGCCATGAAGGCAATGGACAGAAACCAGAGCACCTGACTATCGGTCACAAGCTGCCTTACGTTGCCACGCACCGCCTGAAGATAAAGAACAAAGGGCATGCTGCCGAGAATCATGAAACAGGTGATGATGGCGTCAATGGTGGCGCTATTGAAATGGCCCACCGAATCATCGGAGGTGGAAAATCCGCCGGTGGCGATGGTGGTCATAGCATGGGCGATGGCCTGGAATCCGCTCATGCCTGAAAGCCAGAGCGCGCCCCCACAAATCAAGGTAAGCGACACATAGATCAGACCGATGCCGCTGGCGATCTGCGCCGCGCGTGGCATCACCTTGTCCGAGGTGTCCGACGATTCCATGTGAAACAGCTGCATGCCGCCCACGCGCAGCATGGGCAGCACGGCAATGGCCATAACGATGATGCCAATCCCCCCCAGCCATTGCAGAAGCGCCCGCCACAACAAAATCCCCGGAGGCGCGAAATCAAGGCCGGTAATGACCGTGGAGCCGGTGGTGGTGATTCCCGACATGGCCTCGAAAAAGGCGTCGGTGAAGCTGAGATCAAGATTGGAAAACATAAAGGGTAACGACCCGAACAGGGCGATAACCAGCCAGCTCAGCGTGGTCAGAAGGAATGCCTGGTGGATGGTAAACCGGAAGTCATCGCTTCGGTTGCCGAGAATCAGGCAGATCCCTAGGGACAGGGTGATCAACGCCGAGGCGGCGAATACCTGCCAATCGGGATTGTCCACGGCCCCGTCCGCGATGGCGGGCAGGCACATGATGACGGCTATGGTCGTCAGCAAGATGCCGATAACAAACAGTAAGGGTCGGAAATCGATCACAGTCCGGTAAAAGTCCGTTTCTGCCCCGCCAGCGCCAGCACATCATTGGCTAATCATCTGCCGCTGTCCAGTGAAGGATGCGTGCGCGCGTTGTAAAAGCTTGTTCCCGGGCGTTACGCGTTGGGGGTGTGAATCCCCTCCGGCGCCCCGATCATGGCCAGAAATTCTCGCCGGGTGGCCGTGTTGGTACGGAAACCACCCAGCATGTGACTGGTGATCATAGAGACACCGGGTTTGCGGACCCCGCGCATGGTCATGCATTGATGGGCGGCGTCAACGACCACGGCGACGCCCTTGGGTTTGAGAACGTCCTGTATGGTGTTAGCGATCTGGGCGGTCATGCGTTCCTGGACCTGAAGGCGCTTGGCATAAATCTCCACCACCCGGACCAGCTTGCTGATGCCGACGATCCGGCAGTCGGGAAGATAGGCCACATGGGCCTTTCCGATAATCGGTGCAAGGTGGTGTTCACAGTGGGATTCGAAGCGGATGTCCCTCAACACCACCATTTCATCGTAATCCTCGGTTTCCGTGAAGGTGCGCTTGAGGATGTCCACGGGATCATCATTGTATCCCGAAAAATATTCCTCATAGGCGCTCACCACCCGTTTGGGGGTGTCCTGAAGCCCTTCGCGGCCGGGGTCGTCGCCGGCCCAGCACAGCAACGTCCTCACGGCTTCTTCCGCTTTTTTGCGCGATGGTTTCTTGTTCGCAGCCATGGCTTAAGAATTTCCTGTTTGAAGGCGCGGACCCGATGTGCCGGACCGGCGTGGGTTGAGGTCCAAAAACGAATGGAAGGATCAGTTGAGACGCCGTTCCTCGTCGGGAAGATCAAGGGAAAAAGCGGGGATGGTGATATCGAAATTTTCTCCGTCCTCCCCCACCATCTGATAACTACCAAGCATGATTCCCGATGGCGTGGGCAACGGCGTGCCGCTAGTGTATTCGAAGGTTTCGCCGGGATGTAGCACCGGCTGTTCGCCTATGACACCCTGGCCGCGCACCTCTTTGACACAGCCATTGGAATCCGTGATCTGCCAGTGGCGGCTGATGAGCTGCACCGTCTGCGCACTCTGGTTTTCTATCTGCACGTGATAGGCCCAGATATACTGGTTGTCGTCCGGTTCCGACTGTTCCTCGAGATAAATCGGCGTCACCGTAACGGCAATCGAATGTGTGGTTTCGCAATACATACCAGTCTCTTATGCGCTCTTTAGTGACGGCGTCACGTTTTTGACGGGGAGAAATGGCGGCCTTCCTTTCAGCCGGCGCCATCCCTGTTTAAGCATATGACGTTAGGGGGGGCGTTTGTCCAGTTACAAACGGGCCGCTCCGACCCCAGATGCCCCCCAGAGTCATTGTCCAGGGCTATTATACGGCTTTCAGCGCCTGAGCTATATCCTCTTTCAGGTCATCCACGTCTTCAAGCCCCACCGACAGCCGCACCAGGCTTTCGCCGATACCCATGCGGGCGCGTTCTTCTGGCTCAATACGCTGATGGGTGGTGGTGACGGGATGGGTGATGAGGCTTTTGGTGTCTCCCAGATTGTTGGAGATATCAATAAGTTCCAAGGCATTCTGAAAACGGAAGGCGGCTTCTTTGCCGTCTTCGCTATCCCCGCATGCCAGCTCGAAAGAGATAAGGTTACTCCCCGAGGCCATCTGTTTCATGGCCAGTTCATGCTGGGGATGGCTGGCGAGTCCGGGATAGATCACTTTTGTCACGCCCTCCAATCCGCTCAGATAGGTGGCCAACTCCAGCGCATTGTTGCTCTGGGCCTCGATCCGCAGTTCCAGGGTCTCCAGCCCTTTCAACAGCACCCAAGCGTTGAAGGGGCTCAAAGCCGGGCCGGTATGACGCACGAAGGGCTTCAAGATGTCATTACAGAACTCAGTCGTGCCCAAGACGGCGCCGCCCATACAGCGGCCCTGGCCGTCGATATGCTTGGTGGCGGAATAGACAACGATATCAGCCCCAAATTCCAGCGGATGCTGAAGAATCGGCGTGGCGAAAACGTTGTCCACCACCAGCTTGGCTCCGGCGCCATGGGCAAGATCGGCCACCGCCTTAAGGTCGATGATCTCCAGCGTGGGATTGGACGGCGTTTCCAGAAACACGGCCTGGGTTTCCCGGCTCAATGCCTCTTGCCACTGGCCCAGATCGGTGCCGTCGACGATAGTGATCTCGATCCCGAAACGGGGCAGGATTTCAGTGACGATATACTGGCAGGAACCAAACAGCGCCCGCGATGCCACAACACGGTTACCGGTTTTCAGCTGGCACATGAGGGCGGCGAAGACGGCGGCCATTCCCGTGGCCGTACCGCGGCAGGCTTGCGTCCCCTCGAGAAGCGCCATCCGCTTCTCGAATATGGAAACTGTGGGATTACCGAAACGAGAATAAACGAAACGGTCAATCTCCTCCTTGAAGGCGGCCCGGGCCTCTTCGGCCTTGTCATAGACGTAGCCCGAGGTGAGATACAGCGCCTCGCAGGTTTCATCAAAGCCAGAGCGCTCCTGCCCGCCGCGGATCATCTGGGTCCGCGGACGCCATGTATTTGATTTTTTACTCTTTTTTTTCTTAGCCATGTGATTAATCCTTCGCCTACCTTGCCCTTGACGCTAAACCCATAAGAGCAAAAAAAATCCCCGACCTCTGCGGCCGGGGTTTTCCACCTCCGACCTTTTAGCGTTTTGTTTTACGTGGCCGCAAGCCGGTCGGCTCAAATCACCACGACGGTTCACCGATTAAGCCCCTGCGGTTCCGGTTTGTCAAGAAATCACCGCCTGCAACTGCCGCCGCCGAGGACACAGAAACGGGCACAATGGGGGTGGTTGAGGCTGACCTCCTTCAGGGACCCCGACAGGGTCGGCCCCATATCGAACCCTTCCTCATGGGCGATAAGCGTGCACGCCATGACATGAGGCGCTTCGGCCCCCTCTGGTTTGACCACCATGCGCGAGGTGGCGCACATCACATCCCCGGGTGAAACGCCAAGCATGTTCCAGCAGGCCGCCGTGATTTCGGGAACATCCTCGCGCTTGTCCATCTCGGGAAACAGGACCAGGGAAACCGGATCATTAGCGTCAAGGGTCACGCCGTTTGCGGCGAAAAGCCCGGCATAGCCGTTACGCAGGGAGTCTTCCGGCTCATCCATATAAGTGCGTCCCGCCACATGCATGATAAATCCGTTTTCGGAAAGCCAGCGCATGCTCTCGATGACGGGGTCCCAGCTTTCGGGCCCCCGTTCTTCCATGTGTAGTTGCGGCGTGTAGTGATCCACCGAAAGCCGGATCACCAACTGCCCGCCATATCCGGCATTGAGTTCTTTCAGCGCCGCCTTGTGGCGCATCATGGGCTTCATGCCGTTGGACAGCACCAGAACGCGAAAACCGTGCTCGAGACAGCTGGCGAGGATAGCCATGATCTCAGGGTTCATGAAGGGTTCACCGCCGGTAAGCCCGATTTCCTCCACGGGGAGGTTTTCAGCGGCTATCTCATCGAGAAACCTGCGTACCTCTGCTTCGCTGATGTAGGCCAGACGGTCGTTGCTGGGGCTCGAGTCGATATAACAGTTGCGGCAGGTGATGTTGCACAGGGTTCCGGTGTTGAACCACAGGGTCTTCAACGCTTCGGGCCCCACCCTGGCGCGGGGCTCTCCCGACGCCGCCACATCGGCGTCACGGAATTTCCCCGGTAATTTTTCCAGCAGTTTCTCGGGCAATTCCTCTGCCGTGGCGCTATCCGGTTCACTCCGGGAAAGGGGGGCGTTGGCGGTCATGGGCATATCCTAGGACGATTATTCTCAAAGACAAGGACAGGCCGACTTGCCGATGTGGCGTTTCCAACCTATTTTATGGAGGATTTCGCGGGTGTAGCTCAATGGCAGAGTAGAAGCTTCCCAAGCTTTTGACGGGGGTTCGATTCCCCTCACCCGCTCCAATTTTCCATACTGTTTCAATGGTTTTTTCGAGGTTCATCCTATATCTGGGGACAGGTCACGTTCATAATCCGTTCATGCGGTGTTTTTATACTCCCGCCGCCTCCGCGTCCGTAGAAAAATTGTTTGAGCCGGCCAGAAAAATGCCTTTTCGCCGAAACCATATCGTTTTGAAAGATCACCTTCGCATGTCCTTTTTTAGGACCGACGTACCTTGGCCCTCCCTCTGCGCGGTTTTCGCGGCTGTGTTTCTCGGTGTGTTTGCGTTCTCCACTT
>NZAO01000087.1 GCA_002686135.1 Rhodospirillaceae bacterium
ACCTATGTCTTCGATAACCAGGGCGCGGAGCTTGAATACTGGCTCATCCGCGGCGGTATCGAGGGCATCGACGAGCGCGCCCGCGTGCTCGACGTACTCAATGATATCGAGGAAGGCTCGCTCGACTTCTACGCCACCGTGCGCAGCCTATATCGCCAGCGCCGCGAGGCCGAGGTGCGCAATGGTGAAGAAGGCGCCGAAGTGCCCGGCCCCAGCTTCATGAGTGATGTCGACGACTTCCCGAGCGCCGATAGGGCCTCCCTCGTCCAGTAAGCAATAAACAGTAAGCAATAAACATGACAAATGCTTACATGATCCCACGCCGCCTTTTTCTCTGTGCGTCGTTCATGGCGTTTGGCCTTGTTCTTTCCGTATCCCCCGTCCGCGCCGAGGGAACCCTCGAACGGGCTGGTGCCTTCATTCAGGATTTCGGGNACAGGGCCNTCNATNCCCTGACCGAGGAAGGTCTCGCCACCAAAGAATTGCGGGCGCGCTTCAGCAANCTTTACGAAGAAGGATTCGATTCTCCTGCCATCAGCCGCTTCGTGCTTGGCCGTTACTGGAAGAAAACNACCAAGGACGAACGCGAGNAATTCNTNGCCCTGTTCNACAAGTTTGTTATCCAGACCTATTCNGCCAAATTCCGTCATTACAGCGGCGAGACCTTCACNGTTACTGNAANCAAGNCCGAAGGCAATAATGTGTTTANTGTCNNATCCAANGTCNNCCAGCCCNGNNGCGATCCACCCATCACGTTGATCTGGCGNGTCTCGAAAACCAATGGTGCGNACAGAATCTACGACATCACCGTGGAAGGCGTGAGCATGGCCATCACCCAGCGCNCTGAATTCTCCTCGGTGATCCGTAACGGNGGTGGTAAAATCACGGTGCTTATCNACGCCCTTCGTGACAAGANCNCGAATCTCGCCAGCAAGGACACAGAANAAGGGGGAAACACCAACTAGGGGGATCTTGTGAGTGGTGTTTNGGGGCCGCCCCTTTGGGGNGGCCCTTTTTTATTTGCGCCCGCCTGTCCNAGAAACCTTNGCTCAATCTGGCANATAAGATGGGGNCTTCACATCTAGACCTTCTCCTCGAACTCGCCAAGTNCATCNATATGGCCTTCTCCTCCGANGNNAGAGTTNTCGCTCTTGCNCATNACATNACCGATTCCGTGGACAAGGCGGTGGCCNGATAAACNGCCCTTCCGGGTNGTTCCTACAGTTNCTTAAAGTTCCTNAANTTNNCCTGGTTGCGGTCAGAACTCGNGGCNGATTCTCGCATCCAGCGAACAGGCGCCGCCGCCGCGCAAAAAAATNGCAAGCGCCATNACNCCCCACATGAGGGGATATTCATAACCGCCCCCGCCCCAGAAAAAACCGTTGGCATAATGATGTTGCACGGCCACGGCCATGAAAACAGCCACCGCCGCNGCCGCCGGGCGGGTGAACAGCCCCAGGATCAGGAGGATGCCGCCGAAAAATTCCGTTACCGCCACCAGCCAGGTCAGAAACAAGGCCGGTTCGTAGCCGGCACCGGCGAAGAAAGCGGCCGTCCCCTCAATACCTCCAAAAAGCTTCTTGGCCCCGTGGGGAATCAGGTTGACGCCGGTAACGACCCGGATCAGAAGCCAGGAATAGCGCCCCCCCATGGCGTAGCAACGCGCCATGAAGGGAAAGATAAGGCCACTCTGCGGCGGCNCTGTGGGGCCGAGTTGCGGGTTCNGCGACGGAGGTGCGTTGTCCCGTGACGGCATAGCGAATATCTCCNCCCTGAAGTTTTTCACCTGCAACGGATGATGGGCATAGTCTACGAGCCCACTATATATATGTGTTTGAGTGTATACTAACCCATTACATCGCGCACTTTTCCGGGAATCCGAAATGGACAAGACGGCTCACACCATCGCGTCAGAGCAATCCTGGACTGCCGAACGGCTCAAGGACCGATTCGCCGCGGCTGGCCTCACCCCTACCGAAACGGCGTTTCCCCGGCATGAGTCCCCCCAACACCCGCCAGAGCTGATCCCGGCGGCGGTTCTGGTGCCCCTAATTCCACGCCAGGCCGAAACCACGCTGTTGCTGATCCGCCGCGCCGAGGGTCTCGATATCCATGCCGGACAGTTCGGCTTTCCCGGCGGTCATCACGAAGACGAAGATGAAAACGCCGAGACCACNGCCCTGCGCGAAACCCATGAGGAGTTGGGCCTAGGCGGCGGGGAGATTGAGCTTCTCGGCCGTCTTGGCGACGTGGCCACGAGGACCGGCTTTCTCNTCACCCCCGTGGTCGCCCTGCTTCACCCGCCCTTCGAGCTCACNCCCGATGAACGTGAGGTGGCGGAGACCTTNGAATTGCCCTTGGAGGTAGTGCTCGACCCCTCGCNNCACGAACGCCGCCCCCNTGATCTCAATGATNGCAGCGGGCTCATTCANGCCATCACCCATGACGGGCGTTTCATCTGGGGGGCGACGGCGGCTATGCTGATAGCGCTGTATGAAAGGCTGAGACAAAAATGATCCGGATTTTCTTCACCTATCTGCTGCCNCTGTTGCTGCCCACNGCCATCTATTTCATGTTNATGATACCGGCGCAGCGGCGCGCCAAGGCGCGGGGCGAAGAAGCGTCCTGGGAAAAGACGCCGTGGCTGCTGTTGGCCACCGCCGGCGTCTCCCTGCTGGCGCTGACTCTGGGCGCACTGGCNCTCCATGACGGCGAGCCCCCATGGAGCCAGTATGATCCTCCCCATATGGAAGACGGTCATATCGCGCCGGGGCAATTCAGCGACGCTCCCGATGAGTCGCCAAGCGGCGAGCCGCCACCCGCCGCTCCAGTCACGGAAGAATGAGTCCGTGAAGACGGCGCAAAGCATCCCCGTACCGGACTGGATGGCGGCCCCAGAAACCCGAGCCGTCNCCGACGCNCTTGGCGCTAAGGGTGCGGTGGTGCGTTTCGTCGGCGGCTGTGTNCGCGATACGCTGTTGGGGCNCGCCGTGGCCGACATCGACCTCGCCACCCCGGACCTGCCGGAGACGGTGACGGCTCTTCTCAAAAAGGCCGGGCTGCGCGCCATCGCCACCGGCATCGAACACGGCACCATCACCGCGGTAGCGGACGGTANGNCCTTCGAGGTGACGACCCTACGCCATGACGTGGAGACCTTCGGCCGCCACGNCAAGGTCGCCTTCACCGACGACTGGGAGGCCGATTCCACGCGCCGNGACTTCACCATGAACGCCATCTACTGTGGTCCCGACGGCACGCTCTATGATCCACAAAACGGCGAGGCGGACCTGCGCGCGGGCCGGGTGCGGTTCGTGGGCGANGCCCGGGAACGCATCGCTGAGGACGTGCTGCGGCTGTTGCGGTTCTTCCGTTTCCATGCCTGGTTCGGCAAGGAAGCGGCCGACGAGGACGCCCTTGCCGCCTGCCGTGAAGCGGCGGCGCANCTGGAAATACTGTCGGTGGAACGAGTCTGGCACGAACTGAAGAGGCTGCTGGCCGCCCCCGACCCCGCGCCCCACATCCGGCTCATGGCGGAAAACGGCATCCTCCAACACGTGCTGCCGGAGATGAAAACTGGAACGGGAACNGACGCCGCGCTAGCCGCGCTGACCGCCATCGAGGNCGGGCTAGGAAAGGCCGGTCCGGGGNNGTCCGANCCCCTGCGCCNCCTCGCCATTCTTCTCGGCGGCAAGNACGCGGAGACGGCGGCGGAGAAGGTGNCGGAGCGGCTCAAGCTCTCCAACGCCGAGCGTGACCGGCTAGCGGCGCTTGCCGGAGGAGAGCTCNATGCCGGTGGCGATGCCACCACCTGGCGGCGCGCCCTCTATACCTCGGGAGCAGAGCTGTTCCGCGACCGGGTGCTGCTGGCCTGGGCCACTAATCCCCAGAGAGAGGAAACTTATAGGAAGATGCTGGCCGAGGCCGAAGCCTGGACTCCGCCGTCTCTGCCGGCAACGGGCGGGGATGTGCTGGCGCTGGGCATGGATCCGGGCGCGGCGGTGGGCGAGATGTTGTCGCGGCTGGAGGCGTGGTGGATCGCCGAGGACTTCAAGCCTGGCCGTGAGGACTGTCTGGAGAAGTTGAAGGCGTTGAAGAGCTAAGGAGCAACGCCGATTAATATTAGTAGCACCGCAGGAACACCTCCATGCAGGCCCCCAGCCGCATCAGGGAGGCGGCGTTCTGGGGGATATCGGGCTGGTACATGGCAAGGCGCCCTGGCGGTTTGCTTTCCGGTGATTTATGGTCGTGACCGATTATACCGGGATGGGGCTTCCTCTAAGACCGGCAAAGCCGGTGGTGAAAGGTGTGGCGAAAGACCGCATACATCCTTCCTTCACTTTTCCTTGCCATTGTGGGGTGTTGTTGGCTAGGACAATGACGTGATTTGGAAACCGATATAGGGGAATCAACCATGACAGTAAAGGCGCAGGACGCGGGCTCCGGGGGAGACGACGAAACCCGGCGTGATTTTCTTCTGCTCACCACCAGCATTGTCGGCACGGCGGGCGTGGCTCTGTCCGCCTGGCCCTTCATCGACAGCATGAACCCAGCGGCCGACGTGCTGGCCCTGTCCACCACCGAGGTCGACCTCTCCCCGGTGGAAGTGGGGCAGAGCACCACCGTGGTCTGGCGTGGCACGCCCGTCTTCGTCCGCCACCGCACCGAACAGGAAATTACCGCCGCCCGCGCCGTGGACATTTCCACCCTGCGCGACCCCGTGCCCGATGAAGACCGCGAGATCAAGCCGGAATGGCTGGTCCTCGTCGGCATCTGCCCCCATCTCGGGTGTATTCCGCTGGGCCAGAAATCGGGCCAGCCGCGGGGCCAATGGGGCGGTTGGTTCTGTCCCTGTCACGGTTCCCAGTTCGACACCTCGGGCCGTATCCGCAAGGGACCGTCGCCCACCAACCTGGTGGTGCCGCCCTATAAATTCACCGACGAAACGTCGATCCTGATCGGTTAGGAAACGCCCCCGATGAGCACACATCCCGTGGTCAAATGGATCGACGAACGTCTTCCGGTCTTCACCTTCCTCAACCACGAACTGCGTGACTATCCCACCCCGCGCAATCTCAACTACTGGTGGAGTTTCGGCTCCATCGCCGGCATCGTGCTGGTGGTCCTGATCGGCACTGGTGTCATGCTGGCCATGCAGTACACCCCCCATGTGAATTACGCCTTCGACAGCGTCGAGCGCATCATGCGCGATGTCAATTACGGCTGGCTCTTGCGCTATCTCCACTCAAACGGCGTCTCTATGTTTTTCATCGCTGTCTATATCCACCTGTTCCGTGGCCTCTATTTCGGTTCCTATAAGTCGCCGCGCGAGATTCTATGGGCGATGGGGGTCATCATCCTGTTGCTGATGATGGCCACCGCCTTCATGGGCTATGTGCTGCCCTGGGGCCAGATGAGTTTCTGGGGTGCCACTGTGATCACCAATCTGTTCTCAGCGATCCCGCTGGTGGGCGAGGAGATCGTGAACTGGCTGTGGGGCGGCTATTCCATTGGCAACCCGACACTGACCCGTTTCTATGCCCTCCATTACCTGTTCCCCTTCCTTATCTTCGCCGTGGTGTTTCTCCATCTGGTAGCCCTGCACACGGTGAAGTCCAACAATCCGCTGGGTATCGACGCCACGGGGCCGCAGGACACCATCCCCTTCCATCCCTATTACACGGCCAAGGATTTCTTCGGTTTCGGCGTTTTTTTCTTGGTTTATCTGGGTTTCGTGTTCTACGCCCCCGATTTCTTCGGTGAGCCAGACAACTACATCCCGGCCAACCCGCTGGCGACCCCGCCCCATATCGTGCCCGAATGGTATTTCCTGCCCTTCTACGCCATCCTGCGGGCGGTGCCCGATGTCGAGGTCTTCGGCTTTGTCCTGATTACGGCCAAGTTAGCCGGCGTTATCCTCATGTTCGGTTCGATCCTAATCCTGTTCTTTCTGCCGTGGCTTGACTTTTCAAAAGTGCGCAGCTCCCGTTTCCGTCCCATTTTCAAACAGTTTTTCTGGATTTTCTTCGCCGACTGCCTGTTGCTGGGATGGGTCGGCGCCAACCCGCCGGAGGGGTTTTTCGTGATCCTGGGGCGCATCGGCACGGCCTTCTATTTCGCTTATTTCATCGTCATCATCCCGCTGATCGCCTATTTCGAAAAACCCCGCCCCCTGCCGGAAAGCATTTCTGCGGCGGTGTTGGGCGGCAAGGAAGAGGGAAAGTCGTGATGCGGGTAACCCCAACCCTTGTTTCGGGACTGATGGCGGGCCTTTTCCTTCTCTCAGGCGTCGCCCCCAGTCCCGCCGCGGCCGCGGAGATACCAGAGATTGAAAAACGCGACTGGTCCTTCGATGGTATTTTCGGTAGCTTCGACCGCGCCGCCCAACAACGCGGCTATCAGGTCTATAACGAGCTCTGTTCCGGCTGTCACGGCCTGCGCCTGCTCACCTACCGCAATCTCGCTGCGCTGGGCTACGACGAAGACGACATCAAGGCCTTCGCCGCCGAATACGAAGTTACCGACGGCCCTGATGAGGAGGGCGAGATGTACCAGCGCGAGGCCCTGCCTTCGGACCATTTTGTTTCCCCCTTCGCCAACACTAACGCCGCGCGCGCAGCCAATAACGGGGCCCTGCCGCCAGACCTCTCCCTGATCGTCAAGGCGCGCAAGAACGGAGCCGATTATATCTACGCCCTGCTTACCGGTTATGGCGACACCCCTGATGGCAGGGAACTGCCCGACGGTATGTATTACAACGCCGCCTTCCCCGGCCACCAGATAGCCATGCCGCAGCCGCTCGATGACGATGCGGTGGAATACGCCGATGGCACGCCGGCCACAGTGAACCAGATGGCCTCCGACCTCACCACCTTCCTGGCCTGGACCGCCTCGCCCGAGATGGAGGCGCGCAAGCTGTTGGGGCTCAAAGTGATGCTGTTCCTTATTGTGTTTACCGCCATGCTTGCCGCCATAAAGCGTAAGGTGTGGTCGCGGCTGCACTGAATGGCCGCCCTATACTTGACCATGCGTCCATAGCCGTCCGTCTTTAACCATCCGCAAAGGGTTGCCTCATGGCCCGTAGTCATTCTCCCGTTATCGGCGTCATCGGCGGCAGCGGCGTCTACGAAATCGAGGGCCTGGAAAACGTCCACTGGAAAAAAGCCGTTTCCCCTTTCGGCGAGCCTTCCGGGGATCTGTGCTTTGGTACACTCGGCGACGTCCAGTTCGTCTTCCTGCCGCGCCATGACCGCGGCCACCGCATCCCCCCTTCTGATATCAACTATCCGGCCAATATCGACGTCCTCAAGCGCGCCGGGGTTACCGATATCATCTCGGTGAGCGCAGTAGGCAGCCTCAATGCGGATCTGGCACCGGGCACCTTCGTCATCGTCGACCAGTTCATCGACCGCTCCTTCGCCCGCCGGAAAAGCTTCTTCGGGCCCGGCCTAGTGGGCCATGTCTCCATGGCCCATCCCGTCTGCGCTCGCCTCGGCAGCCATATTGAGGAAGCGGCCCACGAAGCCGGCATTCCACATCACCTCGGCGGCACCTATCTGGTGATGGAGGGGCCGCAGTTCTCATCCCGTGCCGAATCCGAGCTCTACCGTTCCTGGGGTTGCGACGTCATCGGCATGACCAACATGCCCGAGGCTAAGCTCGCCCGCGAGGCGGAGATGTGTTTTGCCACCGTCGCCATGGTCACCGACTTCGACTGTTGGCATCCTGATCACGACGACGTCAATGTCGAGACTATCGTCAAGACTCTCTACGAGAATGTCCACAAGGCACGCGCTCTGATCAAGGCCCTGGCGTCAAAGCTAGCCACCCATGAAGGACCCTGCGCGAAAGGTTGCCAGACGGCCCTAGAATACGCTCTGATCACCGCACCCGAGGCACGCGATCCGGAACTGGTGCGCCTTCTCGACGCGGTGGCGGGCCGCGTGCTGGGCAAATAGGAAACGCGTGGCGGGCACCATGAAGGTGGACGGCAAATCCATGCGCACCATCTGGCCGACGGAAGACGGCGAGGCGGTGGAGATTATCGACCAGACTCTGCTTCCCCATCGTTTCGTCATCTGCCGCCTGACCACGCTGGACGAGGCCGCCCACGCCATTTCCGCCATGCAAGTGCGCGGGGCGCCGCTGATAGGCGCCACCGCCGCCTATGGCGTTTATCTGGCCCTGCGCGGGGACGCCTCCGATAAGGCCCTGGACGCGGCCTGCTCCGCCCTGTTGGAGACCCGCCCCACGGCGGTCAACTTGCGCTGGGCTGTAGATGAGATGCATTCCCACATCGCTCCCCTGGCGGTGGAGGAGCGGGAAGCGGCAGCATATGCGCGAGCGACGGAAATCTGCGACGAGGACGTGGCTATTTGCCGAGATATCGGCATCAACGGCCTGCCCCTCATCGTCGAAGCGGCGAAGAGCAAACCCGAGAGCACGCCGGTGAATATTCTCACCCATTGTAATGCGGGCTGGCTCGCGGCGGTGGACTGGGGCACGGCCCTGGCCCCTATCTACGCTGCCCATAACGAGGGTATCATCGTCCGTGTCTGGGTCGACGAGACGCGGCCCCGCAACCAGGGCGCCGCGCTGACCGCCTGGGAGCTGGGCCAGCATGGCGTGGCCCACAGCGTCATCGTCGACAATGCCGGGGGACATCTGATGCAGCGGGGCCAGGTGGATATGGTCATCACCGGCACCGACCGCACCACGTCACAAGGCGACGTATGCAACAAGATCGGCACCTATCTCAAGGCGCTGGCCGCTCATGACAACAATGTGCCCTTCTACGTGGCCCTACCGGGACCCACCATTGACTGGACCATGAGCGACGGCATCGCCGAAATCCCCATCGAGGAACGTAACGGCGACGAGGTGAAGTGGATTTCCGGCCGCACGGCGGAGAACCAGGTGGTGGCCGTGGATGTCACCCCCAAAGGCTCGCCCGTGGCCAATCCCGCCTTCGACGTAACTCCGGCACGGCTGGTGACGGGACTCATCACCGAGCGTGGGGTGTGTGTGGCGTCGTACGAAGGGCTGGCGGAGCTCTATCCCGAACAGGCCGGGCAGAAAATACTATGAGCCGCCGCGCCACATCTCGTGCCGCCACTCCGAAATTGCTCAAGGAGCGCCGCGCCGTGATTGCCGCCGCCAGATCGCTGCG
>NZAO01000088.1 GCA_002686135.1 Rhodospirillaceae bacterium
GACGGCGCGCCGTTCTATGTTGTGGATCTCGATCCTGAGGTTGCCCAAGTCACGGTAGGTCCGCTCGAGGTATTGAAGCGCGCCCGCCTGCGAGTACGCGAGGTCAACTGGCTGGGGCCGGGCGCCCGCATCCCCCTTGAGGGCATGACGGTTTCGGTCAAGCTGCGCTCGGCGCAGCCACCGGCGGCGGCTACCCTCTATGGTCGTAAAAATGGCGCTGAGGTGGTTCTGGAAACGCCCCAGGCCGGGGTCGCCCCGGGCCAGGCCTGTGTCTTCTATGACGGCGAGCGGGTGCTGGGTGGGGGCTGGATCGCCCGTCGGGAAAGCGCGGCGGTGGCGGCTTGACAGGTTCCGTCTTCGCGGCGTATACGCCACCACACCTCACTATCTATATCTCTGGGGCGGAGTAGCTCAGTTGGTTAGAGCACCGGAATCATAATCCGGGTGTCGGCGGTTCGAGTCCGCCCTCCGCTACCAAATAAAATCAAGGTCAGAAACTAGGGGGCAGGTCACCCCTACCCGCCCAGAGATGCAGGATTTCTTGAATCCCGTGACAAAGCTCTTGTATGATTATGGCTTGAGCATCAGGGGCGCTCATTTCCAGTATGGGGGCCGCATCTCCGCCCTTTGCCAGGGTGCACCTTGCCCCCCTTACTATTGGTTTGAAACACGGGCTCCGCTCTTGCTTGAATTGGAAGGGGATAACGGCGTTGTTGTCCCGCATTACGGAGTAAAGACGCATGCCCATAGGCACTGTTAAATGGTTCAACCCCCAGAAAGGCTACGGGTTCATCGCCCCGGAGGACGGCTCCGAGGATGCCTTCGTGCACATTTCCGCGGTTGAACAGGCCAATCTGCCCACCCTGAACGAGGGACAGAAGGTCGAATACGAACTGGCGGAAGGACGCAACGGAAAGTTCGCCGCCCAGAACCTCAGCCTGGTGGAATAGCCGGGCGTTCCGCGCCCCCCTTCCTGACTCCACCGCTTTTCCCGCACACCTTCCCGCCACAGGGAAGGTGTCTGCCCTTGTCGGCGCCTTGCTTCCGAGCGCCTAGCGATGGACCACAAAAATCCTGCGTTCGCCGAACAGGCGCGGTTCGCCTTCGTGGGGCACGATGCTGATGGCGAGCGGGGTTATTTTCTCATGAAATGACGGTTCTCTCTGGCGGGAAACGCAGGGTAACTGTGATTCCATTGCCAACCTTGCTTTGTAGCTTTATGTCGCCGTTATTCGGGAATACGGAAAAGGACTATGGCCCCGTTATCAATAATAACCTCCGATATCTTGATTAACTCCACCAGCGCCTGGTTAAACTGCAAAGTCCTTTGGAGGTCATGAGGGTCTTGTAAGAAGCGTGGATTCCCAGCCCAACTTTGCGTAGACGATAGGGACGCTTCAGAACGCACGGCAAAGCCACTGTATTGCCAAGCCACGTATTTGATCTCTTTGAGTCTTAGATAATTGGATGTCGCCTCGGGGTTTTGGCTGAGAGGGAAATCCATCCAGGGTGTACTAAGTCCACCGGGTTGAACGTCGAACACGGGATTACGGGCAAAATCAAGGTGAAACGGAAATGACATCCAGGCCAGCAACGGTTCCCCTTCTGGAACTTGGATTTGCAGGGATTTTACGGCTGCAACCGCTGATGGGGAAAAAACGTAACGGTTATAGTTCAGGTAAGCAGGCCGGCTTGCTTTGGCGCTAAACGAGAGAGTATTGCCGAAACGGACAGCTTGCTGAACTCGAGCGGCGGTGGATGGAAGGAAAGCGCCAACGATTCCAAGGACCATTACGATAGTAATACGCTTAAGAATCTTTGTCCTGTAAATGTTTCCGTTGTAACGGGAAAGAGCAAAGAACGTGGCTGCGATTATGGCGGGGAGGCCAGCGATAATGATCGGACATATGTAGCGTAAAGCCAGTTCACGTCCGATGTATCCATTCAATACGATATTAAAGACCAGGAAGTTAAAGATGAGCACGGTGCCAGAAACGAATAGCCATGGAACCGACGAACCCGAGTCATAAGCCTTGCTGTAACGGAATAGTGCCAAGATGAATAGAGTGCAGATGACGATAACCAGTATCGCACCCGTGTAATGAGCTTGGCTGGCACCGAATCCATAGAATATGGGGTCAAGGGAAAATAGATTCAAATCCTGAGCGGCCGGCACGGCGACTACTGTTGATTCCGTAACATCCCCCAAGGGTGCAGACACCGACCATAAACCACGCCAAACCGAGAAGTGAACTCCCAACCATGGGGCTATAAACAGAAGTGAAGTAGCGCCGACTTGTGCGCACCAAACAATAGTTGACCACAGGCGCCGCGTTGACCAGGCGATAACCAAGGCAGCCAAGAGAAAATGGATCACTACCGGCAATAGGAAGGTGGTCTTAATAGCCACCATGCCGGCATAAATTATCCCCACGCTGGCTGCCGGAAGTGAGGGCGAATGTCCACGTACGCTCCATGGGATCACAAGCAGCGCCATATACAGTGCTGCACCGGTGTACAAAGCTGAAATGTTGACATACTGCGGGTTGATGACAACCACAAGAATGGGTGCTATTGGCAACAACCAAGCCGGCATTCCTACTTTCCACGTCGTGCTTGTAGCCAGCAAAAGGCACATGGTCAGCGCGAACAGGGCGTCCACGGCATTTACGGTGCCGAGGGGCCAATGGGCGAGCACAAACCCCTGAAGGAATGCCTGACCGCCAAGGGTTTGCCCGCCGAGGGCGCTGAATGGTCCGGCCTGCAGGGTTCCGGTGGCAAGCATACGGACTGGAAACGTTAGATACTTTTCGAAGTCGTCATGGAAGTTGAACGCACTTGGCGGCACTTGGGTCGTGTCGATGAAAGCGAACACGGTAATGATAAACAAAGCTGGGATTGCCCATGCGCGGAGTTCTTGCGCTGATGGCATGAGAGATTTTACATCAATAGCGGAAGACTTGAGAGCGAGCCAAGGCAAAAGAACCGCTAGTCCCCATCCCAAAACAACAATGGCATCAAGTGTCCCTGCATAAGCGATTCCCACTAGGTTGAGTGCGCCGCCGAGAGCCAGAAGAACGGCCAAACCGTGGATTAATGTGAGGGGCCACGGCAGACGAACACCAATCACCGTCTCGAACATCCGCCCCCAGCCGAACATGGAAGCGCTATATAGGATAGTCAGTATCCCGCTAACCAATACTTTAGTGATCATCCCCTTTGAACTCCCGGCATGAAATACTCATTACAAGCGACGGCTGGGGGTGAAGCCCGATCTCAACTAAGACCAGAAAAGGCGGGGGAGCTAAGAAAAATGGTGCCCAGGGGCGGAATCGAACCACCGACACGAGGATTTTCAGTCCACTGCTCTACCAACTGAGCTACCTGGGCGATGAGAAATAAGTTAAATGTTTTTTTGAATGGCGTTCTTGAATAAGAGGGGCCTTTCATTCGCCGCCGCTTATAGGAAAATTCCCACTCCCTATCAACCCTGAACCGCTTTGGGCTGCTGCTCTCAATCTTCCTGATCGGGGCCATCCTGGGCGGTGTCGGGATCGCCATCCATATCGCCCGGCTCCTCGTTGGTGGGGATGCGATAGCTGCCTTGCAGCCAGTGGCCAAGGTCGCGCCGGGTGCATCGGGAAGAACAAAAGGGGCGGTGTTTTGCCACCCGGGGACGGCCGCATACGGGGCAGGCTGGAGCCTTTGCCTTTTTGCCCTTGCGGTCTGCGCTCATGAGTTCTCTCCAGATGATTCTCCGGACACCCCCCCGGGTGCCATGTCGAAACGCTCCCGCGTAAAATCGTCGTCACCGGCCAGCGTCACCGTGGCCCCGATCGCTGCCTCTAGTTTCTTGAGGTCGTCCGCCATTCCGTCCCGCAGCTCTACCGTCACCTCCGCCGACGCGGTTACGTTCCAGACGCTGTTTGGCCGCGCCGCCTGTTCCCGCATCAGGGCGCGCAGAATATCATAGCCCACCGCGCGTGGGGTCTTGGAGCCTGCCGCCGCGCCGCAGGCGCCACGGGGTTCGGTAAGGAATTCCGCCAGCGGTGCGCGCCGCCGCCGCCGGCTCACCTCCACTAGCCCAGCGCGGGTCATGCCGAAGACGCGGGCAAGGGAATCCCCACACAGCCCATCGCGCAGCGCCGCCACCACGCGGTTGCGGTCCTCACTCTCGCGCATGCGGATGAAATCGATGACGATGATCCCGCCCAGCGCGCGGAGCCGGATCTGGTGGGCGATTTCCCGCGCAGCTTCGAGATTGGTCTCGAGGATGGTATCGGCCTGGCCCCTGCGCGTGGCATGGCGGGCGCTATCCACGTCGATGGCGGTCAGTGCCTCGGCGGCGTCGAAGGTCAGGGCGCCACCACCGGGCAGGTCGATGCGGCGTTCCAGGGCCTGTTCCAGTTCCGCCTCGACGCCGTAAAGCTCAAACAGCGGCTCACCCTTATGGTGCTCCAGCCTCGATGCGGCTTCCGGCATATGACGCTCGCAGAAGGCACGGGCGGTTTCTAGCGTTTCCCCGCTGTCCATAAGGATACGCCCGGCTTTCCCGCCCCAGCCCCGCAGCGCCGACTCGATAGTACCCGAGTCGCGGTACAGGCGTGCGGGGGGTTCCACGCCTTCCCGCCGTTCCAGCACCTCATCCCACAGGCCTTGCAAGAGGCCAGCTTCGGCCTCCAGCACCTTGGCCTCAGCGCCGCTGGCGGCGGTGCGCAGCACGTAGCCGCCGCCGGCATCCTCCCCGGTTGTCAGATTCGCCATCAGACCAAACAGACGCTCGCATTCGGCCCTGTCCTCGATGCGCCGCGAGACCCTGATGCCATCTCCCGTGGGGAGCAGGGCGAGATGGCGCGAGCCGAGGCTGATATGGGTGGTGAGCCGAGCTCCCTTGTCACCCACCGCCTCGCGGGTCACCTGACACAACAGCGCCTCGCCCTCATGGGGGGCATCTTCCCCCTTGAGGGGCAGGAATCCGTCACGGTCGGCACCCAAGTCCACGAAGGCGGCGCCCAGTGCGGATTTCAGCGCCTTGACCCGGCCGAGGTAGATATCCCCTGAAGCGGTGCCGGTGTCGCGGCGCAGGATCAGGATTTCACATGGGCGTTCCCCCTCCATGAGGGCCACTCGTGTTTCGCCGGGAACCGTGTTCACCACAAGGTCGCCTGTCATGGCGATCCACCTCTTTCTAGGGGGCATCCTGCGTCGTGTATCCCAGCCCCTCCAGCAGGGCGCGAGTCTCGAACAAAGGTAACCCCACCACGTTGCTGTAGGAACCGTTGATGAAGCGCACCAACGCTTGCGCACGCCCCTGAATGGCGTATCCGCCTGCCTTGCCGCGCCATTCACCGCTCTCCAGATAGGATGCCGTTTCGTCCCTCGTCAACCGTTTGAAGGCCACGGTGGTGGTGACGCGGAGGATATGGGACCTGCCCTCGGGATCGATGATGCAGACACTGCCGATGACCCGGTGGCGGCGCCCGGAAAGCAGTTCCAGACACTCCCGCGCCTGGGCGGTGTCGCCGGCTTTGGGCAGGATGCGCCTGCCGCAGGTCACCACCGTATCGGCAGCGAGGATGAAACAGCCTTGGTGGCGGGCATGGACGGTTTCAGCCTTTTCCCGGGCCAGCCGCAGGGCATGGTCGGCGGGCTTTTCGTTGCCCAGGGGGGATTCGTCAATATGCGGAGGGTCCACTTCGTCGGGGTGGATGCCGATTTGCTTAAGCAGGTCAAGACGGCGTGGCGAGGCCGAGGCCAGGATCAGACGTGTCTTTGCCACGGGCGTGGAGACAGCCATGAAACGGGGGGGTTATTTGAAACGGAAGGTGATGCGCCCCTTGGTCAGGTCGTAAGGGGTCATTTCCACGGTGACGCGGTCGCCGGCGAGAACGCGGATGCGGTGCTTGCGCATCTTGCCGGCGGTATGGGCGAGGATTTCGTGGTCATTGTCCAGCTTGACCCGAAACATCGCATTGGGCAGCAGTTCCATGACCGTGCCCGAAAACTCCATTAATTCCTCTTTCGCCACGGGCTCTCCTTTTTCATGAGGTTAAAGCGGCGAAGCGCGTCGAACGATAGGTGGCAATAGGCAATTTCCGCCGATTTTTCAACATTATTCGCTGTTTTCCGGAAAAACACCGCCGCCGTAGTCTACACTTCTGCCGCCTTGTCTAGGGTCACGGCGACGATATGGCGGCTCTCCTCAGTTATGGAAAGGTTTTTCCGTCCACCTGTGGGCTGGGGCGCTCCATCCGCCGCCACAACATGGAACAGCGGCGGAACTATTTATCGAGGGGCATATTAAGGCGAATCGCCACGGACTGGGCATGGGCATCCAACCCTTCTGCCTGGGCCAGCGTCACCGCGGCAGGGCCGATGGCCCTGAGGCTGTTGGCGTCACAGCCCACCAAAGAGGTGCGGGTGAGAAAGTCAAAGACGCTCAAGCCCGATGAAAAACGTGCGCTGCGTGAGGTGGGCAGCACATGGTTGGGGCCGGCGATATAATCACCGATGGCCTCGGGCGTGAAGCGCCCGAGGAAAATAGCCCCGGCGTTGCGTACCCGTTCCGCCAGCTTTTCCGGGTCCACCACCGCCAGCTCAAGATGCTCCGGAGCCAGCGCGTCGATCAGCGCCACCGCCTCGTCGAGGTCGCCGACGATGATGACAGCGCCGTGATTATTCCAGCTTCTCCCGGCGATTTCAGCGCGGGGCAGCGTCTTCAGCCGCGCCGTCACTGCTTCCATCACGGCGGCGGCAAATCCGGCGTCGTCGGTGATGAGCACGGAACGGGCCAGCGCGTCGTGTTCGGCTTGGGACAGCAGGTCGATGGCGATCCAGTCGGGATCGTTCTCCTTGTCGGCAACCACTAGAATTTCCGAGGGGCCAGCGATTATGTCGATGCCCACGGTGCCGAAAACCCGGCGCTTGGCCGCCGCCACATAAGCGTTACCCGGTCCCACGATCTTATCCACCGGGGCCACCGTCTGGGTGCCGAAAGCTAGCGCCGCCACCGCCTGGGCGCCGCCGATACGGTAAATTTCCTCGATGCCAGAGATTTTGGCAGCGGCCAGAACCAGCGGATTGATCTCGCCGTCGGGGGCGGGCACCACCATGGCCAGCCGGCCGACCCCGGCGACGCGGGCTGGCATGGCGTTCATCAGAACCGACGAGGGATAAGCGGCGGTGCCGCCGGGAACGTATAGTCCGGCACTTGCGATGGGTGTCCAGCGGGCGCCTAGAATCACGCCGGCGGTGTCCACATAACGGTCATCGCCGGGGAGCTGGCGGCGGTGATAGTCCTCGATGCGTGTGGCGGCCAGTTCCAGCGCCTCGATTAGCCCGCCGTCACAGGCCTTCACGGCGTCGGTGATCTCACGGGTCTCCAGCCGCAACTCCCGGGCCTCCAAGTCAAGCCTGTCGAACTGCTTGGTGTAGTCGAGAAGCGCGGCGTCGCCCCGCGCCTTCACGTCATCGAGGATGGTAGCGACGACGGCATCCACGTCGGCTTCCGCCTCGCGTGCGGAGCCGAGGAAAGCGGCGAAGGCCGTCTCGAAGTCCTGTTGGGTGCTGTTCAGCTCAAGCGGCATCGGTGACCTCGCGGAGACTCTCGACCCAGGCGTTGATTTCGTACGGCCGGGTCTTCAAGGCGGCACGGTTGACGGCTAGCCGTGACGTGATGTCGGCGATGCGTTCCACCTCCACCAGACCGTTGGCTTTCAGCGTCTGCCCGGTAGAGACAAGGTCTACGATACGCCGGCACAGCCCTAGGGCTGGCGCCAGTTCCATGGCGCCGTTGAGTTTGATGCATTCGGCCTGGACTCCGCGTTCGGCGAAGTGGCGGCGGGTAATCTCCGGATACTTGGTGGCGATGCGGATGTGGCTCCACCGTCCGGGGTCGTCGTCCCCCGCTATTTCTTCCGGTTCGGCTACCGCTAGGCGGCCCCTGCCGATTCCCAGATCAAGAGGTGAATAGATATCCGGATAGTCGAATTCCATCAGCACGTCGTTGCCAACCACGCCTAGATGGGCCGCGCCGAAAGCAACAAAGGTGGCGGCGTCGAAGGCGCGCACGCGGATGATGGAAAGGTTGGGGTGGTTGGTGGTAAAGCGGAGCTGGCGCGATTCCGGGTCATCGAAGGCAGCTTCCGGTTCGATTCCGGCACGCCGCAACAGCGGCGTCATCTCGTCGAGGATGCGCCCCTTGGGCAGGGCCAGGATAAGCCCGTCGTCTTGTCTGTTGTCTGCCACTTCGTTCTCCCGGCGCCCTTGCGGAGCGGGCGTTCTGGGTCCGAAACGTCTCGCGCCTTTAATGGCACAGCTCGCCTCCTACGGCAAGGAGGGGGGCTAGAGTCTTTCCGGCTAATATTGACTCACTCTAACCGAGAGCATTTGGGCTTGGAGTAGGAGCGCTTTGCAGAGCGTAGTGGCGCTACGGTCAATAAGCGTGATGCCCACCAAGTCCAAATGCCCCGGCCCCGCATCGCGCGCCTGGCGGACCACCAATTCACATGCCATCAGAACGGGTTAATATTAGCCGGAAAGACTCTAGCCCCGTATGCGGGTGATTTCGGCGCCGCATGCTGCTAGCTTCTCTTCCAGCCGCTCATAGCCGCGGTCTAGGTGATAGACGCGGTTGATGACGGTTTCGCCTTGCGCTGCCAGCCCCGCCAGCACCAGGCTCACCGAGGCCCGCAGGTCGGTGGCCATGACCTGCGCCCCGGTCAGGCCGNCGACGCCGCGAATGATGGCTGACGCCCCGTGNACATGGATGTTGGCTCCCATGCGGCAGAGTTCCGGCACGTGCATGAAACGGTTTTCGAAAATGGTTTCGGTGATCATGGAGGCACCTTCGGCGCAGCTCATCAGGGCCATGATCTGGGCTTGAAGATCTGTNGGAAAACCNGGGAAAGGCTCNGTCATGGTGTCCACCCCTTCCACCTTCTTTCCCTTGCGTCGCACCCGTAGCCCCCCCTCTGTGGGCGTAATATCCACCCCGGCGCGGGTCAGCGTCTCGGCCGTGGATTCGATGAGATCGAGCCGCCCCCCGGCAAGGATCACGTCGCCACTGGTAATCGCCGCGGCCATGGCNTAGGTGCCGGTCTCGATACGATCGGCCACCACCTCGTGCGTCGCCCCCTTGAGGGAAGTNACTCCGGTCACGGTCAGGGTATCGCTGCNGATTCCCTCGATCTTCGCTCCCATGGTCACAAGACAGTTGGCCAGGTCGCTGACCTCGGGTTCACGCGCNGCGTTGGAGATCACGGTTTTGCCCTCGGCCAGACAGGCCGCCATCACCAGGTTTTCCGTGGCTCCCACCGAGGCCATGGGGAGGACGATATGCGCCCCCTTCAGTCCGCCCTTGACGCGGGCCTTGATATAGCCTTCCTCGAGTTCGATCTCCGCGCCGAGCCGTTCCAGGCCTTGTAGATGCAAATCCACGGGCCGGGTGCCGATGGCGCAGCCGCCGGGCAGGGAAACCTGGGTCTTGCCTTCACGCGCCAGCAATGGTCCTAGCACCAGGATCGAGGCGCGCATGGTACGCACCAGATCATAGGGCGCCACGGTGTTGGTGATGGTCTCCGCGTTCAGGGAAAACACACGCCCCATATGGCCGCCGCGGGCCTCGCCGTTCATTTCCAAGGCGACGCCGTGCTGCGAGAGCAGATTGGCCATGGTGGAAATATCCGCCAGGTGGGGCAGGTTGGACAGTTGCAGTGTATCCTTGGTCAACAGGCTGGCGGCCATCAGTGGCAGGGCGGCGTTCTTGGCGCCGCTGANGGGGATGGTGCCGGTTAATCTGTTGCCGCCGCGGATATGAATACTGTCCATGGTTTTTTCTGTCTGCCTGCTGCCGGGGAAGGGGGCGGGGCTGTTCTACTTTAGGCGCGCCTCCGCCACAAGCAATGAAGNCCNCTTAAGGCGCCTTTGTCTTTTTCCCCGCGNCACCGCTCTTNCCGCGCTCCCGGGCCTTGCGGCGGCGCAGGTTTTCGCGCAGAGCATTGGCCAGCCGCACCTGTTTCTCTGTGGTCTTGATCTTGGTGGGGAGCTTACCTTTTTCCGGCATGAGTGGGGGCCTCCTTTTCACAAGCCTCCTTTTTTAGCGCGGCGAGGCGGACCTGGTGGGGACGTCTTTGCGCCGGGTCAAGCCCGCGGCGAAGGNTNNNGACAGGCNGTTTNGCGCTTCTTGTCTCGNTGTGGCGGCTGTGGCATGTTGCCCGCCCTGTCTCTCATGCCGCCGTAGCTCAGGGGTAGAGCACTCCCTTGGTAAGGGAGGGGCCGGAAGTTCGATTCTTCCCGGCGGCACCATTAAAATTAAAGGCTTAGCAATAATTAGTTAAGTCTTTAATTATTTATCCCCATCAAAATTGCCCTTTAGTCGGAATATATGTTTCCCAAAACAGCAAAAACTTAGGTGCCAGATTGAGCCAAGGTTTCTGGGACAGGCGGGCGCTCTGGGATAGGAAACCTGGGTTCTGGTGCCCTTCGCTCCGAAGTGGCACTGGGGGACGGAGGGGACGTCATGTCTGTGGTATCCCTCGGTCCATCTGTTCCGACGACGAAACCGGGAACGATGGCGCGACCTTATGGTGGCGATGCGATCAGC
>NZAO01000089.1 GCA_002686135.1 Rhodospirillaceae bacterium
GCATCCTGATACTCCATGCTGACCATGAACAGAACGCCTCCACCTCTACGGTACGCCTGGCGGGATCGTCCGGGGCCAACCCCTTCGCCTGTGTTTCCGCGGGAATCGCTTCGCTCTGGGGCCCCGCCCATGGCGGCGCCAATGAGGCGGTTCTCAACATGCTACGCGAGATCGGACACAGGGATAATATCCCCGAGTTCATCAAACGCTCCAAAGACAAGAACGACCCCTTCCGCCTGATGGGGTTCGGACACAGGGTCTACAAGAATTACGATCCCCGAGCCGCCGTCCTTCGCGAAAGCTGCCACGAGGTTCTGGAGGAGATGGGCTATGAAGACGAGCCGCTTCTCGATCTCGCTATGGAACTGGAGCGAGTCGCCCTGGAAGATAATTATTTCAAAAAGAAGAAGCTGTTTCCCAACGTGGACTTCTATTCCGGCATCATCCTCCGCGCGCTGGGTATTCCCGCTTCCATGTTCACGGTTATGTTTGCCATGGCCCGCACCGTGGGCTGGATCGCGCAATGGAAGGAAATGACGGAAGACAAGGCCATGAAAATCGGCCGTCCGCGCCAGCTTTATTCCGGCTATAACCAGCGTATCTATCTGCCCATCGAAAAGCGCAGCAAGCGCCGCCGCCGCAACGTGTTCCCGGGGATCATTACCGAACAGTTCTGAATGCTGTCCGGCACAGTCCCGGACGTTCACCCGCACTCGATCAGTTCCACCTTGTAGCCGTTGGAGTCCTCGACAAAGGCGATAACCGTAGTGCCGTGTTTCATGGGGCTGGGGAGACGGGGAATGCTAGTATGGAAGGAAACGTCTCGTCTCCCACCATAGCGCGCCCCTTCGCAGGCAAGCTCAACGGGGTTTCTTCACATGGCCAAGGACCAGCCGGGCGGCCTTGAGGCTGGGTGGCTCTTCCCCCTGCCCGATCATGGCCAGGGCCTTGGCAAAGGCGGCGCGCTGTTCCTCACGCGCAGGGGCGTCCATCAACAGCGTCTCCAAGGTCCGGGCCAGGGGCTCCGGGCGGCAGTCCTTCTGCAGAAATTCCGGAATGGCGCCGTAGTCGAGCAGCAGGTTGATGAGGCTGGCGTATTTAACCCGCACCAGACGCCTCGCCAGCCACGCCGTGAGCGGATTCATGCGATAGGCGATGGCCATGGGCACCCCGGCCATGGCCAGCTCCAGAGACACCGTTCCCGAGGCCGCCAGGGCAGCGGTGGCAGCCGCGAAGGCGTGGAATTTTTCCTTCTCGTCACGCAACAGCGTGATCGGCTGTGGCCAGTTGGTGGTGTCGGACTCGATGCGGCCGACCATGGCTGGAACCGCGGGAATAACCACGTGCAATTCCTCGAAGCAGGGAACAAGGCGTTTCAGGGTTTCCCCGAAAACCGGCAATAACCTGGCAATCTCGGTGGCGCGGCTGCCCGGAAGAACACAGAGAACCGAGGCCTCGGGTGCAATGCTGTGCCGCTCCCGGAAGGCGGGGCCGTCGCTCTTCTCGGCATTGCTTTCCATCACCGGATGGCCCACGCATGTGGCAGCCAGGCCCTCGGCCTCGAAATAGGGGGGCTCGAATGACAACAGGGTCAGGAGATGGTCCAGGAAACGCGCCACCTTGCGCGCGCGGCCCGGTGCCCAAGCCCAGACCGATGGCGCCACGTAATGGAGGATGGGGATATGCTTGGTCCCGGCGCGTCCTTTGAGACGCCGAGCCACGCGGAAGCAAAAGCCTGGAGCATCAATGGTCACCACCACATCGGGTTGCAAGGCACGGATAATGGATACGGTCTGTGTCATCCGCCACAACAGCCTCGGCAAATGGGGCACCACCTCCAGTATCCCCATAAGCGTCAGCTCCTCCATGGGAAAGAGGCTATGCAGCCCCTGAGCGGTCATGGTCTCGCCGCCGATACCGCAGAAACGCACGGTGCCGCCGCTGAGGTCCTTTAAGGCCGCCATCAGCCGCCCCCCCAGCACATCACCGGAAGTCTCCCCGGCGATAAGAAATATCAGGGGTGCGATCCCCGCGGACGCCGTTTCATGACAAGCTTCGGGAAAGGGGCCGGCAATATGCGCGTTTAATCCGATGGCGATATACCAATCAGGAACAGCCCAGCGTCATCGGCTTCGCGAACCATCTCCACCTCGTCCATGACCAAGGTGCCGCCGGCCTCAAAGGCAATGCCCCGCAGGCCAGCAGCAGCAGCAGCAGCAGCGGTTTCCACCCCCACCGTTGGCAANTCCGCCCGCCGGTCCTGACCCGGTTTCTTGATCTTCACTAGGACGCCGCCGGGACCTTCCCGCTTCAGCTCACCGCAACGCTTGACAAGGGCATCGGTGCCCTCGATGGCCTCGACTCCGAGAACCATGCCCTGCTGTACCACCACCGCCTGGCCCACATCCATCGCGCCCATAGCGCGGGCTATCTCGAGACCNCGCTCCAGATCAGAGCGGGCCTGATCATCTGGGGCATGGGNNCCGTACTGTCCGGGCCGNGCCATCAGCCCGTCGAGAAGGGAATCCACNCCGGAGACGGTAAAACCCATATCTTCAAGCTCCNCGATCAGGGCGGAAAGCAGGCTGTCGTCGCCGNTGGCNGATTTCATGATCCGCGCCGCCACCTTGGCCGTGGCGGCATCCGGCTTCAAAGAGATGAGCGAAGGCCGCGTCATGGGGCCGGCCATGACGATTTCTTCCACCCCTTCCCCNTGGAGGTGTTGCATGGCTGTGATCACGGTTCCGAAACGGGTCCAGGTATGGGGTACACCGCGCACCGTTTCCGGGTCGGTCTGCCCCTCGAAGGCCAGAACCATGCAGTCGCGGCCCTGGGACCGGCAGGCTTCCACAAGGCGGGAAGGAAGGGTTCCGCCACCNGCGAAGATGGCCAGTTTAGGCAGCATGCTCGATTTCTGGCTGGATCACAGCCCGTGAGGAATCGCCCCGAATAAAGGAGACAATCTCCATCACCGGATCGCTGTTTTTGAACATTTCAGCCACATCCTCCACCCGCTCGGAAAGAGTGCCTTCCTGAGCAAACAACAGGCGATAGGCNGTGCGCAGATCATGGATGTCTTCACGGGAAAACCCGCGNCGCTTGAGGCCAACAATATTGAGGCCGGACAGAGTCGCCCGGTTGCCCATGACAGAACCATAGGGAATCACGTCGCCTTCCACTCCCGACATACCGCCGATCATGGCATGATGTCCGATGCGCACNAACTGGTGCACCGCGCACANCCCCCCAAGCACGGCGTAGTCTCCTACTTCCACATGGCCNGCCAGCGTTGCGTTATTGGCCATGACGATGCCATCGCCGAGCTGGCAGTCATGGGCCACGTGGCTGCTCATCATGAACAGGCAGCCATCCCCCACCTTCGTCACCATACCGCCACCCTCGGTGCCTGGATTCATGGTCACATGCTCGCGAATGGTGTTGTCGCACCCGATCACTAGGGTCGAGGGTTCACCCTGGTATTTCAAGTCCTGGGGACGGTGTCCGATGGAGGCAAAGGGATAGATGGCGGTGTCCCCCCCCACCGTTGTGCGCCCTTCCACAACCGCGTGGGAGATCAACGTCACATTCGCGCCCAACGTCACATTCGCGCCAACCACACAATAAGGGCCGACGGTCACGCTGTCGTCGAGTTGAGCCTTTGCGTCCACAAGGGATGTTTCATGAACCTGGGTCATTCCGGGTCCTTGATCGTGGCCGTAAAGACGGCCTCCGCCACAATATTCCCGTCCACCTTGGCGGCNCCGGAAAACTTCCAGATATTTTGGCGTCTGTGCTGTTTGACCGTATGGAGGTAGAGGGTGTCGCCGGGCAGGACGGGTTTTCGGAAGCGAGCGTTGTCTATGGACATGAAATAGACGAGCCTGCCTTCGCTTTCAAACCCCAACGAATGCATGACCAGGGCGCCCGCCGTCTGCGCCAGGGCCTCGATAATGAGGACGCCTGGCATGACCGGCCTGCCGGGGAAATGGCCCTGGAAAAAGGGTTCGTTGATGGTCACGTTCTTGATCCCGGTGACGCTTTCTCCAGGAGTCACATCCACCAAACGNTCTATCAGCAAAAAGGGATAGCGGTGGGGAATAAGGCGCATCACGCCTTCGGTATCGATGACCTCCGGTTTTTCCTTTGTCGCCATAAACTTTTCCTCACCACCGTTTCTTTGTTTTAACCCTTTTACGTGGGATTTAACTTCCCGATTATGTCTTTTTTTTGCCGGTCAGGCGCGACAGGGCCACAGTCTGGCGGTGCCAGTCCCTGACTGGAACCGCCGGCGATCCACCCACCGCCTCACCCGGCCCCACGTCACGCATCACCCCGCTATTGGCCGCGACCTGGGCGCCCTTGCCCAGATGAAGATGGCCNGCAAGGCCACCTTGGCCTCCGATCACCACAAAGTCATCAAGCCGGGTGCTGCCGGAAATGCCGACCTGGGCGACAATAACACAGCCACGCCCCAAGTGAACGTTGTGCGCGATCTGTACCAGATTGTCGATCTTGCTGCCGGTGCCGATAACCGTATCGGGGCCCGCACCACGGTCAATGGTGGTATTGGCGCCGATTTCCACATCGTCGCCGATCACCACCAGGCCAAGCTGCGGCACCTTGAGGTGTTCTTCCCCCATGGCAAAACCGAACCCGTCCTGGCCGATGCGCACACCCGGATGAATCAGAACCCTTTCACCGATAAGGGAACAAACGATGGAGACGTTGTCGCCGATACGCGTTTCCGCCCCCAGAACACAACCCGCACCAATCACGGAATTGGCGCCGATGACACATCCCGGGCCGATCTCGGCCTTTTCCCCGATCACGGCGCCNGCGTCGATGCGGCAGCTCTCGTCTATGACGGCGGCGGGATCAATATGGGNGGAAGCGTGACGGCCCGGCTCTACCGGTGGCAGCGGATAGAAAGCGCGGGCCAGACGAGCATAGGCTAAGTAGGGGTCGTCGGAGAGCAGAAGCGCCATGCCTCGCGGCGCCTGGCCTGCGTGGCTCTCCCTGACAAGACAGGCGCCAGCCCCNCTTTTGGAGAAGGCCTCCACATAAAGCCGGTTATCGAGAAAGCTCACATGGGAAGGTCCGGCCTGGTCGAGTGACGCCACGTCGTCGAACACGGCCTTGCCGTCGGCGCCGGACTGCAGAGATGATTGAGAAAGTTCCGCGATTTCAGCGAGACAGAGAGGCTTGGAGACCGAATAAAAACGCGGATCCGCCATGACTTATTTTTTAGGCTGCTCCCTCTCGCCGCCCGACACGTCAATGGGGGCAAGTTTGACAGAGGTCAGATCCTTGTTGAGGCGAGCCATGGCGTCATCTGTAATATTCATATCGGGATCCACAAGCAACACCTGGCTTCTTGTGAACACCAAATTGATCTTCTTTTCATCAGAGATTGCCCTGATGACCTTGACTAGGACACTCTGAATTTTCCCCAGGGATCGTTCAAAGTTAATATCAAGGGCGCGCTTGCGTTTCTCGACCGCCCGCACGTGCTCGCCTGATGTACGTTCCCATTCCAAGATCTTTTTTTCGTAGGCCTCTGGCGAAAGCACGGTACGTTGGCGGTCAATCTCTTGCCGGGAATCACGGAGGGTATCCTCCAGCTTGGCGATCTTGTCACGTTCCTGGCGGCGAACCTTATCAAGCTGTTCGCGTAGTGATTGCGCGGCAAGGGACTCGCGAAGAACTTTCTGGTAATCCACCATGGCGATTTTCGGAACGGGAATAACGCCTGAGGGTTCAGCGGCGGGAGGAGTGGATTCATCCTGGGCATACGCTGGAGAAATGAATCCGGAAGCGGCTAGGGCCACAAAAAAGGCGGCGCTTACTAAAAGAAATTTTGTCATGATTTAAAACCTCGTTCCAAAGCTGAATCTGAATATTTCGGTGTCGTCAAAGTCTTCCTTGAGAACAGCCTCAGCGACGTAAAGACGAACCGGGCCAAAGGGTGACCGCCATGCAATGCCGGCGCCCACGGAAGCACGTAGCGAGTCTTTGTCCACGAGATCGGACCCGGAATCATCAATACCCGTAAGGGTACCTATATCAGAGAATACGGTTCCGGTAATCCCCAATTCCTTCGGCAGGCCGATAGGAAAACCGAGTTCGGCCTGAAGCGTGAAAAGTTCGTTACCGCCCAGGGCATCCTCCGTTGTGGTATCCCGCGGCCCAATGCCTGAATTGTCAAAGCCTCGTAAGTTGTCGCCACCGACGAAGAAACGGTCAGTAATGGTGACGTCTTCACCCAATCCGATGACCTTCCCCACGCGCCCGGCGATACTTCCCACCCATTGCGGAGCAAAGGGATAATAAACGGCCGCAGTACCAACGGTTGCGAAAAGGTTCACGTTTCCGCCCAGACCGGCATATGTGGTCGTCAACTGGAGCAGATAGCCGTCCGAAGGGTCCATACGGTCGTTGCGTTGATCGTAGGTCAGGGTCTGGCCGATGGATGATGTGGTGGTGCTAAGTCTTCTGTCTCTGATAAATCTTGAAATGCTGGCGCTGAGGTCCTGGACCTCATCCTTGCGTAGGGTGTAATTCCAGGTTTGCCGCAGATCGCCGATCACCAGATAGCCGGCGCGCAGAATAAAGCCCAGGGATTCTTCATCAAAACCACTTTCGGTTTGTAGGTCATTATTAATACGGAAAACATCGAATCCCGCGGCAAGATTGCGATCGAGGAAATAGGGTTCGGTGAAACTGAGATCGAGCTGCTGGGTCCTTCCGGAAATGCTGAAAGCCAGCTTGAGGTCCTGCCCCCGGCCGAGAAGATTGCGTTCACGAATGCTGGTGTTACCAATGGGCCCGTCAGCTGAGGAGAAACCGGCGCCCACGGCAAGCTCCCCGGTGGCTCTTTCCGCCACCTCAACATTTATCACCGTCCGGTCGGGGCTGCTTCCGGGCGCATTGGTCACTTCCACCTTATCAAAAAGACCCAGGTTCCGCACCAGTAGTTGCGAACGTCGCAGCTTTGCCGTGTTGAAGGCATCGCCTTCCACAAGCTTAAACTCCCGGCGGATGACTTTATCCAAGGTCCTTTTGTTACCGAAGATATTAATTTTATCCACATAAACACGGGGGCCTTCGTTAACGATGTAGTTGATATCGATGGCGCGATTTTCACGATCCCGCTTGGCCTTAGTCCGGACATCCACAAAGGCGTATCCGAATTTGCCCGCATAATTGGTAAGGTTGTTAATGGTTTCTTCGAGGTCTTCGGCGTCGTACCAGTCCCCTGATTCGGAGGCCACTTCCGCAATCAGGTTCTTGTTCTTTAGTTCGCTGATCTTGGATGTCACCTCTACCGTGCCCACCCGATAGCGCTCGCCTTCATTGAGAGTGAAGGTGATGATGAAGCTGTCCTTGGTCGGCGCCAGTTCGGCAACCGCGGAAACCACCCGGAAATCCGCGTAGCCGTTTTTCAGGTAATAACGGCGAAGCAGTTCACGGTCAAAAGTAAGGCGGTCGGGGTCGTAGGTGTCATCGGAAGAAAAGAACCGGTACCAGCGTTTTTCCTTGGTTAGAATCACGCCCTGCAGGGTGCTGTCCGAAAAACGCCGGTTGTTGATGAAATTTATGCGGTCCACCCGCGTCACGCCGCCTTCCTTGATTGTGAAGACAAGGTTGACCCGGTTTTCTGGAAGCTTGATGATCTGGGGGTCGACCTTGGCCGCGAAACGGCCGCTACGACGATAAATTTCGAGAATGCGCTTGGTGTCGTTTTGCACCTTGCTGCGGGTATACACCACGCGGGGACGGAGCTGAGTCTCGGATTCGAGTGTTTCGTCGGAAATATCCTCGTTCCCTTCAAAAACCAAGCGGTTGATAATGGGATTCTCGCTCACCTGAACCACCAGTGTGTCCCCATCCCGGACCAAGTTCACATCGGAGAAAAGGCCCGTGCCGTACAGGGTTTTCAAAGCCTGGTTCAAGCGCGACTGGGTGATGGAGGCGCCGATCTCGATATCCATATAGGAAAGAATTGTGGCGGCCTCAATGCGCTGGTTCCCCACAACGATAATATCGAAGACACTCTCCGGTTTTTCGTCGCCACTGTCGAAGGAAAAACCTTCAAACTTATTCCTCTTCTCCTTCGCCGCCCCGGCCGGGTCGTAGGGCGTGGGAGTATCGGACAAAACAGGCGGAGACTGCCGGGGCACCGTTTCCAGGGGGCGAGGCGCTGCGGTGCCGGCGCGGGGGTATGGTCTCATGGTGCCACTGGGCGTNATCNCATGGNGCCNCNGGGCGTTGCCGCGTAACCGCCTGGAGTCGCGGCATATCCGCCCTGTCGCCCGGAATAGGCGACGGTAGACGGCCTGTNGGGGGAAAGGCTGCGTGNGCTGGTGGATGAGGTGGCATAGCCGCTGGGCGTTGCCGCATAACCGCTGGGCGTGACAGCCGCGGGANTGGAATAATCACCGGATTGCGGCGATGCGCCATGCCTTCCTGTCGGGGCCGTGGAAGAAGGCGACGCGGCAGGCAAACGGTATCNGCTGGGCGTCGCGGCATAANNTTCCGCNGTATCGGCAGCCCAAACGGCACCNGGGANGACGGCCAGCGCCACCCCCAGAAAACACATACAGGCNANANNCGANTNTAANACNCNCAGCAAACCGTCCCTCCNNNGGCNNAACNGANGATATCTCTNAGAAANCNGAANAATGNTNATANNNNTNANATCGTTCCANGTGNCAAACANCATCAGGGACANNANNATCANNANNCCGATACGAAATCCGTATTCCTGNGCCCGNTCGNCAAGAGGCTTCCCACGTATNGCTTCCGCCGCGAAATACAGGAGATGCCCCCCGTCCAGCNGGGGNATGGGAAACAGATTGATGAGGCCGAGATTNATGGACAGCACCGCGAGAAACCAGAAGGTGGTGGTCCAGCCATATTGGGCCANCTCCCCCGACATCTGGGCNATACGCAAGGGNCCNCCNAGTTCTTCGGTGGAACGTNTGCCGGTGATCATTTCACCCAGGGCATTAAGGGTCAGNCCCACTATGGAATAGGTCTCCATGGTCGCTCGNGCCACCGATTCCAAGGGACCATGNCGCATGTATTCCCGCACACTNCCGCGAATCCCGAGCAGTCCGATGCGATAGGGGTTNCCGANGTTGTCCGTTCCTTCTTTCACGTCCGGCGTGGCGGTAAGAACAACCTCCGCNCCCTCGCGCAGAACCGTGATCTCAATGGAAATCAGGGGGCTCTGCTGGACCAGCNTCTGAACGTCCTCGAACCTTTCAACTTCCNTCCCGGCCATATNGGTGATTCTGTCGCCNGCGCGGAGTCCGGCCGNATCNGCCGCGCTNTCNGAAACCACGTCGGTTATCTGTGTGGAACTGAAGGGCTGGCCNACGGTGGNGAACATGAANGACANCACCACAATGGCGAAGAGAAAATTGGCCAACGGTCCNGCAANGGCGATGGCCGAACGCTGCCCCACCNCCNTGTGATAGAAGGACACCGCCNGNTCCTNGGGCGACATGGTGGCCACATCGGCGCTGGGGCGGCTGCTGGCGTCTTCGTCGCCGAACATACGGANATANCCGCCTANNGGGATCAGGCTTATTTTCCACCGTGTCCCCAGGGNGTCGTCCCAGCCGAAAAGCTCGCGTCCGAAACCTATGGAAAACACCTCNACACGCACCCCGTTCCAGCGCGCCACCAGNTAGTGGCCCAGTTCATGGACNAAAACCAGAACNGTCAGGATGAANAGGAAAGGGATTGCGTAATCCCAGGCCCAAGAAAGTAATTCCATGTTAATGACTATCCGAAAATNAAAAGTTAACCGGAAGCGGCGACGCCGGAATCCGCACCNGCCGCCGGNGNAAAATCNGCTATCCAGCCTGATGCCACGTCGCGGGCCGTGGCGTCGATTTCGTTCACATGGGCAAGNGTGGTCATTGGNTTGTGCGGCACCTGTTCAAGCNCCNTCTCCACCATACGCGCGATATCGAGAAATCCGATTTTACCGTCNAGAAATGCCGNCACCGCCACTTCGTTCGCNGCGTTGAGNATTGTAGGTGCNGAACCGCCGCTTTTCAAGGCCTGGAAAGCCAGGGAAAGCACNGGAAACCTTTTGAAATCAGGGGCTTCAAAGGTTAGCTCTGAAATCGAGGCGAGATCGAGNCGCTCCACNGGAGCGNTCATNCGGTGCGGCCAGGCNAGGGAATAGGCGATGGGGGTGCGCATATCGGGGACCCCCATCTGGGCCAGCACCGACCCGTCAACGTAGGCGACACAGGAATGGATCACCGACTGGGGATGGACCAGAACCCGGATNCTNTCNCCTTCGATTCCNAACAGGTGATAGGCCTCGATAACCTCCAGCCCCTTGTTCATCATGGTCGCCGAATCCACGGAGATTTTNGCCCCCATGTCCCAGTTGGGATGGNCCACGGCCTGTTCCGGAGTCACCCCCGCCATCTGTTCCAGGCTATGGGTGCGGAACGGACCGCCCGAGGCG
>NZAO01000090.1 GCA_002686135.1 Rhodospirillaceae bacterium
CGCCGCGTCATGCGCAACAGATTGGGCCAGAACTCGGATTCCATCCACAGTGTCAGGTCGGGCCGCCAATGGTCGAGAAACCGCCGTACCGCATAGGGCAGGTCCACCGGCACGAACTGGTGGAAGGCGCGTTGTGGCAGCCGGTCCGCCAACAGCTTGGCCGAGGTCACGGTGCCGGTGGTGACGAGCACGTGAAGGTCCGGGTTCTGTGAGAGTAGCCGGTCAATGAGAGGCAGGGCGGCGGCCGATTCGCCGACACTGGCGGCGTGGAGCCAGATCAAAGGCCCCTCGGGCCGGTCTTCTTCGCTCTCACCGAAACGCTCCCCCATGCGCGCGCGGTCTTCCTTGCCGGCGCGGCGGCGGCGTTCCAGATAGAGCTGCACCAAAGGCCCGACGGCGGCAGAAACCAGTCTGTAAAAGGCCAGCATCAGGCGGCCCCTTCCCGTTCGCCCGACGGTCCCACCGGTTCCTCCGGCTCCTTCGTTTCCCCCGCTTCGATTTCCGCCGGCTTAATTTCTTCATGGCCGCACAGCCGGTCGGCCTCGGCCGTGATATCGTTGAGCCGCCGCTCCAGGTTGCGCCGCGTCGCCTCCTGGGCGGCTTCGTCAGCGTCCCTGGCCACGGTGATGGGCTCGCCCCAGGCAATGACCCCGTGCGTCAACGGCCAGGCTAGCACGAACCGGTCCCAGCTGTTGAGAACGCGGCGCCGCGTTACGGCGAAGGTGGCGGGTAGGATGGGCGCGCCCGACAACCTGGCGATGCTGATAATGCCAGAGCTGGCGCGCATGCGTGGCCCGCGCGGCCCGTCGGGGGTGATGCCGATACTCTCGCCGGTCTGCAGGGCCGCCAGTATGGTGCGCAGGGCTGTGCCGCCGCCGCGCGAGGAAGACCCCTCGATGGTGTGGACGCCGAAATGACTTACCATGCGGGCGAGGATGCGGCCGTCCCGGTGCTGCGAGATAAGCGTGTGGATGGGAACCCCCTTGCGCCAACAATAAGGCATCATCAACAGCCGCCCATGCCAGAAACTCAGGATAAAAGGCGTGCCTTCATCCCACAGCCGTTGCGGGATGTGGCCGTTTACCACCTGCCAGCGGCCGAGCGCGAAACAGAGCCGGATATAAAGCGCGCCCAGAGCGCACAGAAACCGGAGTGCAAGATCGTTTTGCAGGATGTGTTTTCCAGTCATTGAAGGGAATTCCCAGGCCTAGAGCGGTTCAGGCCCGCGCCTTGGCCACCGCCCCCGCCGCTTCCACCACTTCCTGTGGCTGGTCGGCGAACTGCAGGGCGTAGAGCCGCGCGTAATGGCCGTCAGCGGCCTGGAGCTCGGCATGGGTTCCGGATTCACTGACCCGGCCGTTTTCGATCACATAGATAAGGTCAGCGTCTGTGACGGTAGATAGGCGGTGGGCGATGACCAAGGTGGTGCGTCCGGCCATCAATTCGACGAGCGCGGCCTGAACCTGACGCTCGGATTGTGTATCCAAGGCTGAGGTGGCCTCGTCGAGAAGCAGGATCGGCGCGTTCTTGAGGATAGCCCTGGCGATGGCGATGCGTTGGCGCTGTCCGCCCGAAAGCTTGATGCCGTGCTCGCCCACCACGGTGTCATAACCATCGGGAAACTCGGTGATGAAGTCATGGGCGGCGGCCCGCTTCGCCGCCGCCTCGATCTCTTCGGGCGTGCTGTCGAAGCGGCCATAGGCGATATTTGCGCGCACCGTATCGTCGAACAGGCTCACCTCCTGGGAAACCAGGGCCACGGTGGTGCGCAGGCTGGCCAGCGTCACCTCGCGCAGGTCATGGCCGTCAATGGTTATGGTGCCTGAGTCCACGTCGTAAAACCGCGGGATGAGGTTGAGGATGGTAGACTTGCCGCTGCCCGACGGCCCCACCAGGGCCACCGTCTTTCCAGCGGGAACCTCAAGGGAAATATCCGCCAACGCCGGGGCGTCGGAGGCGTAGGTAAAACGCACCTTGTTGAAGATGATGGCGCCCTTGTCCACGGCTAGTTCACGGGCGTCCGGTGCGTCCACAATCTTCGGCTCTACGTCGATCAGGGCGAACAGCCGCTGCGCCGCGGCCAGACCCTCCTGCAGACTGGCGTTGAGATTGGCCAGATTTTTCATGGGTGCGTAAGCCATCAACAGGGCGGCGATGAAGGAAAAAAAGGTGCCCGGCGTGGTTTCGCCGGTAATCACCTGGGAGCCGCCATAGAACACCACGGCGGCGATAGCGAGACCACCCAATAGTTCCATGATGGGCCGCGACAGGGAACGCACCCGCGCCGCCTTGTAAATGAGGCGGAAAATTTCCTCGATCAGGCCGGTGGCGTGCTTGTCCTCATAGTTTTCCATGCCGTAGGCCTTCACATGGCGCGCGCCCTGGAAGGTCTGGCTGAGGAGCGTGATATAGCGTCCGATCTCGATTTGGGTATTGGCGGAGACCTTGCGGATGCGCTTGCCGATGCGAAGGATGGGAAGAATGGCCACGGGAAAGACGAAAAAGGCGATAATGGCCAGTTTCCAGTCCTGGTAGAACATGAGGCTCACCAGGAACACCAGGGTCAGACTGTCCTTGGCGAATCCCACCAGAACGTTGGATACGGCTAAGCGTAAAAGATTTGCGTCGGTGGTGAAATGGGAAATCAGCTTGCCGGTATGGGTGTTGTGGAAAAAGGCGATATCGGCGGCCATCAGGTGAGTGAACATGGCCCTCTGGATGTCGGTGACCACCCGCTGGCCGACGAAGCTCATGATCACTGCCTGTCCGTAGTCGCTCACCCCCTTGATTAGGGTGACGATGATGATGGCCAGCGGCACCAGCATCAGCATTTCGGCGTCGCGCTTGAGGAACACGTCATCGAGCATGGGCTGCATAAGCCAGGCATTGGCCGCGGTCATGGCGGCTGTGGCGGCCATACAGACGATGGCCAAGGACAGGCGTCCGAAATAGGGCCGTACATAGACCCCCACCAGCCGCCGCAAGAGGGGCATGGAGGCGTCGTGGGATGTGGCTGTGGCGTCGCTGTTCAAGGCCGGCTCGAAGCTGTGACGAAAAATACGGCGAATAATGTGGCGAAAGATAGCATGGAGGGAAAGACCCGGCCAATCCAGCGTTCAGGAGGCCTTTTCATTGACGAACAGGAAATCGCCATATTCGGGAAACTGCATGTCCGATGCTGCCTCCCGGAATCCATGCTCCTGCAGATACGCCGCCACTTCGGGAAGAAGACTCTGCCCCTCATATATGGTGGAGACTTCCAATTCGGTAATGATGTAGCTGGTCTCTTTCAGTTTCTCGCCGAGGCCTTGCAAAACCTGCAGCGCCGCTCCCTGCACGTCCATACAGATGAGGTCGATGGCGGGGATGGAAAGTTCGCGGCACAACTCATCCAGCCGTACCGCGTCCACCGTGATTTCCTCCTGGATGAATTTCTCGCGGTGGACGTAATCGCCGCTCTCGAGAAAACAGGACGAGGCGCCGATATTCCGCTCCTCGTTGCCGTCACGGTAGGACTTGACCACGGGGTAAAAGGTGATCGGCCCGCTTTCCCTCCACGCCGCCTTCTCGATGAGAGCGATATTGTCCTCACCTGCCAGGGTCTCCCTGCACAGGACTAGGGCCTCGGGGTTGCATTCCATGCAATAGACTTGGGTGGGGCCATAGAAATTACGGATGGCCACGGCGTCGCGGGCGTCGCGGCTGCCGATCTCGAAGGCCACCTTGATCCGCACCTTGTCCATGTGGCGGGCGAAGGCGGGATTGATATAGGTGGAGGGCAACGGCGGCGTGGCGGGCTTTTCCCGGCGCAGGAGCTTCTTGCGGGCCCCGTTTAAGGCCCGGTTCAGGCGTTTCCAGAATCCCGGTCTCTGGTTCACGTTCTGAGCATTCGTTCCCATGTACTGCCTTGTGTCCTCGCGGGACCGTTTCCTTCATCGACTTGTCCGGGCGGTTATCACATAGTCCGCGCCGGGAATGAAAATGAAAAGTCGGGTTGTATGACGGTGGCGGGAATGACAGGATTGCACCCAGCGCCGCCTCGGGGCGGTTACCCGCTACCACAACCATACCAGCCGCCACAACCACTGCATCCACAAAAGCCCATGCCTATTCTCAACCGACTGGTGGACGTCTACGAAAAACGCGGCTTCGAAATCGTCGTGGGACTCAATGCCAGCCATTTCGATAATTTCCCGGCGGCGCCCTTTACCTGGCTTATGCGTGACGGGCGCAGCTTCACCAACGGGCTCGGCATCACCATCGGTGAGGTCTATTTCTTGGAATGCTTGCTCGCTGATTTTGCGCCGGAGCGCGTTTTCGTTATCGGCAATTCCTTCGGCTGGAGCACCCTGGCGCTGGCGTTGTTGGCGCCACAGGCGAAGGTGGTGGCCATTGACGCCGGGTTAGAAGAAAACGCGCTGGAGGGCATAGCCCTTACCAACCGCATCGCCTCGGAAGAAGGCCTCAACGTGACTGTGGTGGAGGCGACAGCGCCCCAGGACGTGGCCGCCGTGATCGCCGAACATTTGGACGGGGAAGTGGACTTCGCCCTCATTGACGGCATGCACACCAACCAACAGATTGTTCTCGATTTTAACGCCGTGCGCGCCCATGCTGCGTCTGACTGCGCCTATCTTTTCCACGACGTGTTCGAATTTTCCCTGCAGCAGGGATTCGCCAAAAACCAGAGGGAGTCCAGGCTTTCCGGTGGCATTCTGCGCGGTACCACCTCGGGCATGGGCCTTCTCTATGACGCCTCACGCACCCCTGACATCGCCCGTACCGTGACCACCTTTACCACGAGAGAACCGGCCCTGGCTGTGGTGCGCCAGGGGGCGTGGAACCGCCGTCACCGCTATATCGCTAAATACCGCAAGAGCCTGGCCAAGCGCCGCAACACAGTGCGCGGCTGGCTCGGCAAAGCGCCGCTGCCGCTGCCCTGAGATATGTGATCCATGACGGATTTATGACAAATTTCATTATCGTCACCGCTGCCAACGACAAGTATTTCTGGCTGTTGCAGAAGTTCATCGCCGCCACCCGCGCCCATGACGCCGGACGCGAGGCGCCCATCGGCGTGCTCGATCTCGACCTTTCCTCGGAAAACATCGCCTGGCTTGAGGCCCACGGCGCGCAAGTGCGCGATCCCGGCTGGGACTACAAGATGGCAAAAGCGGAAGAAAACTGGTTCAAGGCGATGACGGCGCGGCCCAATCTGCCCAAGCATTTCCCCGGCCATGAGGTCTATCTGTGGCTCGACTGCGACACTTGGGTCCAGGACTGGAACGCAGTGGAGCTTTACCTAGAGGGCGCGGCGCGCGACGGCTTTGCCGTCACTCCAGAGGTGGACCGCTCTTACGAGTACGAGGGCTTCTATAATTTCCAGTATTCCTGCTACAAGACCGGCTTCGGGCGCAAGATGGCCAAGAAACTGGCCTCCGCGCCGATCATCAACGTCGGCGCCTTCGCGGCTACGGCAGATGCCCCCCACTGGGAGGTATGGTCGGAGATTTTAAGCACCTGTTTGGCGAAAAAGGTCTATTTCTGGGCCGAGCAGACGGCGCTCAACGTGGCCTTTTACACCCGCGGTCTTCAGGCATCTTTCCTGCCCGCGCGCTGCAACTGGATATGCCACCGCGCGCTTCCTTTCGTCTCCGAAGACGGGGCCACCCTGCTCGAACCGGCACCTCCCTTTGCGCCGCTTGGCATTCTCCACCTCACGGCCATGACCAAATACGAAACCTTCGACCTTGCCACGCTTTCGGGCAACACCGTCACCCGCCCGCTCTGCTACCCCGGGGACGGTGACTGATCCTGCACTAGGCGCACTTGCGCGTTTTCTAGAAAAATTCGGCAACGACGGCCCAGAAATTCCGGTGACAGGCACAGTCCCGGTAGCTTCGCCATGGCGTTTACGAGAAAACAGGGGTCCAGCGGCGAGACCCGTCCCAATTCGCGCCGCGCCCATTTGTTGGCGCGGTCGGCGATGGTGCGGGTGACGGCGCGGTGATAGCGCCTGGGAAGCTCCGGGTTCTGTTGCAACAGCCGCGCCAGGGCCAGGGTGGTGTCGTGCATGACCTGGACCTTGTTGGTCGTCAGCCGGTTGGGATCCCCGGCTGGGCCCAGGCACAGGAGATGGTTGAGCTTGGCGATCCCGCCCCGCAGGGCTAGGCGTAGGAACAGGGGATGGTCCTGGACGAACAGTCCCGGATCACAGCCCCCGGCGGCGCAGAAGGCGTCGCGGCGGCATAGCATGTGGCTGACCCCGGCGAACCCCTGGTCGATCACCGCCATCAGCGGGTCTGCAAAAACCTTGACCAGTCCCGGATTTGACGAAACATCGGGCGGCGCGGCAAAGGTGATATTCTCCGGGGAGTCGTAATAGCCGAGCCAGCCGAAGGCCAGCACCGCCCCTTGGCACTCGAGAATGTCCATGAGGAGGCGCGTGGCATAGGGGGCCAGCACATCGTCGCCGTCCACCAGCTTGATCAGATCGCCGCTGGCCGCGGCGACACCGGCATTGGTGGCCAGGGCGGGGCCGGCGTTTTCCTGGGCGATGACGCGGACGTTCTGCCATCCCCTGGTGGCCTTGGTGACCACCTGCGCGGAATCATCGGAGCTTCCGTCATCCACGAAGATGAATTCGCGCTCGAAGTCCCCCTCCTGGGCCGCCAGGGAGTCGATGACGTTTGGCAGGTACGGCGCCTTGTTATAGACGGTGATCACATATGAAACGCCGGGTGCGGCCCCGGCTCCGTCGCCGAACATCATGCTTCCTTCAGGGCCATCACCAGCACGGCGTGCAAGCCAGGCCCGGCGGCCAGCACGTTGGTATGGCGGGGATGAGGGCGGTTATAGACCAGGGCGCCGCCGTCGGTTTGGGTCATGATGCCCCCGGCCTCGGAAACGATCAGATGCGCGGCGGCGATGTCCCAATCGCTCTTGGCGGTCATGGTCACCGTGGCGTCGGTGGCGCCCGACCCCACCAGGGCTAGCTTATAGGCGATGGAGCTGATGGAACTGACCTCACAGGGGATCAGCGCCTTGTCCCCGGCCAGGGTCTTGAACTCGCTGCGGCTCACCAGGACGCGGGCGCCATCCATATCCTCCTTGGCGCTGACGGTGATGGGTGCGCCGTTGCATTTGGCGCCGCTGTCACGCACCGCTTCAAAAAATTCGTTGGTTTCGGGGTTGAAGACGGCGGCGGCCACCGGCTGGTTGAAATGCAGCAGCGCTGCCGAGACCGAATATTCCGGCCGCGCGTCGAGAAAGGCGCGGGTGCCGTCAATGGGGTCCACCACCCACAGCCACTCCCTGTCCATGCGGTCCGGCGTTTCGGCGCTTTCCTCCGACAGCCAGCCATAGTCCACTCGCTCGTCACAGAGCCGCTGGCGCAATAGGTCGTCCACGGCAAGGTCCACCTCGCTTACTGGCTGGCCCGGCTTCTTCATCCAGCTCGGGGCGTTCTTGCCGAAATGGGATGAGGCCAATTCCCCGGCTTCGCGAACGGCCGCCATAAGAAGCTCATGGTCCCCACTCATGGCGCCATCTCCGCTCATAGCCCCGCCTTTCAGCTTCCGGCCACGGTCATGCCGTCCACGCGCAACGTCGGGGCGTCGAAGCCGTGAAGGAATTCCAGATCGTCGGCGGCGCTCAAATTGGCGAACATGTCACGCAGGTTCCCGGCTATGGTGATCTCGCTTACGGCGTGGCCCAGCTCCCCGTTCTCGATCAGGAAGCCTCCGGCGCCGCGACTGTAATCGCCGGTCACCAGATTGAGTCCCGACCCCATCATCTCGGTCACATAGAGTCCCTCGCCGATATCGCCCCTAAGCTCTTCCGGGC
>NZAO01000091.1 GCA_002686135.1 Rhodospirillaceae bacterium
CACCTCCATAGAGCCTGTCGGTGTCATCACCGCCGGAAATAAAGTCCTCGCCTGCACCGCCATAAGCAACGTCATAGCCACTGCCGCCGAAGATGTAGTCTTTTCCCCCTTCTCCGAAGATGATGTCACTTCCACCCTCACCGAAGAGGAATTCCGTTAGTTCGTTTCCAGTCAGATTCTCTTCGGGAGGCAAGTCATTCCCCCCTCCAAAGATGACATCGCCGTCCTCGCCGCCATAAATTTTATCAGGCCCATTGTTACCGTAGAGCCAGTCAGCGCCGGCTTCGCCATAGATTTTGTCATAGCCTTCGCCGCCTTCGATCGTGTCATGGCCGAGGCCGCCATAGAGTTTGTCCCAGCCGCCTCCACCAAAAATTTCGTCGTTACCGCTGAAGCCGAAAATAACGTCCTTACCTTCGCCGCCATAAGCAACGTCATCGCCTTTGCCGCAGTTGATGTAATCGTCGTCATCGCCGCCATCGAGATAGTCGTTGCCGTTTTCTCCATAAAGATGATCTTTACCATCGCCGCCATAGAGATGGTCGTTTCCATCATCGTAGGGGGCCCTAGCTTTAGACCCGCTGCCGCCAAATAAATAGTCATCTCCATCACCGCCCCTGACCCAGTCGTCGCCACCTCTGCCATAGAGCCAGTCGTTTCCACCAAAGCCCCAGATAGAATCCGCGCTGTTACTGCCGTAACGAACGTCATTTTCTGCCGTGCCAAAAATAAAATTCCACGGCAAAAGCCAAATCTTAGTGATTAATTCAAACATCATAATTCTCCATTGCTTCGTTAAGTTTGAACCTGGTGCGACCACCCCCATGTCTTGGGAAGGTGATCACTTTCAAACCGTAGTGTGGAGAAATGGAGTGTTTATTGAAGTGACGGCGGTCACACTTGCTAAACTTTTTTATAGAGGGGGCTGACAAGATATTTTAATAACAAGTATCAGATAGTTAGCAGAGGGCGCAGGCTCAGGCTCCCAGCAAGTGTTCAGCAAGAACTTATCCGGGAGGACGCAGAAAACGGCGCATCTTTGCGGTTCAAGTTCGGCAAGAACACAAAATAACTGTCGGATTTTTTCCTGACTTTCCTAACTGCTGGATATTGTGAAGCCTCCTGTAACAATTTACATTTCCCCGTATGACCCACGGCACTGACGAAACACCGGAACAAAATTCCGGACAGCATGAACAAACCTCCACTGGTGGTTCCGGAGGGAAACCCGGAGGAGACCCGGCCCGGGAACGTCTCGGTTCGCGCCTCCGCACCTATTTTCTCGCAGGTATTCTTGTCACCGCACCCATCACCATTACGCTCTACGCGGCATGGATTTTCGTCGACTTCGTGGACGGCAAGGTAACACCGCTTATCCCGGCCCCATACAATCCTTCCACTTATTTGCCGTTCGACATCCCGGGGCTGGGGCTTGCGGTGGTGGCCGTGGTCCTGACCCTCATCGGCTGGCTAACGGCGGGGTTTATGGGAAGGCTTTTCCTGCGCATCAGCGAACGGGCTCTCCGGCGCATGCCGGTGATCAGCGGCGTTTACGGCACCGTCAAACAGATTTTCGAGACCGTCCTGAAGAAACAGTCGAATGCCTTTCGCGAGGCGGTTCTGGTGGAATATCCACGCCGGGGAATATGGGCGATCGCCTTTATCACCGGCCGCACTGAAGGTGAGGTCCAAAACACCATCGAAGAAGAAGTCATCAATATATTTATTCCCACCACCCCAAACCCCACGTCCGGATTTTTACTGTTCGTGCCGAAAAAAGAACTAATTCCTCTCAACATGACGGTTGAAGAGGCCATCAAGATGGTGATTTCCGGCGGTATCGTGACGCCGCCTGACCACCGCCCCAAGAAAGAACAGAAGATCGCACGGGCTTCCGCCGCCACCTATGAGGACCTGGACATTCTCAGGGAAAAAGACCGTGCTCCGGTTCTGGTGACGAAAAAGAAATAATCCTGGTTGGTTTTTGATCGTCTAGCCCGACCGGGCGTATTTAACCACGGAATCCCTTTCAAACAGATAAAGCAGAACCCGTAATGCCTCGCCGCGCTGAGATTCCAGTCCGGGATCGCGGTTGAGGATCAACCGTGCATCATCTCGGGCCGTAGCCAGAAGGTCGCTATGTTCTGCCAGATCGGCGAGACGGAACTCAGGCAGGCCGCTCTGGCGCGTGCCGAGAACCTCCCCGGCGCCACGCAGTCGAAGGTCTTCCTCGGCAATATGGAAACCATCGTCGCTGGCGCGCAGGATTTCCAGACGCGCCCGGGCCGTACTTTGCAATGGCGGGGAGTACAGCAGAAGACAATGAGACTCCTCTTTCCCGCGACCGATACGTCCGCGCAGTTGATGAAGCTGAGCAAGGCCGAAACGTTCGGCATGCTCCACCACCATCATGGTGGCTTCCGGCACATCCACGCCCACCTCGATAACGGTGGTGGCCACCAGCACTGTGATCTCGCCACTGGCAAAACGGGCCATGACGGCATCCTTCTCCTTTCCCTTCATAGCGCCGTGGACGAGTCCAACCCGCTCTCCCAGAAGGTGGGAGAGGGCGTCAAAGCGCTCCGTCGCCGCAGCCAGGTCGAGGGCCTCAGATTCATCGATCAGGGGACAAACCCAGTAGACACGCTCACCCCTGGCAAGACACCGGGAAATAGCGTTTACCACGTCATTGATGCGGGAAACCGGCACAACCCTGGTATCAACGGGCCCACGGCCGGGGGGCTTTTCCGTCAGCCGCGAGACATCCATATCGCCAAATGCAGCCTGGGTCAGGGTACGCGGAATAGGTGTCGCCGTCATCACCAACACATTGGTGCCGGTGCCTTTTTCAGCTAGGAGTATGCGCTGATGCACGCCGAAACGATGCTGTTCATCGATAACGGCTAGTGACAGATCGGCAAAAGCCACGTCTTCCTGGAACAGCGCATGGGTGCCCACGGCCAGCGTGATGTCTCCTGTTGCCAGCCCCTCCAGTATTTTTTCCCGGTTTTTCCCTTTTTCCCGGCCGGTGAGAAGAACCGCCTTAACCCCGGCGGCCTCGGCCAGCGGCGCAATGGTGGTCATATGCTGGCGCGCCAGAATCTCCGTAGGCGCCATGATAACGGCCTGGGTTCCGGCCTCGGCGGCGGTCAGCATGGCGAGAAACGCAACAACCGTTTTACCGTTTCCCACATCGCCTTGTAACAGGCGCAGCATGCGGCCCTTGCTGTTCATGTCGCCGGTAATTTCCGACAGAGCCTGTTCCTGCGAGGCGGTCAGCTGGAAGGGCAGGGCGGATAGCGCCGCCTGACGCAGATGCCCGTCCCCGGTGACGGCGCGTCCGGAAAGGCGGCGGTACTGGGCGCGAATAAGCGCCAGCGCCAACTGGCTAGCGAGGATTTCGTCATAGGCGAGGCGCAGCCGTGGCAGGGCGCGGGGGCCGAGATCGGCTTCGCTCTGAGGTTTATGAAGTTCCAGAAGGCTTTGCCGCCAGGGCGACCATTTCTGTTGCTTGAAAAAGGCCGGATCGATCCACTCCGGTAGATCGGGGGTTATGTCCAGGGCTGCCTTGACCGCCTTGCCTATGGTTTTCTGCGTCAAGCCCGCGCTCAAGGGATAGAGAGCTTCCACCGTCTCCAGCGAATCGCGCTCCTCTATAGTGGCGATATGATCGGGATGGGTCATCTGAACCTCGTCGCGGAAATATTCGACCCGTCCACTGACGATGCGCGTTTCCCCTTCTGGCAAGACCTTCATCAGGTAATCGGGGTGGGCATGAAAAAACACCAGGTCCAAGATCCCGGTTTCATCGCTGCAACGCACCCGGTAGGGGAGACGGCGGTTGTGAGGAGGCAGGTGGGCGTCCACACTAAGAGTAATGGTGGCCACCGCACCATCGGGCGCCTCTGCAATCTTTGGTGAAAAACGCCTGTCGATGAGGGAAGAAGGCCGGTGCCAGCACAAATCCACCACATGTTCGCCCGCCGCCTTTGCAATCTGTTTTGCGATCCGCGGGCCGACGCCGGAAAGCGTCGTTACCGGAGAAGACAGGGAGAACAGGATATCCGGTCGCATGAGAAAGGAACGGGCCTTGATCAGGAAAAGCTGACAGAGGGGAGCCAGGGCTTTATATCCTAGGGCAAGGATGCCAACAGGCATAGCCCGATAGCGGGGCGGGCATCAAATAAGGGAAAGGGAAGGGGAAGCATGAGCGGAACAGAACCCGATGAGCGGCGCCGCAAACGGCTCTTCTTCCGCTGTACTCACTGTGGAATCCGCGAGCTTGATCTGATCCTTGGACACTTCGCCAGAACCGTGCTGCCCCAGCTCGACAGTCAACAGCTCGATAGTTTCGAAGCCATTCTCAATGCCGGTGATAACGATCTCTACAAGTGGATTAGTGGCCGTGAGCGGCCTCCTCCCGAACTGAACAGCCAGGTTATGGAACTGATTCTTAGCATTAAGATAGATAAAGTAAATAATTGTCAGAAATAGAAAAAATACTCCTTTCACCTGGGCGCTTTGATGCCGGAGGGGTTCCCGAAGGTTATGATGCCCTGATTCTGGAAAGGTTGATCGAATGTCAGTCCAAGGCGGGGCAACTCCCCGTCATTTTCCATGTGGCCCGTGACGAATCCAGGCTCGTTTTCCTGACCGAGGCATTGCAATTTTTCGCCCCCGGCCTGGAAGTCTTGGCAATCCCGGCCTGGGATTGCGTCCCCTATGACCGTGTTTCACCCCATGGCGAGGTGGTGGCGAAACGCATCGACTCCCTGTCCCGGCTAGCAGCGCGCTTTCCCAGGCAGGGAGAAAATCAAGACAGCCCGCTGGTGGTGATAACCACTGTCAGCGCCGTTCTCCAGCGTGTCCCCCCCCGCAGTATGATGATCGAAGAGGTTGTCCGCCTGCGGAAAAACCACCCCCTATCGCAGGATGTCTTCTATGGGTTTCTCACCCGCAACGGCTATCAGCGCGTGGAAACAGTGCGTGAAGCTGGGGAATACGCGGTGAGGGGCGGGTTGGTTGATCTTTTCCCTCCGGGATGCGAGGAGCCGGCACGGCTCGATCTATTTGGCGACGACCTTGAAGGCATCAGGGTCTTCGATCCCGTGACCCAACTGACTTCGGGAGAGCGCCAGCAGATCACCCTTAAGCCGGCGAGTGAATGCACTCTCGATCCCACCACCATAAAACGATTCCGCAACGGCTACCGTGATCTTTTCGGCGCCGGTGGCGGGGAAGACCCCCTCTACGAAGCTATTTCCTCGGGCAGAAAAATGGCGGGCATGGAGCACTGGCTGCCTCTGTTCCACGAAACTCTGGAGACGCTGTTCGATTATCTGCCCGGCGCGGCCATAACCCTAGACCATCAGTGCGAAGAGGCCATGAGCGTCCGTCACGATATGATCCGTGATTATTATGAGGCGAGAATAAGCCTCGCCGGGAACGGGGGAGATATGGCCGTTTCCTATAAGCCTCTTCCGCCCAAGGCGCTCTATCTTGAGGCGGAAGAATGGCGGCGGCTCACTTCTTCGCGGGCCTCATGTGTGTTTTCACCTTTCCTGCCAACGGAAGACAGCCCGGCTGGCTACGATGCCGGCGGCAGGGGCGGGCAGGATTTCGCCCATGTCCGTTCACAGCCGGACGCCGACCTTTTCGGCGCCGTCAAAGAGGTCATCGAAAACAACGGAGCAGAGGGCCGCCGGGTGGTTCTCAGCGCCACCAGCGAAGGTTCGTGCGAAAGATTGGCGGCACTGCTGAAAGACCACGGCATTGGCGGCGTGGAACGGGTGGAATTCTGGCCTCAAGCCCAAGCACTACCCACCGCAGGCGTGCCCCTTGCCGTGCTCGGCCTGGAATACGGCTTTTCATCTCCGCACATCCTTTTCATCAGTGAGCAGGATATCCTCGGCGACCGCTTTTTAAGGCGCCGGAAAAAACGACGGCCCGCCGAGGCCATCATCGCCGAGGCTTCGGCCCTTACCGAAGGCGATCTGGTGGTCCACTCCGAACACGGGATAGGCCGTTTTAAGGGCCTTGAAACCCTTGAAGTGGAAAGCGCGCCCCACGACTTCGTGCGGCTGACTTATGACGGCGGGGATAAGCTCTACGTCCCGGTGGAAACCATTGAGGTGCTGTCCCGTTACGGCGGGGAGGACGCGGCCCGCCCCGACCGCCTGGGCGGCGTTGCCTGGCAGGCGCAGAAAGCAAAGGTTAAAAAACGTATCCGCCTTATTGCCGATGAACTGATTCGCGTCGCCGCCCAAAGAGAGCTTCGCGACGGAGAGAAGCTTAACCCCGAAAGTGGCGTGTTCGATGAATTCTGCGCGCGCTTTCCTTATCCCGAAACCGAAGACCAGCTCGCCGCCATCGAGGACACCCTTGACGATATGGCGGGGGGCAAACCCATGGACCGCCTGATCTGCGGAGATGTGGGGTTCGGCAAGACGGAGGTGGCCCTGCGCGCTGCCTTCGTGGCTGCTATGAACGGAGTCCAGGTGGCGGTCATCGTGCCCACCACTCTTTTATGCCGACAGCATTTGAGCCTCTTCAGATCACGATTCAGCGGCCTGCCGTTATGCATCGAACAGCTGTCCCGCCTGACGCCGCAAGCCAAGACAGAGGGCATCCGCAAGGGCCTTTCTGATGGATCCATCGATATCGTTATCGGCACCCACACCCTGTTGGGAAAGAAAATCTCTTTCCACCATCTGGGATTGCTGATCGTGGACGAGGAGCAGCATTTCGGGGTCGCCCAGAAGGAACGCTTGAAACAGCTTCGCGCCGACCTAGATCAAACGCGGGACCGGCTGATCCGGGCCAACGATCTGGTTGCCGACAAGGATATTCGGATCGAAGTCGGAACCAGAGAGAACGAGCACCTGAAGGAGAGAGTCTTCGCGTTGAGTAAGGAAAATGAGCAGTACATCGCCCAACTTCAGAAGTATGGG
>NZAO01000092.1 GCA_002686135.1 Rhodospirillaceae bacterium
TATGGGTGGGGGCTTTCGTGCTGGTGGCGGTGGGGCTTTTCCTCGCCCGTAGCCTAAACCAGGGCACGGAAACGGCGCTGCCGCGCGGCCCCGGCCTGGGTCACGGGGTGTCTCTTGAAACCGCCGCTGCCTGGGATATCAGCATTCCCCCCGACGGCCATAACCTTCCCAATGGCAACGGCACAGCAGCCGATGGAGAAAAATTCTACCGGGCAAAATGCATTAACTGTCACGGCAAAAAAGGGCGGGGGCTGACTGCTGAGGAGCTGGTGGGCGGCGTGGGCGGCCTTACTGGGGACTATCCCGAAAAGACCGTGGGCAGCTATTGGCCATATGCCACCACCCTGTTTGACTACATCCGCCGCGCCATGCCCCAGGAAGCGCCGCTGTCGCTGAGCCCCGACGAAGTCTATTCCTTGTGCGCTTATCTGCTCCATCTCAACGGCGTTATCGCCGAGGCCGACGAGATAAACGCCGAAACCCTGCCCGCGGTACAGATGCCCAACCGCGACGGCTTCGTGCCCATCAACGAGATGACGCACTGAAATTTTCTTTCTGCTTAGTTGAGGGGAACAAGAGGCGGGTCCACTGGCTCGCGGGCCTGTGGATAGGAGCTTTCATAAACGGCGATGACGGCTTTCGCGTCGTAGGTATCTGTGGCGCCGGCTTTGGCTTCGGGCAAAAGGCGTACCCGTAACGTGACCATGGGCTGCAGCCAGATATTGGTGCGATAGGCCCCATAGCCGATAAAGACCCCGTAGTTGTAATTATGGTAGGGGGTGAGATCGGGGTCGCGACCGACGATATGTTTTCGCGTCCGCGCCGTGGTTTCTTCCACGGCAAAGTGCGGGAACCTGTTTTCCAGAGCGGCTTCGGCGGCCCGCCAAAGGGCGAAGTCGTGTGCGCGCTGTTCCAGCGCCTCTTTCATCTGCTCCACATAATCGAGATAGGGAATAGTACCTTCGTCGCGGCTGAGATAGGTGATTTCGATGGTGCCGTCCGTCACTTTTGTTTCGGTATAGCCGTAATTATCATAGTAAGGCGTTCCCGGGTCGAGCGGGGAATAGAGCGCCCGCTGTTTCTCCGCCGCGCAGGCGGCCAGAATCATAAACAGAGTCACGGACGAGAAAAAAACAGCTGTGAATTTCACCGGCCTGCGGGGGTGAGAACGGTGGCGGTAATGGCGATGACTCATTGAATCCTTTCCATCTGGAACAGCCGGAAAATATGGTCACCGTTTCGTGAGAAAAAGGCTCAGTCCGACGGGCGTTCGAGGATCACCAGCATGCGGAACGCCATCAGCGGACCCAGCACCGGGGTCAGGATTTTCTCGATCCGGTTGATTAGGGAAACGGCCCGCGCCGGAATCAGACTCCACCTGCGAAATCCGCCAGAGAGAGGCGCGGCGAGAAGGCCGCAGCGGCGGACTGCATGGAGAGTGAAACCGGGAAATTTCTCTATGAATTGTTTTTTCTGCCGCAGGAACATGAGCGTAGGGATGGCCTGGTTGGCGTCGTAAGGGTCGCGCTCCGGGTCTGGTTCGGGTTCGTGAAAGGGGTCTGCCTTCATGACCACCGGTTCGGGATGAAAATAATGATAGCAATAATGGCTCACCGGCGTGATCAAGGGTTCCAGCATCACCAGCCGCCCTCCGGGTTTAAGGACGCGCAGGGCTTCGCGCAGAAAAACCGTGGGCCGTTCAAGGTGATGGAACACGTCCATCATCGCCACATTATCAAAAGACCCGTCCTTGAAGGGAAGGGACTGGGCGTCGCAGACGGAATCGAGCCAGGACGCGAAAAGAATATCCGTAGATACCACATGGGGGGCGAATTCCTTGAAGTTCCCCGATCCCCCGCCGATTTCCAGGGTTGTGCCAGGCCTACAGGCATCGGCCATGCGGCGGTAGAAATCACTGTAGAGTCCCCGCAGGACCGGCTTGTCGTGCCAGATCATACGGTGGTCGTTGAGTCGCGGGTCAGGCACTGGCTAGATGGTCTTTAACTTGCGAAAGGCGAACACCACCATGCGCACCAGCAACAGCCCGTGGCGGAAACGGGAAATCTGGGTCTCACCATAGGTGCGGTCGGCGTAACGAATGGGCAGCTCCACCACCTTGAGGTTCTGCTTGGTGGCGCCGAAAATGAGGTCGAAATCACCGAAGGGGTCGAAATCGCCGAAATAGTCCCGGCCGGCGGCGATCTTATTGTAATTGGCCTTGGACAGCACCTTGGTGCCGCACAGGGTATCGGTAAAGCGCTGGTTGAGAAGCCAGGAAAAGGCAAGGGAAAAGAGATGGTTAGCGATATAGTTGAGGGTCCGCATGGCTTGGTTTTCCATGGGATAGACCAGCCGCGTGCCGTTGATGAACTCCCCCTTGCCGCTAACCAGGGCGTGGTAAAATTTCGGGATGTCCTCGGGCGGCACCGTCAGGTCGGCGTCAAGAATCATCAGTGCCTCGCCCCGGGCTTGCGCGAACCCCTTGCGCACCGCATCGCCCTTGCCCGATCCGTCCTGTTGCGCCGCCTTGATGTCGAGATCGGGATAGGCCTCGATCACGCGCTCGATTTCGCGCCAGGTGCCGTCCTCGCTGCCGCCCTCCACGAACAGGATTTCTAGGTCGTCGCAGAACCGGGGCAGGCGCTGCACCGCGGCTTCGATATTGCCGCGCTCGTTACGGCAGGGGATGAGAACGGTTGCCGAAAGACCGGGCTGTTCCGCATAGTTCATGGAACGGGCCACCAGATAATTGCGCAGACAGAGCCGCCGCACACCCGGCAGCACCCCTAGGCTGCAGTTGATCAGACGTCCCAGACCTAATAGCGGCTTTGGTATGAGCTGGCGCCATTCCTTTTTGACCACATCGAAATCAGCCAGATTCAACAACCCCTCGAGATCCTTGGCGGTGAGCCAATTCTGTTCCTTCTGGGGGATTTTAAGGCCCAGCACCTCGGCTAGTTTCAACACCGGCTCCCAGGCCTTGGAGTAATAGGAAAGGATAATCCTGGTATCGCGGGTGCACAGAGTTTGCAGTCCAGCTAGGGTGGTCTCGCAGTCCTCGAGGAAGCCGATAGTGTCGGAAAGGACGATGACGTCGAAAGGCCCTTTCAGGGTCTTCATGAAGTTCGGGTCCTCGATGTCGCCCTGGTGGAAGGTAAGCCCGGGATAGTTTTCCCTGGCGATGCGGACCATCTCGTCGCTTAGATCCACGCCCACACCGCGCACGGGGGACAGCGCTTTAAGTAGGCGTCCGGTGCCGCATCCGAGGTCGAGAACGCTGCGTTCCTCACCCACGAGGAAACGCAGATAGCGCCAGTGGTCCTCGTAATAGAAGGCGTTGCGGTCGATCCAGCCGTTGCGCTCCGGAGCCAGCCGGTCGGCGAGCTCGCGATAAGCTTGCTTGCGCGGGGAAAGCGCGGGTTTGTCTTTCCTGCTCATGATGGGGGGAGATATAGACCGGATGCGTCCAAAGGGCTAGGGCTCACGGCGCGCCATCTCCATTGTCGCCGGTCAGGCGGCCCCGGCAATCCACGCCCATGGTGAACACATCCTCCTGGCGGGTAGAGCACGAGGTGTCATAGACGGCTTCCGGCGCTTCGGCGGCGAGAAAGGCGGCAAGCGCCCCCCTGCGCGATCCCCGCAACATGGCACAGGGATAGCCGGAAAGCACCTCGGGCAGACGGCGCGCGCCGCTCCAGTCCCGCAGTTCGCCGCTGGGTTTGTCGCTGGTAAAGATGTTGAGCCAGAAATCGTTCTCTGGCCTCAGCTCTTTCAGTTGTTCCGAATAGGGGAATCTACTCTGAAGGTTGCCGTTATAGAAGGCGAAGCTGAGGCTGGAGGCGGAATAGCCGTAGATGCGCGCGCAGGCGCTAAAATGATCGTTATCCACGATAAACGCCGTCTCGCGCATCTCCCGGAACTGGCGGTCCACCCTTGCCACTCCGAAGGCCTGGGCGACGGCGATTGCCACCAGAAGGGCCGGTAAGGTGCGGGCAAAGCGCCGCCGCAGGGCGTCGCCACCGAGACCCAGCGCCGGAATGATGCGGTACATCAGGGGGCCGGAAAGGGCGGTCAGCATATAGGCTGGGATCATGTAATGGGCGGACAACTGTTTGGCTACCATCAGCACCATGGCCATCTGCGCCAGCACCACGCCCTTGAGTGCTTGTCGTTCGGGCCCGGGCATATCCGCGCCGCGCCGCCGCGCCGCAAATAGGGTGAGCACGGCAAGGATGAAGGTGATGCTGAACAGGGGCCGGGTGAACAGACGGTAGATATTGCGGGGATAGTTTCCGAGATCTATAACGGTGGCGGCTCCGCCGCCATGATGCTGGCTGCCTAGGAATAGCCTGACGATCCAGTCCGTGAACTGTTCATAAGCGCCTAGCGCCGGCAGGGTGAAGAGCAGGAAGGCGACAAGGCCGGCTGCGGCGAAGATAAGAATGGCCCGGCGCTGGCTGAGCAGGAAAAGCGGCAGCAGGAACAGTGGCGCAAAGGTGATCTTGCAGGATATGCCGAATCCCAGAACCACGCCGAAGGCGACAGCGAAACCCCGGCGGTTGGCCTCCACGGCGCCGGGACGCAGCGCCAGAAGGGTAACCATAACCAGCGCCATCACCGCAAAAACTAACAGCGGCTCCGGCTTCAGGGCGACGGCGTGCCGGAGAATCTGTGAAGAAATGAAAGGGGCGGCCTGGACCATCAGCGCCGGCAGGATGTCCCGGAAGACGGCATAGCCCACCACGCCGGCAGCGAACAGGATACCGGCATTGAGCCATGCCATCACCAAGGAGATGCGGTGCATATGGGTTACGGGATCGGCCAGCACTGCGTCGACAATGTGGGTGTCCGAAACGGTGGGGTGGGTGGCCTTGAGCACCAGGGCGCCGAGCCACTGAACGGGCGTTCCGGGATGGTCCACATGGCCCGGAGTGGTCAGGTTGAGGATTTTCAGGGCGTTGATGAGATAGGCGTAGTCGGGATCGATGTTGTACCACATCCAGAACGGCCCGGCGCTGTCCCTCAGGATCAGGACAGCGCCAAGAAAACAGGTGGGAATTACCAGAAGGGTAGCCAGGCTTTTGCCGCCATGAGACCTACTGTGAGAAGAGCCCGGAGGGAAAAAGAGGTTCGAAAAAATCATAAAAACCGATGTCATCTCTGGCCTCTGTCCCCGCGGATTGCTCTCAGCTTTCCGCTTCGCCGTCGGGCATGGCGGGAACGGGGCGGGTGCGACTGAAAAACCAGATTACGCCGCCGGGAAGGGCGGCGAGGGTTATGCCCAGCCCGAACAGGATGGAAAGCACCAGGGCGCTTTCCTGGGACACGCCTATCAGGCCTAGGGCGACTATCATGGCACCCTCGCGTACACCCCAGCCGGCGATGGAAATGGGAAGGGTCATGGCGAGAATGACGGGGGGCACCAAGAAAAAACAGTCGAGAAAGGAAATCCCGATCTCCAGTCCCCTGGCCAGCACATAGACCACGAAAATGCTGAGGATGTGCACGAGAAGCGACAGGGCTGCCACCGGCAGAAGGTTGTCCATGTGCAGGGACAGTCTGCGGGTGTCGGCGGCAAGATTTGCCAGCCCCCGCACCAGCCGCCAGTGCTGGATTCGCCGCGGCAGGCGGTTGGCATGGAACAGGGCGGCAAACCCCGCCAGAGAGGCCATGATAAGCATGGTATAGCTCCAGAAGGCGGCTTGGTCGGTAACAAGCTTCATCACATAAGGCAGGCTAATGGCGATCAGGATCATCAGTGCCATCAGCGCCGCGAGACGGTCGAGAAAGATGCTGTTGACGGATTTTCCAAGCGGGTTGCCTGCGCGCACGATGGTCCACAGGCGGAAGGCGTCGCCACCGACACTGGAAACCAGGGTGGTGTTGAAAAAAGCGGCGGACCACACGATGCGAACGATCTCGTGAAAGGAGAAGCCCTTGCCGACGCCAACGAGGCGCAGAAGTGCGCTCCAGCGCCACGCCGCAAGAACCATTTGGGCCAGGAACAGGGCGAGGACGGCTACGACCGTCGCCGCGTCCACCTGGCGCAGGCTTTCCATGGCCGCGCCAAGGTCAGACTTGCCGATAAAATACCAGATCA
>NZAO01000093.1 GCA_002686135.1 Rhodospirillaceae bacterium
CAGGTGGCGGAGTTGTGCCCTATGGAGGAAGCGCCCGCCGGAGACGGTTTTTCGCGGTTCTGAACGTTATGCGACATCATGACGCCAACATACACGTAACAACCCATTGATCTATAAAATTTTTTACTGGGAGGAGACAGGCCATGTGGAAACCGCGGACGTGGACAGCGGTGCTTTTTGGCATCCTGTGGATGGGCGCGGCGCTTAAAACCTCTTCACCGCTAGCAAGTTGAAATTGGAACGTGGCCTGAGCCACGATCCGTTTCAGTCGCCTTCGTGGAGGCGGTCGAATTCGTTTTTTTCGAACTTGATAAAGGCGTCGATCATGCGCCGGAACACAGCCTCGGCGATGTCGGGTTCCAGCCCCAGCTCCTGCGCGCGGAAGCGCATGTTGGTGATGATGTCCTCGATCCGGGCGCGGTCCACCACGCCTTCGCGCGAGGGCTTGAACCGCGCCGCCTCGCCCACATAGCCGCTGCGCTCGGCCATGAGGGCCACGATTTCGGCATCGAGGCGGTCGATGTGGGCGCGCACCTCGTCGAGGTCGCGGCAGGAGGCAGGGGTTGCGGGTTTTGCGGGCGGTTTGGTCATGATCAATAGGCGTTCTCGGTAAACAGGGGTTCGATGCACCCATCCCAGCGGTTGGTGAAGGCGTCGAGCCATTCTTCCGCCGGTGTGCATCCCGATGCAACCGTTTCCAGCAGGGGCTCGAGATATTGGGTCTCGTCCCGGCCTTTGGTATCGATGACGGCGCGGCTGGCGAGCCCGGTGCGGGCGATCTCGAGAACCTCCCCGGCCAGCGCCCGCAGGGTGCGGTTGCCTATTTGCGTGGCCAGCCCGTCGCGAGGCACCTCGGCGCGCAGACGGGCGTGGTCTTCCGCTGTCCAGTCCTTGACCAGATCCCAGGCCGCGTCCATGGCCACGGGCCCGTAGAGAAGCCCGACCCACAGCGCGGAAAAGGCACACAGCCGCGCCCAGGGGCCGCCGTCGGCGCCACGCATTTCGAGGAAATGCTTCAGCCGCACCTCTGGAAAAACGGTGGTGAGGTGGTCCTCCCAATCGCTCAACTGCGGCTGCTGGCCTGGCAGGGCGGGCAGCTTACCGGCGAGGAAATCATGGAAGGACTGGCCGGCGACGTCGATGTAGCGCCCGTCGCGGCGCACGAAATACATGGGCACGTCAAGCATGTAGTCCACATAGCGCTCAAACCCGAAGCCGTCCTCGAAAACGAAGGGCAGGACGCCGCAGCGGTCGGGATCGGTGTCTGTCCAGACCTGGCTGCGATAGCTGAGATAGCCGTTGGGTTGGCCCTCTGTAAAAGGTGAGTTGGCGAACAGGGCCGTAGCCACGGGCTGTAAGGCCAGCCCGATGCGGAACTTGCGCACCATGCAGGGCTCGGATTCGAAGTCGAGATTGACCTGGACGGTGCAGGTGCGCAGCATCATATCGAGCCCGTGATCGCCCCTGGTGGGCATGTAGCGGCGCATGATGCCGTAGCGCGCCTTGGGCATCCACGGCATGTCCTGTCGTTTCCATTTGGGCAGGAAGCCTATGCCCATCATGGCAATGCCCAGCTCCTCGCCAATCTCCTTAGCTTCTCCGAGATGGGTGTGAACCTCGCGACAGGTCTCGTGGAGGCTTGCCAGCGGCGCCCCGGAAAGCTCGATCTGGCCGCCCGGTTCGAGTGTGACGGAGCCGCCGTCACGCATCAGAGCGATGGTCTTGCCATCCTCAACCACCGGCTGCCAGCCGAAGCGGTGGAAGCCCTCGAGCACGGCGGCGATGCCCTTTTCCCCTTCGTAGGCAAGCGGGCGCAAGGTTTCGAGATCAAAGGCGAATTTTTCGTGCTCGGTGCCGATGCGCCAGTCGGTGCGCGGCTTGCACCCGGATTCCATATAAGCTACGAGTTGGTCCTTGCGGTCCAAGAGTGTGGTGTCGGGAGACTTTAGGAGGGACGAGGTCATGAGGGGCGGCACATAAAAAGACACTCAGCAACGGAATGGGAAAATCGGTCTTTGCTCTAATCTTCGGTGGGAAGCGGCTCGAACCGGCAGCGTTCGTGCCAATCGCCAAGAATCGCCTGCCAGCAGGCGAGAGCCGCCAGCGCCGCGGTATCCGCGCGCAAGACGCGGGGACCCAGCCCTACCGCCATAGCAAAGGGTAGTTTATGGAGGGCGTCAAGCTCAGTCGGTGAAAAACCGCCTTCGGGCCCCGTCAGCATCGCCCATTGCCCGCCGCCGCGTGGCAGGGAGTGACGCTGGCGCAGATCGGTCAGCACCTCGGCGATGGGCGGGCCCTCGCCGCTTTCGTCGCAGAACAACAGCCGCCGTCCGTGGGGCCAGTTTTCCAACACGGATTTGAGTTTCTCCACCGCGTGTACCAGAGGCACATTCATACGCTCGCTCTGTTGCGCCGCCGAGACGCAGCGGGCGCGCAGATGCGCCACATTGACCCGCCGCGCCATGGTGTGCCGGGTTATCACCGGCCGCAGTTCGGCCACCCCAAGCTCGGTGACCTTCTCCGCCAGGAAATCGAGCCGGGAGCGTTTCAGCGCCGCGAACACCAGCCACAGATCGGGAGAGGTAACCTGGGGGCGCAGCCGCTCCACCGCCTTGATCATGGTTTCGGCGCCAGAATCAGATTGCAGATGCGCCAACCATTCGCCGTCGCGGCCATTGAACAGGATCACCGCGCCGCCCGGTTCCAGACGCAGCACATGGCGCAGATAATGGGACTGGTCGCCGCCCGCCGCCACCGATGCCTGCGCGCCGAGGTCGGCCTCCACATAGAGACGGGTGCGAGGCCACGCTGTGTCTATCTCTGATTTATTCTTTTGTATTACTATTTTTTATCTTCCCTCTGGTCTTTTGGCAGCTGCCGCTTGTTCCTTGTCTCTCCAGGCGGCAAGATTAGCCCAACAGCCCCGGTGTAGAAACAGTACAGGAACAACCGATAACATGGCCGATCAACACCACCAAGCGGGCGACATCGAGGCGAGTGATTGGATCGACCGCCACGCGCCTGGACCGGCGCGCCCCTATCTGCGGCTGGCGCGGCTCGACCGCCTCATCGGCGCCTGGCTGTTGCTGTTGCCCTGTTGGTGGGGGCTGGCCCTGGCCGGAGCGGGGGTGACAGAGATGCGGTTGTTCATCCTCTTTGCCATTGGCGCGGTCATCATGCGCGCCGCCGGATGCACCATCAACGACATGGCTGATCGCAAATTCGACGTGCAGGTGGCACGTACCGCCACGCGGCCCCTGGCCTCGGGCGAGGTGAGCATGGCCCGGGCCGGGGTGTTTCTGGCGCTGTTGCTGGCGGCGGGGCTAGCGCTGCTGACGGCCTTCAACGCCATTACCTTTGTGCTGGCCCTGGCGGCCCTGCCGCTGGTGGCGCTTTATCCCTTCATGAAGCGCATTACCTGGTGCCCCCAGGCCTTTCTCGGCCTCACCTTCAACTGGGGGGCGCTGTTGGGATGGACAGCCCTGCGCGGCGAGTTGGAATCCGCAGCGCTGGCCCTTTACGGCGGCGCGGCGCTGTGGACGCTGGGCTACGACACCATCTACGCCCATCAGGACAAGCGCGACGATGCCCTGATCGGGCTCAAGTCCATGGCCCTGCGGCTGGGCGTCAACACCCGGCCCTGGCTGTTCGTGTTTTATGGCGGCGCGGTGGCGGGGCTGGCGGTGGCGGGGTGGATGGCCGAGCTGAATACGGTTTTCTATGCCGCGCTGGCGGTGGTGACGGCCCATCTCTTCTGGCAGGCGGCGCGGGTGAATACCGACGATGCGGCAGACTGTCTCGCCACTTTCAAGTCTAATCTGTGGACGGGATTGCTGGTGCTGGCCGCTCTATTTCTTGGCCAGGGGGCTCTTTAGGTCAGAGCCCACATTTCTGAAGCGCCGACGCCGGCGGGCTGGAGCCGCCCGTTACGGCGCAGCTTTTCCGCCGCCAACAGCAGGTCCACCTGCCAGGTGAAGAAGAACTCCCCGGAAGCTTCGATCTCGTGGCCGTGTTTGTCCCAGATATGCCTGCATACGGAAAGCACCCTGGCCTTGCCGCCCTGAGCTCTCAGGGCCTCCTCGATCCAGCCCGGCAGCGCCTTCCTGCCGGGGCCGCCACCGTCTTCATGGGTGGGCTCCTGGCACAGCACCTCACCCGATTCATTGACCACATGATAGCGGGCGGTGCAGTTATCCACCGTCAGCCAGGCGCGGTGCGACCATTCGTGATAGGCCTCGTCGAGGGTGGCGAAGGGGCCGTAGTGCTCTTCCTCGTTCCCGTTGGCGATGGCGGTAAAGGTGGTGTCTTCGTATTCCCCCCCCGTGACCCAGTATTTCGTCATGGACTTTTCTTCCTCTCATGCATAGAGCAGTGGGTAACGGGCCGGACGGCCCTGAGGCGCAACCTAGTCCGCCGCTCTCCTATGCTCAAGACTCAATTGGGGTTCAAGCCTCAATTGGCGGAGATGCGCCTTGGCCCTTGACGCGCGCGCGTTTGCGGGCGTCCTATGGCCCCGGAAGGAGCATCAACATCCATGCCCTATTCGAGCCTGCGTGATTTCATGGAGCGCCTAGAGCGCGAGGGGGAGCTGGTCCGCGTCAGCGCGCCGGTCTCCCCCTATCTCGAGATGACCGAGATTGGAACCCGTCTGTTGGCCGAGGATGGGCCCGCGGTGCTATTCGAGAACCCGGTGGACGGTGAAAACCATCCCTATGGCGTGCCGGTGCTGACCAATCTGTTCGGCACCGTGGACCGGGTAGCCAAAGGCATGGACCGCGCGCGCGAGGACCTACGCGGGCTGGGCGAGACCCTGGCCTTTCTGCGCCAGCCCGAGCCGCCCGGCGGGTGGCGCGAGGCGGTGGCCATGATGCCCATACTAAAAACGCTGCACGCCATGTCGCCTAAGACCATAAGCAAGGCCCCGGTGCACGAAGTGGTGCTGGAGGGTGACGAGGTGGACCTATCGCGCCTTCCCATCCAGACCTGCTGGCCTGGCGAGCCGGCACCGTTAATTACCTGGCCGCTGGTAGTCACAAGCGGACCCGACCCCGAAAACGATCCCTGCGACAGCCCCAATCTCGGCGTCTATCGCATGCAGGTAACGAGCCGCAACACCACGCTCATGCGCTGGCTGGCCCATCGCGGCGGTGCGCTCCATCTTGCCCGCTGGGCGGCCATGCGCGACGACCCCATGCCCGTGGCTGCCGTCATCGGCGCCGATCCCGGCACCATCATCGCCGCCGTGACGCCGGTTCCTGATACCGTGTCCGAGTACCAGTTCGCGGGACTGCTGCGCGGGCGCAAGGTGGGTTTGACGGATTGTAAGACCGTGCCGTTGCAGGTGCCGGCTAATGCCGAGATGGTGATCGAAGGCCATGTGTCGCTGAGCAAAACCGGGGAGGAAGGCCCCTATGGTGATCACACGGGGTTTTACAACGCGGTGGAGCGTTTCCCCGTTTTTACCGTTTCCGCCATCACCGCGCGGTGTGACCCCATCTATCTGTCTACCTTTACCGGACGCCCGCCCGACGAGCCCAGTGTTCTCGGAGAGGCCTTAAACGAGGTCTTCGTCCCGCTACTGCAACAGCAGTTCCCGGAAATCGTGGATTTCTGGCTGCCACCAGAGGGCTGTTCCTACCGCATCGCCGTGGTCTCCATCCGCAAGGCCTATGCCGGCCACGCCAAGCGCATCATGATGGCAGTATGGTCCTATCTGCGGCAGTTCATGTACACCAAGTTCGTGATCGTGGTGGACGCCCACATCAACGCCCGCGACTGGAAGGACGTGATGTGGGCGGTATCCACTCAGATGGACCCGGCGCGCGACATCACGGTGGTGGAAAACACAGCCATCGACTATCTCGACTTCGCCTCGCCGGTGAGCGGGTTGGGCTCGAAGATCGGCCTTGACGCCACCACTAAGATCGGAGCCGAGACCAGCCGCCAATGGGGCACCCCCATCCGCATGGAGACGGAAGTGGTGGAACGAGTAAACGAGAAATGGAGCCAGTACGGCCTGCCCGGCTCCGGCAAGCCCATATGGAAGTGAGGTGTGCACGCGGCGGCCAGGGCCTATATATAAGTGTCTATACGTATATCGAGCCTTCACGGAGCCCTACGGAATCCTCATGACACAGCCCACCACC
>NZAO01000094.1 GCA_002686135.1 Rhodospirillaceae bacterium
CAAAACTGTGTGGTGACCCAGGAACCCGGGGCCACCGATGTGAAGGAATCCTTCAACTGGCTGTTCGAGTCTGAAGCAGAGGAAAAGACGGAGGATTCAAAGGAGAAATTGGTACATATGGAAGAGGCCGAACCACTCGGGGGCGAGGAATTGGATATGGGAGAATGCGTCGCCCAGTATCTGAGCCTGACCCTTGACCCCTATCCGCGGCTGCCGGACGCGCAGGTGCCATCGGAATTGAAGGGGAACACGGATGTGGATGTGGATTCGGGGGAAACACCGGAAGGCCCCTTTTCCGCCCTTCAGTCCCTGAAAAACCGCAGTTAAATTAATTAGTTACCCATTGCTGTTGCCCAGGCCTAAGTTTTTCGTTAAGTAAGCAGGCTTTCCAGAGACCTACTCCAAACGGTTTGCCCCAGAATCGTTATCTAAAGAATGTGAGAGTGAGAGCATGGCAGTACCAAAGAGAAAAGTATCTACGTCGAAACGGAACATGCGCCGTTCCCACGATTCCCTGAAGGCCGCCGGTTATGTGGAATGCCCCAGCTGCGGCGAATACAAACTGCCTCATCATGTCTGCGAGTCTTGCGGCACCTACCGCGATCGCGAAGTGGCCGAGGCCGCAAGTATATAAATTTTCATAACTTTCTGCGGGGATTCCGGCAGTGAGCAAAGGCCATATCATCGCCCTTGATGCCATGGGCGGAGATCAAGCGCCGGAAATGGTAATCAGGGGTCTGGAAATCGCCCATGAGCGGTTCCCCGGCATCCATTTTCTATTGTTCGGCGATTCCAAGCGTCTCGAAGGCTTGTTGGACGAAACGCCGGCGTTGCACAAGGCTTGTTCGGTACATCATACCGTGGATGTTGTGAGCGCCGAGGCGAAGCCCTCGCAGGCGCTGCGCAATGGTGGGGAATCGAGCATGCGTGTGGCCATCAATTCGGTGCGCGACGGCCTTGCCGAAGGCGTGGTTTCGGCAGGAAACACGGGCGCGCTCATGGCCATCGCTAAGTTCGTCCTGAAAACCCTGCCCGGCATCGACCGCCCCGCCATCGCTTCCTTTTTCCCCACCCAGAAGGGCGAAACCCTGATGCTGGATTTAGGTGCCAACGTGGAATGCGATTCCGATAATCTGGTGCAGTTCGCGGTGATGGGGGAAGTGTTCGCCCGTACCGTCCTGGGGCTCGACAAACCCTCCATCGGGCTTCTCAACGTGGGATCGGAGCAGCGCAAGGGGCACGATTCCGTGCGCCGCGCCAGAGATATCCTGCGCCACAGCCACCTGCCCATACGCTTCCACGGTTTCGTGGAAGGCGACGATATCGCCGCCGGCACCGTGGATGTGATCGTCACCGACGGGTTTTCCGGCAATATCGCCCTCAAGACCGCCGAAGGAATCGTTCATCTTTACACCAACTATCTGAAGAAGGCCTATCGCGCCACCCTGGTCTCGAGGCTGGGATACCTGTTGAGCCGGGGCGCGCTGCAGCGGCTGAAGTCGCGGCTCGATCCGCGGATCTATAACGGGGCCATGCTTCTCGGGCTCAACGGGATAGTGGTCAAGAGCCACGGTGGCACTGACGCGGTGGGCTTCGCCAATGCTGTCGGCGTTGCCGTGGACATGATCAACAACGATTTCAACGAAATCATCAAGGAGGAATTCGAAACCCTTAACCTTGAGCCGGACCATGATTCCCAAGCCTTTGTCCTGTAACATGCCCGGTTTTCACAGCCTCAAACACCCCGGCTGACATGACGCTGCGTTCCCAGATTATCGGCTGTGGGTCTTTTCTCCCGGACAAGGTGGTCAGCAATGATGAGTTGTCGCGCCGGGTGAATACCAGCGATGCGTGGATCCGCGAGCGCTCCGGCATCGAGGCACGTCATATCGCCGCCGAAGGGGAGCTTACCTCGCATCTGGGTATTGCCGCGGGTCGGGCGGCACTGGACGATGCCGGGATCGAGGCCGGCGAGGTGGACCTTATCGTGCTCGCGACCTCAACCCCGGACGAGACCTTTCCCTCCACGGCGTCGCAGATTCAGGCCGGTCTCGGGGTCACCGGAGCGGCGGCCTTCGATGTCCAGGCAGTCTGTGCCGGCTTTTTCTTCGCCCTGGCAGTGGCCGATAATTTCATCCGTTGCGGCCAGGCGCGCACGGCCCTGGTGATCGGTGCCGAGACTCTTTCACGGATTCTCGACTGGAATGACCGCGCCACCTGTTTCCTGTTCGGCGATGGCGCTGGGGCGTTGGTGCTGCGGGCAGGGGAGGGAAGCGGCGAGGTGCACGACCGTGGGGTGCTGTCGACCCATCTCCATTGCGACGGACGTGATCACGACTGTCTCTATGTGGATGGCGGCCCGTCCAGCACCGGTACGGTGGGCGTGGTGAGGATGGAGGGCAAAGCGGTCTTCAAGAAGGCGGTGCTGCGTCTCGCCGCAGTGGCCGAAGAGGCCCTGTCCGCCCACGGGCTTGAAGGCGGGGATATAGACTGGATGGTGCCCCATCAGGCGAATTTACGGATTATGAAGGGAATGGCGAAGAAACTTGGTTTCGGAGAGGAAAAGGTGATAGTCACCATAGATCGTCACGCCAATACCTCCGCGGCCTCCATCCCCCTGGCCCTAGACTGGGGACGCCGCGAGGGAAAAATCCAACCCGGACACTTGCTTTTGCTGGAGGCCATCGGCGGTGGGCTGACCTGGGGAGCGGCCATGGTCCGCTGGTAGAAGGGGTCGCGAAGGAGGCGTTCCGGTTTTCAAGGTATATGGGAAACAAATCTCTTATACCTCTGCAGTTGACGGATATTACCGCTGACGTTAGGGTTCCGTAACGAATACGAGGGGGGTGGAGATTATGGGAGACCGTACCGTCACGCGCGCCCATTTAACCGAGGCCGTTTATCAGGAAGTGGGCCTTTCCCGCAATGAATCCGCGGATCTGGTTGAATCCGTTCTGGAGAAAATTTCGTCCACATTATCTGGCGGCGAAGGGGTGAAGATATCCTCCTTTGGCAGTTTCGGCGTGCGCATGAAAGGGGAGCGCATTGGCCGCAACCCTAAAACCGGAGAGGAAGTCACCATTACACCCCGGCGGGTGGTGGTGTTTCGTCCCTCCCATATTCTCAAGAACCGCATCAGCTCATCCCTTGGCGAGGCCGCGACCAGGCGCGTGACCTAGGTCGTGGCGGCGGGCGCATCACAGTCTTCGGTTGTCCAGCCGTCGCCCCGGGGCGGGGAGAAGTCGTCCTCCGCCTTCCGCACCATCAGCGAGGTGGCCAATGAATTGAACGTACCCCAGCACGTTCTGCGGTTCTGGGAATCGAAGTTCAACCAGATCAAACCCATGAAGCGTGGTGGCGGCCGGCGTTATTACCGGCCAGAGGATATCGGTCTTCTGCGCAGCATCCGCGACCTGCTTTATCACGACGGCTATACCATCAAGGGGGTGCAGCGCCTGTTGCGCGAGGGTGGCGCTAAATCCTTGGTCGAGAATCAGGAAATGGCGGATGCTCTTTCTTCCCCGGCCGCAGCCACCTCCGCCGCCGGAATCCGTGCCGAGTTGCGGGAGCTGTTGAAAGAGCTGGAAGCCCTGCGCAGTCTGCTGGACAAGATATGATTCTGGTATGTCCCCCGTATGTCTCCCTGAGGCAAAGCGGGGGATGGGGGCCTCTTGCACGCCCCATTTCGGGTGGTATAGTGCGCCCGCCGCCGCAAAAATACAGCCAGTAGCCGTCTTAAAGATCATCGGCACAAATCTTTTCGGAGCGTAGCGCAGTCTGGTAGCGCATCACACTGGGGGTGTGGGGGTCGTGGGTTCAAATCCCACCGCTCCGACCATTTTCCTCCCCGTCCCCTCGCTCAGGGCTACGTCTATGGACAACCGTTAGCGGCGACGAACTGTGCGTCCTTTACCTGCGATCACACAGCGGTAATGAGTCCTGCAGCTTCTGCTAAATATTACATAATATTATGAATTAATAACAAACGATTATTGGTAATTATTCACTTAAAATATCATGTTAAATTTCCGCCATAAAGGACTATGACGGGGGGCTGTCGCGGTTACCGGAGGGGGCGGGAGAGGCTCCGGAAAGAGTCTTTAAGACATCAGAATTGATTTTATTTGATTGGGGTGTGCTCTAGCCGTTGCGGGTCAGGATTTCACGCCCCAGAGGCGTGATCTTGCACACCAACCAATCGGGTTTCAACGGATTGGCGAACCACGGGTCGGCCCATCCTTGGTCGATGCAGCTGCGGATAGTGCGGGGGTCGATGCGCTTGCCGTTGGCGTCGAACAAGGGGAGCTTGCCGCCGGGCTGTTCGAGGCCGCGCGCGAGCCATTCATGCTGGGCTGGGGTCGGACGGGCGTGAATCCGCACTACCTTGCGTTCGCTTCGTTGGGCACTGCTGCGGGCCGCGCTCATGAATTGCCTCCCCTGTGTAAGGAACCCCTGTTTTTTTCACATGCGGCGGGAAAAACGCCGATACGGGTCCCTTTTTCCTTACTTTAGGCGAGGAATTCACTTGCGCCAAGAAAATTATGCTTGCATCGCAAGTAGATACATAATTTTGATAGCTATTATCATGAGGCCGGCCATGAAAGGATCTGGCCGTTTGAGGGGCCGGATTTGCCGGACGGATTTTTTGTGCTGGGTTTTCGGGGGAGAAAGATCATGGAGTTTCGTTTCGTTTATATCATCGCCGGATCGGACGCGGAGGCGCGCACAATCGCCACCACCCTTGTGAAGGAGCATCTTGCCGCCTGCGCCAATATCATTCCCGGCATGCGCTCCATTTATCGCTGGGAGGGCAAGATCACCGAGGCTGATGAAACGGTCCTTATCGCCAAGACATCCAGGGACCGTGTCCCCGCCCTCATGGAGCGCGTCAGGGTGCTGCACAGCTACGACTGCCCCTGCGTGGTTTCCCTTGCCGTGGAAGACGGCAATCCCAATTACCTCGACTGGCTGGCGGAGGAAATCACCTGAGAGCTCCCGGCAGCTATTCACTACTATAATACCGCTTTCTAAGCGGCTATTTTGTAACGGTTTTTGTGTATTGACTCCCATAAAATACGTGGCATACTCCGCGCCCCGCTGGATCTGGTTTAGGCCCGGCGGGGGGGAATTGAACGCCGCAGATGAGCCGCGGCAAATGAGTTGTGAAAACCGTCATGAAGACCTATTCCGCCAAGCCCTCGGAGATCAATAAAAAGTGGTACCTGATCGACGCCGAGGACCTTGTCCTGGGCCGTATGGCCGCAGTGATTGCCCGCATGCTGCGGGGCAAACATAAGCCCATGTTCACTCCCAATATGGATTGCGGCGACAATATCGTGGTTATCAATGCCGAGAAGGTAAAGCTCACCGGCAAGAAGCTCACCGACAAGGTGTATACCCGTCATACCGGGTATCCCGGAGGAATCCGAACCCGCACGGCGGACGGTATCCTCGCCGGCAAGCGGCCCGAACAGCTGGTAATCAGGGCGGTAGAGCGGATGTTGCCGCACGGCCCTCTGGGCCGCCGCCAGATGAAGAATCTGAAGGTGTTCAGCGGCCCCGAGCACTCCCACGAGGCTCAGAAGCCCGAGGCTCTGGACGTGGCTGCCATGAATCACAAGAACAAGAGGAGCGCCTGAGATGGCCGAAGATACGCCGACCTTGGGTGATGTGGCTCCGGAACTGGCGGACGCCACGTCCGGCGCGGCCCCCGCCACGGCCGAGGAAACACCTGCGGTTCCGGAGCCTGTGGTTCCCGCGGAGCCCAAGCTCGATGCCCAGGGCCGTGCCTATGCCACCGGCAAGCGCAAGGACGCCGTGGCCCGGGTCTGGATGAAGCCCGGAGGCGGCCGGATTACGGTCAACGGCAAGGAAATGGATGTCTATTTCGCCCGTCCGGTGCTGCGCATGCTGATTCGTCAGCCCTTTGACCTGACCGAGCGTGGTTCCGAGTTTGATGTGGATTGTTCGGTCTCCGGCGGCGGTCTGTCGGGACAGGCCGGGGCCGTGCGTCACGGCATCAGCCGCGCGCTGGTCAATTACGAACCGGGACTGCGACCGCTCCTCAAGAAGGGCGGATTCCTCACCCGCGACGCGCGCGTGGTGGAACGCAAGAAATACGGCCGCCACAAGGCCCGCCGAAGCCACCAGTTCTCGAAACGTTAAACCCCCGGGCTTTTTGCGTTACGAATGAAGGGTGTTCCTGGCGGGACGCCCTTTTTTCTTGGCGGGATCATTCCGTGCGACGCCTGGCCTGCTTTCCTTTGCCCGCGCGCGGCTCTATTCTCTGATTTAGGAAACCGATCATGACTGACAAGAACAAGACCATACCCACCGCTATTTTAGGCGCCAGCGGCTATACCGGAGCCGAGCTGGTGCGCCTGCTCGTGCACCATCCCCAAGCCGAGATCAAGGTGCTGACCGCCGAGCGCCGGGCGGGCAAGCCCGTGGCTGAGGTCCATCCCCATCTGGGCGGGCTCGATCTGCCGCCGCTGACGGCCACGGCCGGGGCCGATCTGTCGCAAGTGGCGGCGGTTTTCGCCTGTCTGCCACACGGGGCCTCGCAGGAGATCATCGCCGCTCTGCCGGATGATCTCAAAATCATCGACCTGTCGGCCGACTTCCGGCTCGCCGATACGGCCACCTATGCCCAATGGTACGGGCGCGATCACGCGGCGCCGGAGTTACAGAAGGAGGCCGTTTACGGTCTGGCCGAGGTGGCGCGGGAGGCGGTGACAACGGCGCGTCTGGTGGCCAATCCGGGATGTTATCCCACGGCCTCACTGTTGCCCCTGGCGCCGCTTTTGGGTGCTGGCCTGATCGACCCGGAAGGCATCATCATCGACGCCAAGTCCGGTGTTTCGGGGGCGGGACGGGCGCTGAAGGATTCCAACCTGTTCTGTGAGGTTTCCGAGAGTTTCACCGCCTATGGGGTGGCGGCGCACCGTCACGGTCCCGAGATCGAACAGGGGCTGAGCGATGCCGCGGGGTCTCCCGTCGCCGTCACCTTCACGCCCCATCTGGGACCCATGAACCGAGGCATCTTCGCCACCATTTACGTGCGGCTTGCCGGGCGCGCGGATGCGAATGCCTTGAGGGCGGCGCTGGCTGCGTCTTATTCCGGTGCGCCCTTCGTGCGGGTGCTGGAGGAAGGCGCCATGCCTTCGACTCGGCATGTGCGCGGCTCCAACGCCTGTCATATGTCGGTGTTCGCCGACCGCAGGCCGGGCGGCGCCATCCTGCTTTCGGTGATCGACAATCTGATGAAAGGGGCCAGCGGCCAGGCGGTACAGAACTTCAACCTGATGTTCAGACTGGACGAGACCGCCGGCCTCGACGGTCTCGCCCTTTCCCCGTAGGGCGTGCGGCCATGGGCTCTGATTTGGAAAAAACGTGGCGAAAGGGCTGATCCTGACCTATGGCGGCCACAGCCCAGAAATTGCGGGAGATGTCTATGTGGCGCCGAGCAAGACCGTGACGGCGGGCGAGCTGTGGGCGGGTAATCCGGCAAAGTCGATCCGTCCCGTCATCGATGCGGAGACGGAATTCATCCAGGATTCGGCCCGCCGCCATTGCCAATTCACCAAGGAATATATGGGCGGGGATTAATCCCCTTGAGGGCGGCCCCGCCTTTGCTTGAATAGGGTTCCGGATTGGAATCGGGGTATGTATTTGAAATTTCCAGCTGTTTTTTTTGCGCTAGCCGTGTTTGTGGCGGTCCTGCCAGGCTGTTCACCCGCGCGTCTGGCCGAGGCGGCGCGCGTGCTCGACGATATCGACGCCGGAAGCGGCCCCAGCCAACTGAAGGAACAGACCCCGCCGCCACGGCGCGAGGCCGTGTCCTATGGGGCCTATGGTAGCGGCAACGGCTCCGGTGCCTTCGGAGGCGACCTCTATTCTTCCACAGAGCCGGGGTTGCCGGGGCTGGCGGGGATGGTTCTGGTCCCCGGCGTCGCCAGGAAGGGCAAGGATGATCCCCGTCTGGTGGCCTTCGCCACCACTCTGGCGCGGGCCCGGTTTATGGTTCTCGTTCCCGATCTGCCGCGTCTGCGCGACCTCCGGGTGGGGCCGGAAGACGCCATCCCCATCGCCGCCGCCGCGCGCTATCTGGGAGGCCGTCAGACGGGGCAGGGGAGCGTGGGCATGACGGCGGTTTCCTATGCCGTGGGTCCGGCGGTTCTAGCACTGTTCGAGCCAGGCATGGTGGAGAAGGTGGATTTCGTTCTCGCCATCGGCGGCTATTACGACATGACGGCGGTGATCACCTTCATCACCACCGGCTATTACCGTGAGGGTGAAAGCAGGGCCTGGCGGTACCGCCGCGCCAACGATTACGGCAAGTGGGCCTTCGTGCGCGGCAATGCCGGGCGGCTCGATTCAGCTACCGACAGGGCGCTGTTGACAGAGATGGCGGAACGCAAGCTGGACCACCCGGAGACCTACATCGACGATCTGGTGGCTCGGCTCGGCCGCGAGGGAAAGTCGGTCCATGCGCTGCTCGTCAACGGCGATCCCGAGCGGGTGCCGGCGCTGATGGCGGCGCTGCCACCCCCCATCGCCGCGGATATTACTGCCCTCGATTTGGTGCGCCGGGAGGTAGCGTCGCTGGGCGTGCACTTCGTGCTGGTACACGGCCACGACGACCCCATCATTCCCGAAACCGAGAGCATGGCCCTGGCCCACGCTCTTGCCTCCAGGGGGAGCGAGCTGTTCCTTCTCGACAGCCTCAACCACGTGGACCCACGGCCTGCCGGCCTGGCCGATCGGCTGCGCCTGTTGCGGGCTATTTATACGGTTCTGGAATTACGCGATTCGGGGGCCGCGCGGTAGGCGGGAGAGGTCAGGGGGTTTTCGCGACCACGTAAGAGCCCGGCGCGTCCTCGATTGCCTCGAGTCCGCCGTCGCCGGGGGTCCGCGCGGGCACCTGGCCGCCGCCGTGTTTGGCGATCCATTTTTCCCATTGCGGCCACCACGAGCCTTCGCTCCGGTCCGCGGTCTCAAGCCATTTTTCCGGGTCCTTGGCGGTGCGGCTGTGGGTCCAATAGCAATATTTACCAGCCTGGGGCGGGTTGATGACTCCTGCGATATGGCCCGAGGCGGCGAGCACGAACTTGACCGGTCCGGCCAATAGCTGGGTCGCTGCGTAGGTGGCTTTCCAGGGGGCGATATGGTCCTCGCGGGTGGAAAGGATGAAGGCGGGGGTCTTGATCTTGCCGAGATCAATGGCCACCCCGCCCAGAGTGACTCCCCCCGGCTTCACCAGATTGTTTTCGAGATACATGTTGCGCAGGTAAAAGCTGTGCATTTCGGCAGGCAGGCGGGTGGAATCGGCGTTCCAGTACAGCAGGTCGAAGGGAAAGGGGTCCTTGCCCAGCAGGTAGTTGTTGACCACAAAAGACCAGATCAGGTCGTTGGCGCGCAGCATGTTGAAGGTGGCGGCCATATCACGGCCTTCGAGATAGCCCCGCGACTGCATCTTTTTCTCAAGCGCGGCCAGCAGCACCTCGTCAATGAAGACGCCGAGCTCTCCGGGATCGCTGAAATCCATGAGCGACGTGAAGAAGGTGGCGCTCTTGATGCGGGGGTCCTTTTTCTCCGCCATATAGGCCAGGGTGGCGGCGAGAAGGGTGCCGCCGATGCAATAGCCGATGACGTTTACATCGCGCTCGCCAGTGGCTTTCTCGATGGCGTCGAGAGCGGCCAGCGGCCCCTCGAGCATATAGTCCTCGAAGCTCTTGTGGCTGAGCTTCTCGCCGGGGTTGACCCAGGAGATAATGAACAGGGTGTGGCCCTGGTCGAGCGCCCATTGGACGAAGGAATTCTTGGGCGAGAGGTCGAGAATGTAGTACTTGTTGATCCAGGGGGTGACGATCAGCAGGGGGCGGCGCCGGACTTTTTGCGTGGTCGGCGCGTACTGGATGAGCTGCATCAGTTCGTTCTGGAACACCACCTTGCCCGGAGTGACGGCGATGTTTTCACCGATTTTGAAAGCGTCGCGGTCGGTCATGGTGATGGCCAGCCGGCCGTCGCCGCGGTCGAGGTCGGCGATCATGTTGTCGAGGCCCTGGACCAGGTTTTCGCCCTTGGTTTCGATGGTGGTGCGCAACACTTCGGGATTACTAAGAACGAAGTTGCTGGGCGACAGGGCGTCGATGAAATGGCGGGTGTAGAAATCCACCTTCTGGGCGGTTTTTTCGTCCATCCCCTCGACCTCACGCACCGTAGCGGCAAGCCAGCGCGAGGTCAGAAGATAGGACTGTTTGATGAAATCGAAGACGCTGTTTTCCTCCCACTCCTGGTGGCGGAAGCGGCGGTCGCCTGGTTCCGGCTCCACCACCGGGGGCACCTCTTCGCCGCTCATGACCCGTGCCGTGTTCTGCCACAGCTCCATATAGCCCCGCCATAGCGAGGCGTGGGCTTTGAAAACCATCTCTGGGTTGCCCATCATATGCGCCGTCATTTCCAGGAAAGCGGAGCCGATATTAAAGGGATCGGCATGCAGCCCTTGGCCCTGATGTTTGAGGAAGCGGGTGACGATCTGTTGGCTTTTCTCGGCGATCTTGGCCACTGTTTCGGTCAGTTCCGCGGGGCCGGGTATTCCGTTTTTGGGCGCATCGCTTTTAGGAGACTCTTGTCTGGGCATGTGGTGATCCATGAGAATTATTTTATGTGGCAGTTTTTAAGACTTAGAGTGAGTCAGGGCCGCGCAGGAATCCCGCCCACTGCAACATATGCTGCATTGCAACATAAACACTGTATCGCACTAAAACCGTAATGAACAAAAAAATCAAGCAATGGATTTATCTTTCATCTGACAAGGCCGTCACAGATGATATGATCATCCAAAGCCTTCCCTCTGTCGTGATTTTTGTTTCCACGGGGTTGATACCATGAGAACGATTCTTCTTACCTCCTCGCACCGGCCGTATAATTCCCGATTCTTGCCCCCGGTTCTTCTGGTGGCGTCGTTCCTGATGTTTTCGGGTTGCTCCTACGTTCCCGACGCCCTCAACCCGGTGGAATGGTCCAAAGACGTGGTGGGCTGGTTCGGCGACGACGAGGACGAGGAAGTGCAGGAAACGGGCCCCGACGACGTGAAAACATCGCGTGCCGGCGAGGGGGTTCCCGGCGCCGATAAGGATTTTCCGGATCTGTCCTCGGTTCCCGATGCACCGTCGAAGGGAGAACGTCAAAGGATCGCCGAGGGTCTGGTCGCCGACACTGCCGACCGCAGCTATAGTGACGAGGCACCTGCTGCAGCCGCGCCCCGGGCTGTGACTCCGCCGTCCCCAGTCGGCGACAGGGTCCTGCCGCCGCCGCCGTCCATACCCGAACCCGGCGGGCCGCCGGTGGCCGCGCCCAGAGAACAGGTGGCGGGTGAATCGGCGCAAGGCGAATCAGTAGCGGCCGCACCCAGCCCGCCGCCTTCCCCCAGCGTGGCCCGGGTCGTAGAGAAAGTGAGCGCGCCCACATCCGTGGACGAGATCGCTCCCCACCCCCTGGAGAAATTCGACGCCAGCCGCACCGTGGTTTCCACCCAGGTGGGGCTGATCCAGTTCGGCAGCGGCTCGGCTGCTTTGTCCTCGGCCGACCTCCGGCAGTTGAAACAAATCGTCGACTCCCAAAAAAAGAGCGGCGGTACGCTGCGGGTGATTGGTTTCTCCAGCAGCTGGACCGGGGACACAGACCCGCTGAAGCATCAGCTGATGAATTTTGACATCTCGGTGCGCCGCGCTAATTCGGTGGCGGTGGCCCTGATGAATTACGGCATCGCGGCCAAGGACCTTTACGTGGGGGCGAAGTCGGATTCCGAGCCCATTTACCTGGAGGTCATGCCCGCCGGCGAGGCTGGCAACCGCCGTACCGAGATTTATCTCGATTATTAGGTTTGCCCGAGTTTCTTATAACACCGAGTCACCGATCAAGGCTTGCAGCCCCAGGGCGCGCCAGCATATACAGGGCGCGCCAGCATAATACCGCCAGTCCATGAGCCCGGGTGCCCATGGGCCTGGCCCACCGCGCATAAGGGTTTGACCGCAAATGGCCGAGCACGAATTTTCCCGCATCAAGCGACTGCCGCCTTACGTCTTCGCCGAGGTCAACGCCGTGAAGGCGCGTGCCCGCGCGGCCGGTGAGGACATCATTGATTTCGGCATGGGCAATCCCGATTCCGCCACGCCGCCCCATATCGTGGAGAAGCTGGTGGAAACGGTGAGAGACCCGCGCACCCACCGCTATTCCAACTCGCGGGGGATCCCGGGTCTGCGCAAGGCGGTGGCGGGCTATTACCAGCGCCGCTTCGATGTGGACATCGATCCCGAGACCGAAGCCATTGTCACGCTGGGCTCCAAGGAAGGATTGGCCAACCTGGCCCAAGCCATGGCCACGCCGGGCGATGTCTTCATGGCGCCCGATCCCAGCTACCCAATTCACGCCTTCGGATTCATCATTGCTGGGGCCACGGTGCGCTCGGTACCAATCGGGCCGGGGATCGACTTCATGGAAGGTCTGGAACGGGCGGTGAAGAACTGTTCACCCCACCCCGTGGGGCTGATCATCAATTTTCCAGCCAATCCCACCGCCGAAGTGGTGGATCTGGATTTCTACGCCTGCGTGGTGGATTTCTGCCGTCACCATGATCTCTACGTGATTTCCGACAACGCCTATGCCGAGATTTATTTTGACCAGCCGCCGCCCTCCATCCTCCAGGTGCCAGGTGCCAAGGAGGTGGCCATCGAGTTCTATTCTCTGAGCAAGACCTATTCCATGCCGGGCTGGCGCATCGGTTTCGGGCTCGGCAACCGCGATCTCATCGCCGCCCTGGCGCGCATCAAGTCCTATGTGGATTACGGCGCCTTCACCCCGGTCCAGGTGGCGGCCGCGGCGGCGCTTAACGGTCCCCAGGGCTGTGTGGAAGAGACCCGCGCCCTTTACCGCGAGCGTCGCGACGTGCTGATGGAGGGTCTGGCCAAGGCGGGATGGAAGGTGCCCCTGCCTAAGGCCACCATGTTCGCCTGGGCACCGGTCCCCCCGGAATTTGCCCATCTCGGCTCGGTGGAGTTTTCCAAGCTGTTGTTGAGCGAGGCCCAGGTAGCGGTGTCGCCGGGGTTGGGTTTCGGTGAATACGGCGACAACCACGTGCGTTTCGCGCTGGTGGAAAACCTCCAGCGCACCCGCCAGGCCCTGCGCAGCATCAAGGCGCTGATGCGCAATTACGGCAAGCTGGCGCAAGAAAGTGACACCCAGGCGGTCTCATGAGTGACGCCCTGAACATCGCCATTGCTGGCCTTGGCACGGTGGGCACCGGGACGCTGCAACTGCTTGACCGTCAGGCCGGGCTGTTGGCCGAGCGTGCGGGCAGGCCATTGCGCGTGGTGGCGGTGGCCGATCTCGATACGGGCCGTGACCGCGGCGTAGCGTTGGAAGGCATCGCCTGTTTCGACGACGCCCTGAAGATGGTGACGGAAAGCGACACCCACGTGGTGGTGGAGCTCATCGGCGGTTCCGACGGCATCGCCCGCGAGGTTTGCGAGGCGGCCATGGCCAAGGGCCGCCATGTGGTCACCGCCAACAAGGCGCTGCTCGCCCATCACGGCATGGAGTTAGCGGCAAAAGCGGAAATAGCGGGGGTGGCGCTGGCCTATGAGGCGGCGGTGGCGGGCAGCATTCCCATCATCAAGGCCCTGCGCGAGGGGCTGGCGGGCAACCGCATCGCCCGCATCACGGGAATCCTGAACGGCACCTGTAACTATATCCTCTCGGCCATGCGCGAAACCGGTAAGGAATTCGACGAGGTTCTGGCTGAGGCGCAGGCGCTGGGCTATGCCGAGGCCGATCCCAGCTTTGATGTGGACGGCGTGGACGCCGCCCACAAACTTGCCTTGCTCACCGCCGTGGCCTATGGCTGCGCAGTCAATTTCGACGATATTTACAGGGATGGTATCCGCCACATCACCTCGCGCGATATCGCCTGCGCCGAGGAGCTGGGGTGCCGCATTAAACTGTTGGGTATCACGCGGCGTTTGGACGGCGAGGGTAAGGGCAGCGTGGAACAGCGCGTCCATCCCTGTCTCATTCCCGCCGGGGCGCCGCTGGCCCATGTGGAGGGCGTTCTCAACGCGGTTGCAGTGGAGGGCGATTTCGTCGGTCCCACTATGCTCGAAGGCGCGGGCGCGGGCTCCCTCCCCACGGCTTCGGCCGTGGTCGCCGACATTGTGGATATGGCGCGGGGGTTGCGTATTCCCGCCTTCGGGCGTCCGGTGGCGGAGCTCGAAGACGTG
>NZAO01000095.1 GCA_002686135.1 Rhodospirillaceae bacterium
GTGGTCAAGCGGTGGGGGTGGTGGACATAGTCGAATCCGAACCGTCCCTTCACGCAGAGCCGGTTACGGTTGGCCGGTCCATCGCGGCCTTCCGCTGAGAGCAGCTTACCCTCGCGCACGTTGAAGGTAAGCTGGCAGCCAACGCCGCAATAGGGACACAGGCTATTGACCCTGGTATCGGCCTTGATGGGGCCTCTGCCGTCTTCGTCGACCAGGGTCGCCTCCATCAGCGCCCCGGTGGGGCAGGCCTGGACGCATTCGCCGCAAGCGACGCAGGTGCTGTCCCCCATGGGGTGGTCGAAATCGAAGACGATCTTGGATTTGGCCCCGCGGAAGGCCATACCGATGACGTCGCTGACCTGGACCTTGCGGCAGGCGCTGGTGCACAGCCCACACTGGATGCAGGCGTCGAGTTGTACGCTCATGGCGGGATGACTGTTATCGGGTGGCGGCATCTCGCGGCAGGGGAAGCGGCTTTTATCCACGCCCACGGCCTCGGCCATGCGCCAGAAATGGGACTCGCTGTCGTGGGCCTGGTCGCGGGGGGGGTGGTCGGCGAGAAGCAGCTCCATCACCATTTTGCGGGCCTTCACCGCGCGCTTGGCCTTGGTCTTGACCTTCATGCCCGGCGTGGGTGTGCGGATACAGGATGCCGAAAGCACGCGCTCGCCTTCAATCTCCACCATGCAGGCGCGGCAGTTGCCGTCGGGCTGGTAGCCCGGTGCCGGCTTGTGACAAAGGTGAGGGAGTAGGATTCCATGGCGTTTGGCCACCTGCCAAATGCTCTCGCCCGGCGCCGCCTTGATCTTTTTGCCGTCAAGGGTGAAGGAGATGGTTTCGCTCATGCGAAATCCTCCTTGAAATGCTTCATCATGCTCAATATGGGATTGCCGGCGGTCTGGCCCAATCCGCAAATGGAGGCATCGGCCATGGTGGCGCAGAGTTCCGTCATCAGGGGACGGTCCAGCTTTTTACCTTCGAGCAGTTTTACCGCCTTTTCCGTCCCTGCCCGGCAGGGCGTACACTGGCCGCAGCTTTCATCGGAGAAGAAACGCATGAGGTTAAGAGCGGCGTCACGGATGCTGTCCTTGTCCGAGAGCACTATGATGGCGGCTGCACCGATGAAACAGCCGTGCTCTTCCAGGGTTCCGAAATCGAGGGGGACGTCGGCCAGGGAGGCGGGCAGGATACCGCCCGAGGCACCGCCGGGAAGATAGGCTTTGAACTTGTGGCCACTGGCCATGCCACCACAAAACTCCTCCAGCAATTCATTCATGGTGATGCCCGCGGGCGCCAGCTTCACACCCGGTTCGGCAACCCGGCCCGAAACCGAATAGCTGCGCAGGCCCTTGCCCCCGTTGCGGCCCTGATCGGCGAACCAGTCCGCTCCCTTTTCCACCACGTCGCGCACCCAGTAGAGGGTTTCCACATTATGGTTGAGGGTGGGGCGTCCGAACAGGCCCACCGTGGCGACGTAAGGCGGGCGGTGGCGCGGCAGGCCACGCTTGCCCTCGATACTCTCCATCATGGCCGATTCCTCGCCGCAGATATAAGCCCCGGCGCCGCGCCGCAGGTGGATGCGGGTGACGGCGGTGAGATCGGCGGACTCGAGCTTGGGGATTTCCTGTTTCAGCAGCTCAAGGATGCCGGGATATTCGTCGCGCAGATAAATATAAACGTCGCTGGCTTCCACCGCCCAGGCCGCAATCAGCGTGCCCTCGAGGAGGCGGTGGGGGTCGCTGTCGAGGTAGAAGCGGTCCTTGAAGGAGCCGGGCTCGCCCTCGTCGGCATTGACGGTCATGAGACGCGGTCCCGGCTCCTTGCGCACTAATTTCCATTTGGTGCCGGCGGGAAACCCAGCCCCGCCCATGCCCTTGAGTTGAGAGCCCTCCAGGGTCTTGATCAACTCATCGGGACTGCGCCCGCCGCCGAGACATTCGCGAAGCAGGGCATAGCCGCCGTCCTTTTCATAGGCCTCGAAGAGTGTGGCGTCGGGGATTTCGGGAGCGGTATGGCCCTTGGAAATGGCGGCACGCACCGATGTGGCCGTGGCTCTGGTGATATGGTTCTTGCCGACCTCGGCCACCGGCGCCTGGTCGCAGCCCCCCATGCACGGCGCCCGCACGACCCTGAATTTCTCACCGCCGTTCTTAGCCAGTGTGTGGAGGAGCTTCTTCGCGCCGTTCATCTCGCAGGTGAGGCTGTCACAGACCCGGATCGTGAGCGGCGGCGGCGGCTGGTTGTCCCTGATGACGTCGAAATGAGCGTAGAAGGTGGCGACCTCGTAGACCTCGGCGAAGGAAAGCCCCAGCTCATGGGCCACTGCCACCAGGTGGGATTCCGAAAGACAGTGAAGCTGGTCCTGCACTAAGTGAAGAAATTCCAGTAGCATATGGCGCTCGCGCGGCAGATCGCCGAGTAGGTTCTGCACGTCGTAAAAGGCTTGGCGTTTGGCGCGCAATCCCTTGGGGTGGGGTGTGACGCCCTTACGTTTTGGGGTGTTTTGTTTCATGCTCTGCCGTCTAGCAATAGACTGTAGGCCCTCATCAGGCGGGCCGGCTGTTGCGAAAAGGACGAAAAAGCCAACCCAGGGAAAACGGGCAGGGACATAGTAGGATGTTTCCTCTGGTGCGGGAACAGTGTGAATAAGGTGCGCAACACAAGGTACCGGGGACTTGATTTGGACTTGATTTAAAAATTTGATTTAGGGGCAAAGTAGTCGCCGGCGCGAATTCCATACCAGGGGCCGGGCCGTACACTGTCCGGGACACTGGCCTTTTTATATGAGTACAATGAATATTCCGTATATATAACGCGCCCCTCCCGCCTGCAAGAAATTGCGTCTTTTTGTATAGCAGCGGCCGGTATTTTCAGCGGCCCCCTTTCCGGGGCCTTTTTCTCCGCGGCTTTATTTCCACGAAAATTCTTTTTCCATGCGATGCATGTCACTGTTGAGCCCTGGGACAGAGGTACATATACTCCGCGACCAAAATTAACCTTGGTTAAGCGAGGGGCCATCCATGCGACCACTGCTTCCGCCCGATTATCGGCCTACGGAAAAAGAATCCTTTATGAATTCCATGCAGCTCGAGTATTTCCGCCAGAAACTGGAGCGCTGGCGCGAGGAACTCCTCATGGAATCGAACGAAACCATCCAACACCTCCAGGAAGACAGCCCCCAGGAGCCCGACATCGCCGACCGCGCCTCGCTGGAGACCGACCGCGCCCTGGAGCTCCGCACCCGCGACCGCGAACGCAAGCTGATCACCAAGATCGATGAGGCGCTGGAGCGTATCGAAAACAAGTCCTACGGTTTCTGCGAAGAGACCAACGAACCCATTAGCCTGCGCAGGCTGGAGGCGCGGCCCATCGCTACCTTGAGCATCGAAGCCCAGGAACGCCACGAACGGATGGAAAAAACCCATCGCGACGGCTGATCTGTGGTTGGCGGTCACTACATGGAAAAGGCCGATGCGCTAGTGCGCATCGGCCTTTATGGTCTGCCTGCCTGGGAAGGATAGCAGAAGAGTAGACGGTTCCGGGGGGCTGCCCCGATCTAGAAGGGCATGGCCACATCGGTGATCAGCAGATCGATGGGATCCCGGGTGATGTCGAGTGGACCCAGGAAAACTGGTCGCAAATCAAGGTCGTCTGTATTTCTGGCTGTGCCGAGGAGTCCTCTCGCCAGCGTCTCGACAGCAGCACCGATATCCATTTTCTGCCCAAGCCTCTCAGCCTCGAAGAGCTGGCGGGCAAGGTCAAGGAGGTCATGCAACAGGCCACGGCCTAGGGTGTATCCGCCCTTGCCCGTTTCACCCTGATGTTGCCATTCCGAAATAATATTGGCTCTGTTTTAGCCCCCATGGGCTTTGGCAGACGGATGTTCCTGAAATATTCTCTTGCAAATGAGAACAAAACGTGCACAACATAAGTCATTGACTGGTACATTGATTGATATTCACCCCTGTGAAATAAGAGGGAGGCAAGCATGGCCGAGGCGGCAATCCGTTTGGTTGACAAGGACGACATGGACAAGGAAAAGGCTCTCGAGGCGGCGCTGGGACAGATCGAGCGCAGTTTCGGCAAGGGCTCGATCATGAAATTTGGACAGCGCGAAGGCGTGGTGGAGGTGGATTCCACCTCCACCGGTTCGCTGGGCCTCGATATCGCGCTCGGCATCGGCGGTCTGCCCCGTGGCCGCGTGGTGGAAATCTACGGTCCGGAAAGCTCCGGCAAGACCACTTTAGCCCTGCATGTGGTGGCCGAGGCCCAGAAAACTGGAGGCACCTGTGCCTTCGTTGATGCCGAACATGCGCTCGACCCGGCTTATGCGCGCAAGCTCGGCGTCGATGTGGACGATCTGCTGATTTCCCAGCCCGATGCCGGAGAACAGGCGCTGGAGATAACAGATACGCTAGTGCGTTCGGGCGCGGTGGACGTGCTGGTTATCGACAGCGTCGCGGCGCTGGTGCCGCGGGCTGAGCTCGAGGGCGAGATGGGGGATTCCCATATGGGTCTGCACGCCCGCCTCATGAGCCAAGCCCTGCGTAAGCTTACGGGCTCCATCGCCAAGTCGCGCTGCACCGTGGTCTTCATCAACCAGATACGCCACAAGATCGGCGTCATGTTCGGCAATCCGGAAACCACCACCGGCGGCAACGCCCTTAAATTCTACGCCTCGGTGCGGCTCGACATCCGCCGTATCGGCGCCATCAAGGACCGCGACCGGGTAATCGGCAACCAGACCAGGGTCAAGGTGGTCAAGAACAAAATGGCGCCGCCCTTCAAGGTGGTGGAATTCGACATCATGTACGGTGAAGGTATCTCGCGGCTGGGCGAACTCATCGATCTCGGCGTCCAGGCCGAAGTGGTGAAAAAATCCGGCACCTGGTTCTCCCATGACGAGGAGCGCATCGGCCAGGGCCGTGAAAACGCCAAGACCTTCCTGCGTGAACATCTGGAAGTGGCGGAAAAGATCGAACGGGCGATCCGCAACAATGCCGGTCTCGGCGGCGCCGATGTAATGGGCGGCGTGGCCGGTGACGACGAACAGCCGCCGGACGAAACACCCGGCGAAACGGCGGTTAAGGCGGCCAAGTCATAAACCGGCCCATGGCTCTAATCACCAGGGGCCCGTGAGGTTAGGACTTGGTTTTTACAGTTGGGATCCTGTGGTTGGCGCTCATGGGCTTGAGAGGGGACGCGCGGAAATCTGCGCGTCCCTTTCTGTTTGTAGACACGGCTGGGGGGGCGGGTTAAAAGCATGGGATGGAGACCAGCAACGATATCCGCGCCGCCTTTCTCGACTATTTCGCGAAAAACGACCACGAAATCGTGGCTTCGGGTCCGCTCGTGCCCCATAACGATCCCACCCTGCTGTTCACCAATGCTGGGATGGTTTCCTTCAAGAACATCTTTACCGGGGCCGAGGCGTGGGACTTCACGCGTGTCGCCACCAGCCAGAAATGCGTGCGTGCCGGCGGCAAGCATAACGACCTTGACAATGTGGGCTATACCGCCCGCCACCACACCTTTTTCGAAATGCTGGGGAATTTCTCCTTCGGTGACTATTTTAAGGACGTAGCCATTGAACTGGCCTGGAACCTGATCACCCGAGAATTTGCCGTATCGGCAGAGCGACTGACGGTGACGGTCTATGCCGAGGACGACGAGGCCTTCGAACTCTCCAAAAAGATCACCGGTTTGCCGGAATCGCGCATCTTGCGCATCGACGGTGCCGATAATTTCTGGTCCATGGGCGATACCGGGCCCTGCGGACCCTGCGCCGAAATTTTCTATGACCATGGTGAGGATATTCCCGGCGGCCCGCCCGGCTCGCCAGATTCCGAGGGCGATCGTTTCGTAGAAATCTGGAACCTCGTCTTCATGCAGTATGACCGTCTCTCGGCGGATAAGCGGGTGGACCTACCGCGGCCCAGTATCGACACCGGTATGGGTCTAGAACGCATCGCCGCGGTGCTGCAGGGGGTTCACAACAACTACGACACCGACCTCTTTAAGGCCCTGATCGCGGCCTCCGAAGAGATTGTGGGGACCAAGGACGGAGGCGACAGAGTCGTATCCTACCGGGTCATCGCCGACCATCTGCGTGCCGTGTGTTTCCTCATGGCCGACGGTGTTCTGCCCTCCAACGAGGGGCGCGGCTACGTGCTGCGGCGGATTATGCGCCGCGCCATGCGTCATATGCACATGCTGGGCGGGCGTGAACCCCTCATGTGGCGGCTGGTGCCGGCGCTGATTACCGAGATGGGGCAGGTCTATCCGGAGCTGGTCCAGGCCCAGGCCCTGATGACGGAAATCCTGAAGCTGGAGGAGGCCCGCTTCCAGAAGACCCTGGAGCGGGGGCTGAAACTGCTGGCGGAAGAAACCGGCAAGCTGGCGGGCGCTACGGCGCTGCCCGGCGACACCGCCTTCAAGCTCTACGACACCTACGGTTTTCCCCTCGATCTGACCCAAGACGTGCTGCGCGGCCAGGGGCGCGGGGTGGACGTGGACGGCTTCAACAC
>NZAO01000096.1 GCA_002686135.1 Rhodospirillaceae bacterium
GGGAAACATGCGCCGCAACAATTTGTGTCGCTAAACCCAGTATTTCTTTCGCACTCACTTGTTCAGACATTTAAGATCAACCTCCAGAATATGCATTTTTCAAATATATACTTCTTATCACTTATATTCACAATGACAAAAAGATGCACCCATTAATAAAATAATAGAAATGAACTCTTTAAAAGTGCCAGATAATTCCCATATCACCACTAATTTTCACAAAGCGGACTGTTTTCTCGACATTACGGGTGAGGTTTGTCCCATGACCTTTGTCAAGACCAAGCTCATGCTTGAACGCCTAGCGCCGGGCGCCATCGCCGAAGTGCGCCTGCGGGCAGGAGAGCCTCTCGACAACGTACCTCGATCAGTGAAGGAAGACGGGCACGAGGTGCTGTCGTTGGTGCCTGAAATCGCTCAAGAGGAAGCTCAGGATATGGAAATGATCTATCGTTTGCACATACGCCGCGCCTGAACTCTTTGTAGGGGTTTTAATCACCCTGGAATGAAAAACGGAAATAACAAAATCCACCGGTTTCAGCCGAAGCCGGAACCCAGTGCCCAGGCATCCATTGGTCTTAGCACGGACCCGGTGCCAGAGGTCATGGGGCGACTTCTTTCATTCGACCCTGGGGCAGTCTCGCATAATGGGAATGGACATAAAGCGGTACAGGCTCTGACCCAAAAGTTTCGGGCTCACGCCCGGCGGCAATAACCGCCACGGCAGCGGCATCTGGCAGTCCCGGACCGCCCGCATAGATAATCTGGTGGCCTGGGCCGGCGGCGCGTTTCTCCGTCGCCAGAACATGCCGGATCAGTGGCGCGCCGTTTCCGGCAATAAGCACCAGGCCTTTTTGTGGTAGCTGTCCAGGAACATCTTCAAGCATGGCCGCACCAGGAGAACTGGTCGCCTGCCAGGGAAAAGCAGACTCCACGTCTTCATTACGGGAGAAAATCTGAAAGTATAGGTCGCTGCGCCCCGCCGACAGTGCCACAAACAGGGTGTCGGGCACCGCTGTGTCTTTGTTCCCATCCTCAGCGCGTGCCTCCAGGGCGATAGCCTCAAGGCTGGTAACGCCCACCAGCGGCAGGCCACGGGCCAGCGCCAGGCCGCGGGCAGCCGCCAGGCCGATGCGGACTCCGGTAAAGGAGCCTGGCCCGACCGTGACTCCCAGCCGGTCAAGATCCCCGAAGGCCCAGCCGGCCTCTTCCATCACGGAGTCCACCATGGGGATGAGTGCCTCTGACTGGCCGCGGTCCATAAATTTGCAATGATGCGCCACGACCGGGCTGCCGATTTCCTTCTTCCCGTCGTCCCACAGCGCCACCGAACAGGAAGCAGCCGACGAATCAAGGGCTAGAAGTCTCATAACAGCGCCCCCCGGCCTCCGGCTATAGGGCAAGACGGATGAAGATATCCCATGCTAAAACCGGCATCGCACCAACCGTTTCGCCCCATCATCAAGAACCACCCATGACCCTGGTAGAAATAGCCCCACCCAGCTTTGATAAGACGGGCTTTAAAAAGGGTTAACCCTACTTGCGGAGATGACAAGGCGCTTCTAGTGTGCCAACCACCATCTTTGCGGGTGGGGAAAGCCCTTCGCTAACGTGGAACATATCACGGTGCACAGACCATGAAATCCGTCATTGCCTTTTCTTTCGTGAATTTCTACGCATCCCTAATGGCCCAGGCCCTTTTCGCCATGGGATTGCTGCTGACATATCAAGGGCCGGCGGTAGCGCAAACAGCAGATTCCACAGATTCCGACACTTCGGCGGTGGTCTTCATGTATCACCGGTTCGGCGAGGACAGCCTGCCTTCCACCAATATCCGCATCAACCAATTCGAATCCCATATCGCCGAACTTTCCAGCGGCGGCTATCACGTTCTTCCGATTCCAGAGATCATAAGCGCCCTGCGCGAGGAGCGCAGTCTGCCCAATCGCACCGTGGGCATTACCATCGACGACGGGTTCCGCTCGGTCTATACGCAAGCCTTCCCCCGGCTGCGAGAGGCAGGTTTTCCCTTCACCGTCTTTATCGCCACCGACGGCATCGACAGCGGCAACAAGAATCTCATGAACTGGGACCAGATCCGGGAACTCGCCGCCCACGGCGTTACCATCGGCGGCCATACCGCCTCGCATCTGCATATGGCGGATTCCAACATGTCCAAAAACCGCGAGGATATTGTCCGCTCCAATGCACGATTCCATGAGGAGCTTGGGTATGGGCCCGAAATGTTCGCCTACCCTTACGGAGAATCGGGCCTGGGGGTGGCAGCACTGGTAGAGGCCGCAGGGTATGAGGCCGCCTTTGGCCAGCATTCCGGCGTGGTTTATTCCGGCTCGGATTTCTTCAACCTGCCGCGCTTTGCACTCAATGAGAGATACGGTTCTCTTGAGCGCTTCCGCCAAGTGGCCAATGCCCTGCCACTTCCGGTATCCGATCTTTTGCCCGCGGATATGGTACTGAACACCGATCTGCCTCCGGTTGGGTTTACCGTGGCCGAAAGCATCCGCCACCTCGACCAGCTGGCCTGTTTTCCCTCCGCAGGACCAAAAGCCATCATCGAGCATCTGGGGGAACGCCGCATCGAAGTACGTTTCGTTAAGCCCCTGCCGGAAGGGCGGTCTCGCCTTAACTGTACCCTGCCTGGACCCGGGGGACGCTGGCGCTGGCTGAGCATGATGTTCTATCGGCTTCCTTCGGCGGGTAGCGAATAACCGTTTCAAAAAAAGCGCCTCACCGAAAAACGGGGAAGCGACTTTAAATCAATGAATAATGTTTAGAGCGGCTCAGCCTCCAGAAGGCATCAGCCCGGCTATCTGCGCACCGTGGAGGCGGGCGCGGTCGAGCGGAGCCAGGTCGTTGGCCGACATGATGGTGTGTAGGGTATCTACGTAGTCCTGGCCGCGTTCGGAATACCGCGTCAGAGTCTTGGCCAGAGCAAAACTGTCAAGGCCGGTTCCGACACGGCGCATGGTCGCGCGGGCCTTGCGGAACTCACGATAGGCACGGTGGGTATTGAGGTTGTCGATATAGGCATGCACGCCGTCAATTAAACGGTTGTAGGTCCGGACGGCATGAGTGCTGTCAGCGTCGCGATCCAGCGGCACCAGTCCCCGGGTTTCGTTAAAGGTCCGCTGCCCGAATGGAGCGTTACCTTCCTGGGCAAAGCGGGACGTGCCCCAACCGCTTTCCTCCACCGCCTGGGCAAGCGCGAGCGAAGGCGGCACCACATCCACCCGCTCAAGGAGTTTTACCAGAGCCGTTCTGTTGAGCCGCATCTTGTCGAGACCGTGGCGCCGGGCCAGATCCTTCAGCCAGGCGCGACCCCGCTCCGACAAGGTCCCGCCCATACGTACCTGGGAGTTGATCTCCAGAAGCTTCCAGCGATCGGCCGAAATGGCGTCGTTAACCTGCAAGATCAAGGGCAGCATGGCCTTGAGAAACATGGACTTGCGCTCCGATACCGACATCATGGTTTTCAGGTCCCTGGGCAGGCAGTCGATAAAAACCCTGGGTACCGGCTGATGTCCGTAGCGCACCTTGGTCAGACTGTAATTAAGAGAATTAAAGAAACTTCCCAGCTTGGCTACGCTCTTTACAGTCACGCCTCCGCGCAGATTAGCAATGGATCCGCCACTTGGCGGCGATACCACGGACGGAGATCGCCGTTGCGGCAGCCATGCGCTGTCGCCGGAGGCCATGGTAAACGGGGTGGAAAAAGGTACATAGGCGGGCTTGTGCTCAGGTGTGGGCGGCACGACTACAGCCACCTCTACGGTTTCACTGGGGGCTTCCGAGACGGCTTCCTCCTGTGTCGGCTTCACCGACTCGGAGAGGGCCTTTGCCGCCATGTCAACCGTGTCAAAAGACGTCCCCGGGAGCAGAGCAATGGCAAAGACCGGCGCCGAGCGGCGCAGATCATTTGCAGCCACCACCTCATCGGCGTCCAGCGCGGCGGACGACAGCGACAGGGAATACATGGCCCGTTCAACCGGACTAAGGGCCGCGACCAAATACATGCCGACCACGCATAGGCCCACAAAACCCAGCACAAACTGTTCGTAACCGGGACGCCGCAGCGTGGTGCGACCTTTGGAACCAGATGATGACATGGAAGAAAGGCCCAGCATTAAGTGTATAGATCTCTATGTTGCGACGCACAATTAAACACTGACACATAGCCCGTAAAACATCTAAGACCTATGAGCTGTACTTTTAGCCCTACATGCATAGGGGATATATATATGATTATATGTAAACCCCGACAAGCACCTTAAATGTGTCGTTTTGTCACGCTATTATGGTGTGTACAGATACTATTCCATGGGTATTATTTATACACGTATACCACATCTAGTATAAAAGGAACAGAAAAATCTTGGTGTAAAGGGGCTTAGGCAGCGGCTCTAACAGCGTGCTTTACGTAACGGGGCGGACTTCCTCCACTTCGGGAACGTAATGCTTAAGCATGTTCTCGATACCCGATTTCAGGGTCATGGTGGAGCTGGGACAACCCGAACAGGCGCCCTGCATCTGTAGGTAAACCACCCCCGCCTCAAAGCCGTGGAAGATGATGTCGCCGCCATCCTGGGCAACCGCCGGACGCACGCGGGTTTCTATCAACTCCTTGATCTGGCGCACCACGTCGTCGTCTTCCCCTTCGCCTTCCGTTGTCGTGCCCTCATCGGCCAGAATCGTCGGCTGGCCTGTGGCGTAATGCTCCATGATAGCACCGAGAATGGAGGGTTTGAGGACCTGCCATTCCCTGCCTTCCGCCTTGGTGACGGAAATAAAGTCGTTGCCAAGGAAAACGCTGGCCACGCCCTCTATAGAGAATAGCCGCCCGGCAAGAGGTGAGCGCGAGGCTGCTGCCACCGAGGGGAAATCGGCCGTTCCCTCTTCCAGGACGGGCTCGCCCGGAAGGAATTTCAGGGTCGCGGGGTTGGGAGTCTGTTCGGTCTGGATAAACATGGTTCACTACTGTTCAAATAATGTTACGTGACTGCGCCCTTTACATGGCCCGCCGGGGCGCAAAGATCAAGCCTTCGCAAGAGATGGTATGGAACGGCGAAGATTATGTAATGGCCTTGATCTGTTCGTCATTGAGATTCCCCGGCACGATGGTAATGGGAACACGAAGCTTGCCCACGAACTTACCCGTCAACGCCGAGACCAGCGGACCGGGGCCTTTGGCTCCCGTCGCCGCACCCAATACCAGAATTGAAATGGCTGGCTCTTCCTCGATCAATTCGAGAACGCATTCATCGCGGTCCCCTTCGCGCAGAAACAACACCGGAAGTTCTCCCGCCCATTCGTTGACCTCCGCCGAGAGGCCTTGCATCACTTCTTCCGCCCGTTTGCGGTTTTCTTCTTGGCTGAGGTCTTCGGCCGCCATCCAGTGCATGAATTCCGTAGGTTCAATAACGTAAAGCAGGGCTACCTTGCCGCCGGTGCTCTTGGCGCGACGGCTGGCAAAACGCAGCGCCGCATGCATTTCCTCGGTTTCGTCCACCACCACCAGAAAAACGCGGTCCTGACTTTGTGCCGGCTGTTTTGCCATTATCACACCTTTCGGAACGCCACCGCGCCCAGCCACCCCGCCAGCGTGGCCAGAATCACGGAAAGGATACCATAGAGAGCCGCATGGCGGTGGGCGAAGAGAAAAACCTCGGCCCCCAACCCTACCTTGCTGACGATGAGCGGCGTCGTCTGCGCCCCCACCACACGGCCGTCACGAATAAGAAACACCTCTATTTTATAGGTTCCGGTGGGGACATTGGGCGGGAACACCACATTGGTGCGGAACAGCCTTTCCCCCAGGAACGTCACCTTACCTTCGCCGGGTGCGTAAAACCCCTCACGGCTCTTGCCGCGGAGGAGCGCCGCCCGGAAAGACACTATGTCCGCCTGCAAAACCGTTGGTTCCGCAACCGGAAGCTCAAGAAAACGCAGACCCAGCTGGTGGCGCGACAAAAGGGTGTAAGGCACGAAATCACCCACCGGGCGGTTGCTCGCCATGCGGAAAAAAACCGGCACCTTCTCGAAGGTTACTTCGTCACGGTTGACCCATATTCCGCCAATCCTGTCTTTACGCCGCACTTTCAGCGATTCTTCCGGACCGCGTACTAGAACCACCACGTCGCCTTCGCCATCGGTGGCTCCGAAAAGCAGCAGTTCGGAGCCCTGAAACCCGGTGGTAATAGCAATCAGGTGAGACGACAGGTCCGCCACCAGGGCCTCCGCTCGCGCGGACGCCGGAAAAGCAAGAAACGCCATGGCCAGCAACGTGGCCTTAAGAATCACGGTTTCTAGGGTGCATTTTTTTACCGTTGCCCGAATCATAGTCATCGTTCCCCGGAGAAATCTACCTGAGACACCAGGGAAAACAGGTCCCCCGGCGTCACCGCCAGGTCAAAAAACATGCGTGCGCAAACCCCGAGCACCACCAGCGCCAGCAACCCGCGCAACTGTTCGCCACGCAGAAATGACCCCGCCCGGGTCCCGATCTGGGCACCGATCACACCGCCGATGAGCAACAGCAATGCCAGCAGAGCATCCACGGTCTGATTGTAATAGGCCTGGAGGATGGTCACGTTGGCGGTGACGAAGATAATCTGGAACAGCGACGTCCCCACCACCATGGAGGTGGGCATGCCGATCAGATAGATCATGGCCGGCACCATGACGAACCCCCCGCCCACACCCATGATGGCCGCCAAAAGGCCGACGAAAAAACCGATTCCCACCGGCAACAACGCGCTGATATAGAGCTTGGACTTGCGGAAACGGGTCTTCAGCGGCAGGCCGTGCAGCCAGGTATGCTTGTGAAGTTTGCGCTGCGCCGCTTCATGGCGACGGTGGCGGAACATGGCGCGGCTGCTTTCTACCAGCATCAACGCGCCGATCACCGACAAAAACACCACATAGGCAAGGGAGATCACCAGATCAATCTGGCCGAATCCGCGCAGCACAGAAAACAGCCATACGCCGAAACTGGACCCCATCAGACCCCCGGCCAACAGCATGAAGCCCATCTTGAAATCTACATTGCTGCGCCGCCAATGGGCGAACACTCCCGAAACGGAGGCGCCGAGAATCTGGTTGGCTTCGGTGGCCACGGCCACGGCCGGGGAAATGCCGGTGAAAATAAGGAACGGCGTCATGAGAAACCCACCACCGACGCCAAACAGGCCGGACAGCGCGCCCACCAGTCCGCCCAAGCCCAACAGGTAAAAAACATTGACGGAAATCTCGGCAATGGGCAAATAAATCTGCATCAGGCGGCACCCCAACGTAAACGGCGGCACTCCCGCGCACGCGCGCGCGCGCCTTGGCGGCGGCTCAACCTGTCAGGCCCGGAACCCATGGCGGCTTCCATAGCCCCCCACATCTAGCAGATAAACCCCTGGGACACCCCTGAATATAGAGTGTGCAGCAGGGTCGCATCAAGACCCCCATAGCGCCATTCAAATGCCCCTTTCGACTCCGTTACGTCCGTAACAGGCCGACGATGTCTCGAATCTCGCCTAGATGCCGTTTTGCAATAACGCCCGCACGCTCCGCGCCGTTGCGCAGGATGCCATCCACATGGCCGGTCTCGGCAGTCAGTTCTCTAATCTTCCGGGCGATGGGGCCCATTCGCTCCACCGCCAGATCAGAAAGTTCATTCTTGAACTGGGAAAACATCTTGCCCGCGAATTGCCGACACACCTCTTCGACACTCGTTTCCGACAAGGCGGCGTAGATGCCCACCAGATTGGCGGCCTCGTCCCGGCCCTCGAGCCCGGCAGACGTACCGGGCAAGGGGTCGGCGTCGGTGCGCGCCTTGCGGATCTTAAGGGCGATGGCGTCGTCGTCATCGGTCAGGTTGAGACGGGAATAGTCGGAGCCGTCCGATTTGCTCATCTTGCTGGCGCCATCGCGCAGGCTCATGACGCGGGTAGCGGCACCCAAAATTTGGGGCTCGGGCAGCGGGAAATAATCTATCCCGTACTGCCGGTTAAAGGCTCCGGCAATGTCGCGAGACAGTTCCAGATGCTGTTTCTGGTCGTCTCCCACCGGCACGTGAGTGGCGCGGTAAAGAAGGATATCAGCGGCCATCAGCACTGGATAGGCATACAGCCCCAGACCCGCATTCTCGCGGTGCTTACCTGCCTTTTCCTTGAACTGGGTCATGCGGTTGAGCCAGCCCAGCGGCGTGATACAAGCCAGCATCCAGGCCAGTTCGCTGTGTTCGGGGACAGTGCTCTGGTTGAAGATAATACATTTTTCGGGATCAATCCCGGCGGCGATATAAGCCGCCGTCACCTCGCGCGTGTGGGCGTGAAGTTCCTCGGGGTTTTGGGGCAGGGTAATGGCGTGAAGATCAACAATGCAAAAAATGCACTCGAAATCCTCCTGCAGAGTCACCCAGTTGCGGATAGCGCCCAGATAGTTACCGAGATGGAGGTTTCCGGTGGGCTGTACGCCCGAAAAAATACGGTTCATGAAAACGCAACTTGGTGCGAGAACGGACAGGTATGGAAGAAAACGCGACCGTTATGGCTGTTTGCACGGGGGGCGGTCAAGAGCATCATCCCAGTTTGCGCCCATGGGAACGCCACAGCGCATCTAGCCGCGCCGCGCCCGTGGCCTGCGCCAGACCGCCATAAAGGACCAGACCCGCCACCACTAGCACCGCCAGCGCGGCAAAGCGCATGGCTTGTGTTCCCGCCAGGGGCCCAGCCAAGCCGTCACCCATGAAAGCAAGCGCAACCGCCAGCACCGCTGAGCAAAGCAGCATCCGTGCCACGCGCCGGCGTAGTTGCGCATCCATGGCCAGATGGCCGCGTTTCTTCAGGCCCTGAGCCAGCATCACGGCGTTGAACCAGGCCGATGTGGCGGTGGCCAGGGCCAGGCCCACATGGGCCAGGAATGCCATCAGGATCAAACTCAGCACCACGTTCAGCATCATGGCCACAACCCCGATTTGGATCGGTGTCCTGGTGTCCTCGCGGGCGAAATAGCCGGGCGCCAGCACCTTGACCAGCACATAGGCCGGCAGGCCGATGGCAAAGGCGGCCAGGGCCCGAGCCGTAGCCAGAGCGTCGGCGGCGGAGAAAGCGCCGCGTTCGAACAATACCGTCACCACAGGTAAAGACATGGTCATCAGGGCGGCGGCAGCCGGCAGGGCGAAAAAAAGCGCATATTCGATGGCCCGGTTCTGGCTTTCCAGCGCCGCTTCTCCCTCGCCGTTTTTGACCTGGCGCGACAACAGGGGCAACAGCGCCGTGCCCACCGCGATCCCGACAACGCCAAGCGGCAGCTGGTTCACCCGGTCAGCGTAATAGAGGAAGGAAATGGACCCCGTAGGTAGCAGCGAGGCGATGATCACATCGATCACCAGATTGACCTGATAGACGCCAGCGCCCAGGGCCACGGGGAAAAACAGCGTCAGCAGACGCCTGATTTTCGTTGTCAGCCGGGGCCGTGGAAGGCGCAGCACCACCCCTTCCCTCCTCAACGCCGCCATCAACCAGACCAGCTGCACCACGCCGGCGGCGGCCACGCCCCATGCCAAGGCGTGGCCCGGCGTAGCCGCAGCCCGTGCAAACCCTGCCAAGGCAGTGATCAGACACAGATTGAGCAGAATCGGAGTCGCCGCCATGGCCGCGAAACGGTCCAGTGTGTTGAGCACCCCGCCCTGAAGTGAGACCAGGGAAATGAACAGAATATAGGGGAAGGTGATGCGCGAGAAATCCACCGCGAGGGTGAATTTTTCCTGGTCTTCGGCAAAACCCGGAGCCAGCACATACATAAACCAGGGCATGGCGATCTCGAACAGCAACACCAGCCCCAGCAGAACCCATAACAGCACCGACGACGCCTGAGCGGCGAATGCCATCGCCCGTTCGCGACCATGTTGCGCCAGCTCCCCAGAAAAAATCGGGATAAAAGCGGCGGAAAACGCGCCTTCGGCGAACAGGCGGCGAAAAAAGTTAGGCAGCTTAAAAGCGACAAAAAAAGCGTCGGCAATGGGGCCAGCACCGAGAAAGGCGGCGATCAGGATATCGCGCAGGAACCCCAGAACGCGACTGACGAGGGTCAATCCCCCCACCGTGGCGATGTTGCGCAAAAACGCCATGGAGCCGGTCTAGCGGATTTTACCAACAGGTGGAAGCGGGAAAGATTACAAGGCCGTTTATCTGGCGCTGGTCTTGCGAACCGAACGTGCCTTTGCCCTGGACTTGCGCTGACGGCGGTTCTGGACTTTTTCCGGAGCTTCCGCCTTGCCCCGCAAAGGCCGCGTGGGGGCTTTCCCGGAGGGTTCCAGGACGCGCAGAAGAGCCTCTCTGATTTGTTCGATCTTGGAGTTGTTTTCCACCTTGAGTCCGAAAATATCCTTCACATAGAAGACGTCCACCGCCCGCTCTCCATAGGTGGCAATCTTGGCAGTGGAAATCTGCAGGCTACAATCGGTAAGTGCCTGCGTCACCTCGAACAGCAAGCCCGGACGGTCACGGCCATTGATTTCGATCACGGTGTTGGTGGCGCTGACGGTGTTGTCCATATGTACCTGCGGCGACACGGTGAAGACATGGGAGCGTTCGGGCAGTATGTGGGAGCGCTTCGCCAGGTCTTCACGCGGCCTCATGGCGCCGGTAAGCGTGGCCTCGATCAGCCGTTCCAGCTCCTTGAGCCTGTGCGCGTCATCGAAGACGCGGCCCCCCGATTCTTGAACCCAGTCACCCACCTCCTGTACCGAAAACGCATCCATGGCCATGCCATTGGTCAGAGTAAAAATACGGGCATCCACGATATTGCCCCCAGCTAGTGCGATAGCGCCGGCAATGCCTGAAAACAGACCCGGATGGTCTGAGGTGTAAATGGTAACTTCGGTTACGTCACGGAGCCGGTCCACGTGGCAGTCTATAGCCAGCGGGTGGTCTAAATTCGCATTGGCGCGCACCATCTTGGCTTGACGTATATGGCTGGCGATGTCCTGGGACAGCCAGTAAACAGGATATCCTAGCCTTTCGAAGTCGGCAAAATCCGCCTTGCTCCATTTCGGCAGGGCGCGACGCAATGTTTCCTTAGCGGCGGCGATCTGGTCTTCGCGTTTTACCAAGGAGAAATCGCCCAACAGGACCTCCTCGGCGCTGTAATAGAGTTCCCGCAGCAACACCGCCTTCCATCCGTTCCACACCGTGGGTCCCACAGCGCGGATGTCCACCACGGTAAGAATAAGGAGTAGGCGCAACCGTTCCGGAGACTGCACAGCCTCCACGAAATCGCTCACGGTTTTGGATTCGTTTATGTCGCGGCGAAAGGCCGTATTGCTCATCAACAGATGGTGACGCACAAGCCAGGACACGGTTTCTGTCTCTGCCGCGTCGAATCCTAAACGCGGTCCTATTTTCTCGGCGACCTCAGCCCCGAGGATACTGTGGTCGCCGCCACGCCCCTTGGCGATGTCGTGCAACAGCACCGCCAGATAGAGGACGCGGCGCGAACTGATATTGGGAAAGATTTTCGTCGACAGGGGGTGGTCTTCCTCCAGTTCCCCCCTCTCGATACGGCTCAAGATACCGATGGCGCGGATGGAATGCTCATCCACCGTATAAACGTGGTACATGTCATGTTGCGTCTGCGCCACCACGCGCCCAAAATCGGGGATGAAACGGCCCATGACACCGGCCTCGTTCATGCGGGTCAAGGCCATGTCGGGTGCATTTTTCGAAGTCAGGATTTCAACGAACAGAGCATTGGCCTTTGGATTTTTGCGCAGCTTTGCATTGATTAGGCCAAGCTTGCGCGTCACTTTGCGCAGGACTACGGGATGAATGTCGAGATCGAACTGCTGAGCCAGATGAAAGAGGCGGATCAGGTTTACCGGGTCCTGGACAAACACGTCGCTCTTGTCCACCACGAGCCACGAGCCCTCGACCCTGAATTCTCCCGGAATCTTTCCGCGCAGAGCCAACCGCCGCCAGTTGAGGCGCGGCGCTCTTTTGCGTTCGGCCTCAAGCGCGGCACAAAAGATACGGGTCAGGTCGCCCACATCCTTAGCCACCAGGAAATAGTGTTTCATGAAGCGTTCAACGCCGAGACTTCCGGCATGGTCGGTATAGCCCATAAGGCGGCCGATTTCCGATTGCAGGTCGAAGGTCAGGCGTTCTTCCGCCCGGCCTGAAATGTAATGAAGATGACAGCGCAAGGTGAGAATGAAGTTCAGCGCCTTGGCGAACAGGTTGGCCTCCGAGCGGATCAGAACCTTGCGCGCCACCAACTCGTCCACGTCGTCCACTGTGAAAATATATTTGGCAATCCAAAACAGAGTGTGAAGGTCGCGTAGGCTGCCCTTGCCCTCCTTGATGTTGGGCTCAAGCACGTAGCGACTGTCGCCCATCGTCACATGGCGTGCATTGCGCTCGGCCAGCTTGGCTTCGATATAGGCCGTCTCCGAGCCCTTGACCACCTCGGCCTGGAAGCGCCGGCGCAGGGTGTTGTAAAGCCGCTTGTCGCCGGCGAGAAAGCGCGATTCAACCAGGGTGGTGCGGATAACCAGATCGGTTTTCGCGGTGCGCATACATTCATTTAAGGAGCGGGTTGCATGCCCTACCTTCAGACCCAAATCCCACAGGATATAGAGAATGTATTCCACCACCTTTTCCCGGTGGGAGGTCTTGGCCTTTGGCAGCAGGAACAACAGGTCGATGTCGGAAAAGGGTGCCAGTTCAGCCCGGCCATAGCCACCCACGGCCACCACGGTTAAACGTTCTTCCGCCGCCGACGGGTCAAGGGGAAAGAGATCGTTCTCGGTGAATTCCAGGAGGACATGGATGATCTGGTCCATGAGAAAGGTCTGAGCATGAACCGTTTCCAGCCCGTCCGCGCCCTCGGCGAAACGGTAGCGGATGGCCTCGCTGCCCGCGGCCAGCACTTCCTTAAAGTGGTCAAGTAGGCGGGCGCGCAGAACGGCATCGGTGATTCCCTTTTCTTTCTTCAGGCCGAAAAGAAATGCCCCCACCTTGCGGCGGTCGAAAATCTCGCGTTGCCGGGGCACATCATAGAGTCCACCTTGTTTCCCAGCCTTGGCGTCACCCCATGCGGATTTGGATGCGGCGCCGTCCGGCGCGGGCGGGGCCGAACCGCGGGTGGCCTTTTTCTTTCTTGCGGTTTTGCGCGAATCCCTAGCAGAGGGTGTCTTGTCGGAATCTGCGTCCATATGTGCCAAATGCCCCCGATTTTCCTGTAATGCAAGCTTCCCTCATATGCAGCGTCTATATAATACCTATAGTGTTGAAGTGGCAGGAAGGGTGGCAAGGAAAATGGATGACGAGGAATTCAAACAGCGGCTGGAAGAGTTGATCGAGGACCGCCACAGCGGCGCTAGCGAACTGGCGCGGCTGGGTCTCGAGATCGCTGCCCAGTGCGCGCAATCCGCCGAGGTTAAAAAGACCATCGAGCTGCGGCATTACCTGGCGGAACGGGCCGAAGCCCTGGGCGCTGTTCGCCCCAGCATGTCTCCATTGAAAAACTTGATGGAGGAATGGAAGGAAAGCCTGGAGGTTTTGCCCGATGAGGTGAACGAGGCGCGTGTCACGGCGACCGAAAACGCCATGCACTTAGCGGAACAGTCAACCAAGGCAAGTTTCGAGGCTGCGGCGCTAACCAGCGCCCTGGTGGGCGATAACAAGACTATCATTACCCACAGCTTCAGCTCCACCGTTCTCGAAGTCTTCCACCTTCTGAAAAGCCGCAGCGTACGAGCCATCGTGCCCGAATCCCGGCCCCTGTGCGAAGGCGGCGACCTGGCCGAACACCTGAGCCAGTGGGACATCCCCACCACCTATATCACCGATGCCCAGGTCGGCCTGTTCGCGGCCCGTGCCGATGTGGCCATCGTCGGTGCCGACACCCTGTTGGCAGACGGCAGTACCATCAACAAGGCGGGAACCTTGCTTTTGGCCATGGCCGCCCATGCCGAGAAGGTGCCGTTTTATGTCTGTTGCGAGAGTTTCAAGATATGCCAGCAGGAAGAACCGCCCGCGCTGGAAGAAATGAGTCCGGCGGAACTGGGCACGACCCAGTGGCCCGGCGTCAGCGTCAGCAATATCTATTTCGATATCACCCCGGCCCACCTTATCACCGGCTGGTGCACCGAACGCGGGGCCCCAGACCCCGGAATCGGGGGAAAATAA